>DISE01000020.1 GCA_002421865.1 Castellaniella sp. UBA6218
GCCGTCGAATTCATCGCCGACGACGAACTGGTCGAGGTCACGCCCAAGTCGATCCGCCTGCGCAAGCGCCATCTGCAGGAACACGAGCGCCGCCGCAGCCTGCGCGAATCGGCCTGATTGCTGGATCGGTCAGACCCGTGAAGACCCCGCCATGTGTGCGGGGATGAGACTGGGCACGGAAAAGTCCCTGCGGACGATTCCGTGCCTGTCGAATCCGGGCCGCTTGCAAGCGGCGCGGTCGGAGGCCGGGTTTACCGGGTTTCGGCCCGGATCACGAGGGCCAGCCCGGCCAGCAGCGCGGCCAGGCCGGCGTAGGCCAGGACGCCGGGCCGTTCACCCACCACCGCCAGCGCCAGCAGGAAGGCGGTGACGGGCTCCATCAGGGCCAGCGACACGCCGGTGGCCGCGCTGATGCCGCGCAGGCCCGTGCTGAAGAGCAGGTAGGCGATGCCCGTCGAGGCGATGCCCAGGAAACCGACCACCAGCCATCCCGAGACCGTGATCTGCGGCGGCCCGACCCAGAATCCGGCGGCCGGCAGGGCCAGCAGGGCGCCCACCAGAAACACCCCCAGCGTGGCGACGGCCGGTGTCGAATGCCGCACCAGTTTCTTGTTCAGCAGGGCATAGAGCGCGTAGGTCAGGCCCGAGGCCAGGCAAAGGGCGATGCCCAGCGGATCGGCCTGGATGTCGCCGCCACGTCCGAAGACGAGCAGCACGCCGCCGCCCACCGCCAGCAGCGTGCCCGCCCACCACCCGGAGCCGGGCCTCGCGCCGCCGGCCAGTTGCAGCAAGCCGGCCCAGATGGGGCCGCTGCCGATGGCCAGCGCCGTTCCGACGGCCACGCCCGTGGCCTTCACCCCGGCGAAGAACGTCAGGTTGTAGCCTGCCATGCAGGCGCCGGCCCAGGCCGCGCGGCGCCAGTCCAGGTCCGCAAGCTGGCGGGCCAGGTGCGACGGTCCGCTGATCGAACCAGCGTAGACCAGGAAAAAGAGGGCCGCCACTCCCAGACGCAGGGCGCCCACCCAGTAAGGCGACAGGGCGCCGTCGGAAAAGCTCTGGGCCGTGCCCGTGGTGCCCCACAGCATGCCGGCGCACAGCACCAGCAGGATGCCGCGCAGGGGCCGGATGACGGCGGCCGTGGAAGGATTCGGAATCGTGCTCATGCCGCCATGATGGCATCACGGCTGCCGGGTTTTTGTCGAGAAACGCTCGCGGTGGAAGGCGCGTCCGGCCGGGTCGCCGAGCGGGCCCCGCGCCGGCGCGGGGCGGATCAGTCGCCGGACCGGCGCAGCCCGCGTGCGCCGATGCCCCGGTCGCGTCGCAGCGCGTAGGCCAGGGCGCTGCCGGACCGGTAGCCGACCTGGGCGGCGGCGAATTCCAGCGTCGCGCCTCGCGCCAGCATGCGGCTGGCGGATTCCAGCCGCAGGGCGCGCAGATGGTCGCCCGGCGTGCGGCCGGTCAGTTCCAGCAGACGGGCGTGGAAGCGCTGAGGACTCAGGTTGAACAGTCGGGCCATGCGTGCCGTCGGCCAGGGCTCGTGCAGCGCGCCGGCCAGCTCGGCGTCCAGGCGCGTCAGGTCCAGACCCCGGCGCGAGGAGAGCACCGTGGGCAGACCCAGCAGCAGGGCCAGCTGTTGTCCGGCGTCCCCCTGGCCGGCCAGGGCGCGGCAGGCAGGCGACAGGGCGAAGCGCCGCAACCGGTCGAGGCCGGCCGATCCGGGCGCGTCGATCACCAGGATGCGGGTGCCGGGTCGCGCGCAATAGGCGTGCCGGGCCCCCGCCGGGATCAACAGGCCGCAGGACGGATCCGTGAACGCGGCATGCCCATCGACCTCCAGTTCCATGCGCCCGCTCAGCGGCGCCATGATCTGCGCGTGGTCATGGGCGTGGACGTGGGCTTGGCCGTCGTAGGTGCGCAGCGTGCTGACCGGTTCGAGGAGCGGCATGGGATCGGGCGGCAATGCGGATAGGGTAATCGCAGGATCTTACTGCTTAAAATGAAGGACTGGCTCCGTCGCGCGCCGCCGGGCGCCCGGATTGCCGCGCTGCGCCCCGCCATGATGCTCTATCTGCACGGATTCCGGTCCTCGCCCGATTCCCTCAAGGCCCGCCTGATGGCCATGGCCATGGCCGAACGAGGCCTGGCGGCCGACTGGCATTGTCCGCAACTGCCCGCCAGCCCGGCGGCGGCGCTGAGCCTGGCGCTGGAATGGGCGCGGGACCGCCTGGGGATTGATACCGCCGGCGAGCATCGGGACGGCGTGATGCCGGGAGGCACCGATGCGGCGGCCCGCCTGACCATTGTCGGCTCATCCCTGGGCGGTTTCTATGCCACCTGGCTGGCCGAACGCCTGGGCTGCCGCGCCGTGCTGCTCAACCCCGTTGTCCACGCGGCGCGCGACCTGGAGACCCAGGTCGGCTCGCATCGCACTTTCCACGGCGACGAGCCTTTCGAATTCCTGCCGCGATACGTGGATGAACTGGCGCGCGCCGAGGCCGACATCCCGTGCCTGACGCACCCCGAACGCTATTTCCTGCTGGCCGCCACCGGCGACGAGGTCCTGGACTGGCGGGAAATGCGTGACCGCTTCGCGGGGAGCCGCCAGCGCATCATCGAAGGCGGCGACCACGGCATTTCGGATTTCGCCGACTGGCTGCCCGAGGTGCTGGAGTTCGCCCTGGATGGCCCCGCCCAGGGCCGCCGTGTCGTCACGGGCGGTTGGGATGCGCTGGGCGTCGAAGCCGGCCGCATCCGCCTTGAGGTCTTCGTCGAGGAACAGCGGGTGCCGCTGGATGAGGAACTGGACGCCCGCGACGCGCAGTGCCTGCACGCCATCGCCTATGATGCCGACGGCCGGGCCATGGGCACCGGCCGGCTGCTGCCTGACGGCCACATCGGCCGCATGGCCGTACGCAAGCCCTGGCGCGGACAGGGCGTCGGCTCGCTCCTGTTGACCGCGCTGATGGATGCGGCGCGCCGCCGGGGGGACGCTGAGGTCGTGCTGGACGCACAACTGCAAGCCCGGCCTTTCTACGCCCGTCACGGTTTCGTGGAAGAGGGCGAAACCTTCATGGACGCGGGGATCCCGCATCGGGTGATGCGGTTGCGGTTTTAAAGCCTTACTTCAGGTTTCCCGAGAGGAACTGTCGCAGCCGGGGGCTTTGCGGGTTGTCGAACAGATCGGCCGGCGGGCCGACTTCCTCGGCCACGCCCTGGTGCAGGAACATGACCTGGGACGCCAGATTACGCGCGAACCCCATTTCGTGGGTGACGACCAGCATGGTCCGGCCTTCCTCGGCGAGTTTCTGCATGACCTTCAGGACTTCGCCCACCAGTTCCGGATCCAGGGCGGATGTAGGCTCGTCGAAGAGCATGACTTCGGGCTCCATGGCCAGGGCGCGGGCGATCGCCACGCGCTGCTGCTGGCCGCCCGACAGGGACGAGGGGTACTGGGTCTCGAGCTTGGGGTCCAGGCCGACCTTGGCCAGGTAGTGGCGGGCGCGCTCGACGGCCTCGGCCCGGCTCAGCTTCAGCACCTGGATCGGGGCTTCGATCACATTGCCCAGCACGTTCATGTGCGCCCACAGATTGAAATGCTGAAACACCATCGCCAGTTTGGAGCGCAGGCGACGCAGCTGGTCCAGGTCGGCGGCATGGGGTTCGCCGTGCTTGTCGTGCACGATCTTCAGCAGTTCGCCGTTCAGCGACACCGAGCCCTGATTGGGTTTTTCCAGGAAGTTGATGCAGCGCAGGAAGGTCGACTTGCCCGAGCCGCTGGAGCCCAGGATGCAGATCACGTCGCCGGCATTGGCCGTGAGCGAGACGCCCTTGAGGACCTCGTTGTCGCCGTAGCGCTTGTGGATGTTGATGACGTCGAGTTTGGACATGGCGATGAGTATGGACGGGCTCTAGCGGTGGGTGCCCAGGTAGGCCAGCGTGCGGCGCTCGAACCGGCGGAACAGCCCGATCAGCGCGAACGACAGGCACAGGTAGAGCAGGGCGGCGAGCCCGTAGGAAGCGAAGGTCTGGTAGGTGGCCGAATTGGCGTCGCGGGCGACTTTCAGGATGTCGGGCACGGTGGCGGTGAAAGCCAGGGACGTGGCATGCAGCATCAGGATGACCTCGTTGCTGTAGGCCGGCAGCGCGCGGCGCAGGGCCGAGGGCAGGATCACCCGGCGGTACATGGCGAAGCGCGTCATGCCGTAGGCGCGCGCGGCTTCGATTTCGCCCGCGCTGGTGGCGCGGATGGCGCCGGCGAAGATCTCGGTCGTGTAGGCCACGGTATTCAGCGTCAGGGCCAGCACCAGGCAGTTGAAGCCGCTCTGGAAGAACGCCGCCAGGGGCGGCGTGCCCTTGATGAAATCCAGGCTGTAGATGCCGGCGTAAATGAACAGGATCTGTACGTACAGCGGGGTGCCCCGGAAGACGTAGCTGAACGCCCACAGCGGGATCGACAGCCAGCGGCGGGAGGACACCCTGGCCACGGCCAGACCGATGGAGATGAAGAAGCCCATCGACACCGACAGGACCAGCAGCCACAGGGTGACGGCCATCCCGGAGGCGCTGCCGTTGCTGGCGTACAGGTAGGCGCGCCAGAATTGGTCGAGTACGTCGATCATAGCTGCGCCTTGCGCACGCCCACGCTGTAGCGCCGGTCCAGCCAGTACAGGATGCCGTTGGACAGGGTGGTGAGGGCCAGGTAGATCAGGCCGGTCAGGCTGATGAACAGGAACACCCGGAAGGTGACGTTGCCGGCGTCCTGGGCGACCTTGACCAGGTCGGACAGGCCGATCAGCGACACCAGAGCGGTGGATTTCAGCAGAACCTGCCAGTTGTTGCCGATGCCGGGCAGGGCATGGCGCATCATCTGCGGGAACAGGACGCGGCGGAAGATCTGGAATTCGCGCATGCCGTAGGCCGTGGCGGCTTCCATCTGGCCGTACGGCACGGCCATGAAGGCGCCCCGGAAGGTCTCAGCGAAATAGGCGCCGTAGATGAAGCCCAGCGTCAGCACCCCGGCCCCGAAGGGATCGATGTCGATCGGGTCCAGTCCGAGCAGATCGGTCAGGTTGTTCAGGTAGATCTGCATGCTGAAGAAGATCAGCAGCATCAGCACCAGGTCCGGCACGCCGCGGATGAGGGTGGTGTAGGCCGTGGCGGCCAGACGCGCTCCCCAGGAGGAAGAGAGCTTGGCCCAGGCGCCCAGCAGCCCCAGCCCCACGGCCACGGCCAGGGACAGCAAAGCCAGCTTGATGGTGACCCAGGTCCCCGCCAGCAGCAGGGGGCCGTAGCCGTCTAGAAACATGGAAATCGGGGATGGACGGAAGGGCGGGGCGCCCCGGCTCGCGCGCCGGAACGGCCTCGCCCGGATTGGGATGGGCCGGCCGCGCGGTCAGGCGACATCGCGCGGCGGGCGCGGGATCACTGGGCGGGGAACTGGATCAGGCCCTCGGCGAAGTATTTCTTCGCGTAGCCCTGGAGGGTGCCGTCGGCCAGCATGGCCTTGAGCACCTTGTCCACGTCGGCCTTGAGCGCGTTGCCCTTGCGGATGCCCATGGCGATGGGTTCGTTCAGGATCGGATCGTCCAGCGTCATGGCGGCGAGCTCGTAGCCGGCGCCCTCGGGCTTGTTCAGGAAGCCGTCGACCGCGCTCTGGGCTTCCTGGAAGGTGGCGTCCAGGCGGCCGGCCGTGACGTCCACGTAGGCGTTCGTGTAGCTGGGATAGGCGACGACCTCGACCCCCTTGGGCGCCCAGTGTTTGCGGGCGTAGGTTTCCATCGTGGTGCCCTGCTGGACGCCGACGCGCTTGCCCTTCAGGGATTCGGCGGTGGGTTCCAGGCCGCTGCCTTTCTTGACCATCAGCTTGACCGGCACGATGTACATGGGCGTGGAGAAGTCGATGACCTTCTTGCGCGCCTCGGTGGCGGTCATGGTGGAATTGGCCAGGTCGAACTTGCGCGCCTGCAGGCCGGGGATCAGGCTGTCGAAGGATTGGTCGATCCACACGCAGGTGCGGTTCAGACGCTTGCAGACCTCGTTGCCGATGTCGATGTCGAATCCCTCGAGCTGGCCATTGGGATTGCGGTATTCGAACGGCGGGTAGCCGGCTTCGGTGGCGATCTTGAGTTCCTTGGCGTCGGCGGCGGAGCCGACGGCGGGGATCAGGCCGGCCGCGATCAGCAGCGCGGCGCCAAGCAGGGTGGTTTTCATTGAATGTTCTCCTGGGGAGCCGGGCGGCGGGTGGCGCCGGCCGACAGTGACAAGGCGTGATGTTAACCCAGGTTCCTGCCTGGGCGCATCAAGCATTACCCCTAGAAGAATCCCCGCGGGCGCCGGCCCGGGGCGCGCATCCGCGGGCTCAGGTCGGCAGCGCGGGCTCGCGCTGCTGCTCGATCTGGGCGGCTTCCTGGATGAGGCGGACGACTTCATCGATGTCGTCGGTGACCAGCAGCAGGTCGAGGTCGAAGGGCCCGATCATGCCGTGGGTCAGCAGTTGGTCGCGGACCCATTCCACCAGGCCGGACCAGAACGCCTTGCCCACCAGAATGATGGGGGCGGGCGGCTGTTTCATCGTCTGTACCAGCGTGATCGCCTCGAACAGCTCGTCCAGCGTGCCGAAGCCGCCGGGCAGCACCACATAGGCCAGGCTGTGCATGAAGAACGAGGCCTTGCGCGAATTGAAATATTCGAATTGCAGGCTGTCGGTCTGGTAGGGGTTGTCGGTCTTTTCACGCGGGAGGCGGATGTTCAGGCCGACGCTGCGTCCGCCGGCCTCGAAGGCGCCGCGGTTGGCGGCTTCCATCAGGCCGGGGCCGCCGCCGGCGATCACCGGCAGGCCGAGCTGGGCGATGCGCGCGCCCAGTTCCATGCCCTGGGTGTAGAAAGGGTGGCCGGGAGGGATCCGGGCGCTGCCGAAGAGGCTGACTCCCAGGCCGATTTTCTGGAAGGCCTCAGCCGCCGCGCGCATCTCTGCAATAATCGTGGGAATCTGTTGTTCGGCCGAAACGCGTTTCGTCTTATTGTCCGTCATGAAAAAAACCTTGTTGCTCGTGGATGGGTCCAGCTACCTGTACCGCGCCTATCATGCGATGCCCGATCTGCGCAATGCGCGCGGCGAACCCACCGGAGCCCTGTATGGCGTCATCTCCATGTTACGGAGGCTGATGCAGGATTACAAGGACGTGGCCACCCATGGGGCCTGTGTGTTCGACGCGCCCGGCGGCTCGTTCCGGGAAACGATCTACCCCGACTACAAGGCCCACCGGCCATCGATGCCGGAAGACCTGCGGGAGCAGATCGGGCCGATCCATCAAGCCGCTGCCGCGCTGGGCTGGACCGTGATCGTGGCGCCGGGCGTGGAAGCCGACGACATCATCGGCACCCTGGCGCGTCGGGCGGGCGAAAGCGGCTTTTATACCATCATTTCGACGGGCGACAAGGATCTGGCCCAGCTCGTCGGGGATCGGGTGGAGCTGATCAACACCATGTCGGGCGAGCGCCAGGACCGCGAGGGCGTGATTCGCAAGTTCGGCGTGCCGCCCGAGCGCATCGTCGATTATCTGATGCTGACCGGCGATGCGGTGGACAATGTGCCGGGCGTGACCAAGGTCGGCCCGAAGACCGCGGCCAAGTGGCTGAACGAATACGGCGATATCGACACGCTGGTCGCCCGGGCCGACGAAATCCGCGGTGTGGCGGGGGAGAACCTGCGCGCGGCGGCGCCCCGCTTTCCCATGACGCGGGACTTGCTGACCGTCCGGCTCGATTGCGAACTGCAGGCGCAGTGGGAACCGGACGTGCTGGATCTGCGGGCGCCGGATCATGGCGCGTTGATCGAACTGTACGAAGCCTATGGCTTCCGGACCTGGCTGCGCGAGGAAACCGGCGAGCCGGATCGCATTCCGGAACAGGACGCCCGCGCCCCCCGCGAGGCGCCTCCCGCGCCGGACGACGTGAGGTACGAGACCATCCTCGACGAGGCGGCGCTGGATGATTGGGTGGCTCGGCTGCGGGCCGCCCCTTTGGCGGCCCTGGATACGGAAACCACCAGTCTGGACCCCATGGTGGCCCGCCTGGTGGGGGTGTCGTTCGCCATCGAGCCCGGCCGCGCCGCCTATGTCCCGGTGGGTCATCGCGCGCCGGGCACGCCCGACCAGCTGGACCTCGCGCTGGTGCTCGACCGCCTGCGTCCCTGGCTGGAGGATCCGGCCGCGCCCAAGCTGCTGCACCATGCCAAGTACGACGCCCACGTGTTCGCCAACGAGGGCGTCGAACTGCGCGGGGTGCGGCACGACACCATGCTGCAGGCCTATGTGCTTCAGTCTCACCGGCGTGTGAATCTGCAGGATCTGTGCAGCCAGTGGCTGGGGCTGACGGGCACGACCTACGAGGCCCTGTGCGGCAAGGGCGCGCGCCAGATAGGCTTCGACGAAGTCGCACTGGATCAGGCCGCGCATTACGCCGCCGAGGACGCCGATTTCACGCTTCGGCTGCACCAGGTGCTCTACCCGAAGGTCCGGGCCGAGGCCGGCCTGGACCGGATCTACGCGCTGGAAATCCGCGCTTCCGATGTACTGACGCGCATCGAGCGCAACGGCGTGGCCATCGACGCCAAGGTGCTGGCGGCGCAAAGCCATGAACTGGGTCAACAGATGATCGAGCTGGAAGCCCAGGCCCATGCCCTGGCGGGCCAGCCCTTCAACCTGAACTCGCCCAAGCAGCTGGGCGAGATCCTGTTCCAGCGCATGCAACTGCCCGTGTTGCGCAAGACGGCCAGCGGCGCGCCGTCCACCGACGAGGAGGTCCTGACCCGCCTGGCGCAGGACTACCCCCTGCCGCGCCTGCTGCTCGACTATCGCGGCATCGCCAAGCTGAAGTCCACCTATACCGACAAGCTGCCGCGCATGATTGATCCGCGCACCGGCAGGGTGCACACGCGCTACGCCCAGGCGGCCGTGGTGACGGGGCGGCTGGCCTCGTCCGATCCGAACCTGCAGAACATCCCCGTGCGCACGGCCGAGGGCCGCCGCGTGCGATCGGCCTTCGTGTCCAGCCTGGGCAAGATCGTGTCGGCCGACTACTCTCAGATCGAACTGCGCGTGATGGCCCACGTGTCAGGCGACGAGAATCTGCGCCGGGCCTTCGCCCAGGGACAGGACATCCACCGCGCCACGGCGGCCGAGGTCTTCGGTCTGCCACCGGACCAGGTCGACGCGGAACACCGCCGGGCGGCCAAGGCGATCAATTTCGGGCTGATCTACGGCATGGGCGAATTCGGCCTGGCGAGCAACCTGGGCATCACGCGGGCGGCCGCCAAGTCCTACATCGACCGTTATTTCATGCGCTATCCGGGCGTGGCCGACTACATGGACCGCGTACGCCGCCAGGCCCGTGAACAGGGCTACGTGGAAACCGTCTTCGGACGCCGTCTGTATTTCCCCGAACTGGCCGGCGCCAAGGGGCCGCGCGCCGCCGCAGCCGAACGCGCCGCCATCAACGCGCCCATGCAGGGCACGGCGGCCGACCTCATCAAGATGGCCATGGTGGCGGTCCAGGACTGGCTGGACGCCGAAGGTCTGCGCAGCCTGATGGTGATGCAGGTGCATGACGAACTGGTGTTCGACGCGGCCGAGGATGAGGTCGATGTTCTGCGCGAACGCGTCCCGGCGCTGATGGCGGGCGTGGCGGAACTGGCGGTGCCGCTGGTCGCCGAGGTCGGCGTCGGTCCGGACTGGGGCGCCGCGCACTGACCGCGATCCGTCACTCCGATTCGCGCAGCCGGTTGGGGCGCAGTTCGCCGTGGCGGTCCAGGATGGGGTAGGCCGCCGCGTTGACCAGGCAGGCGTTCACCCCGCTCGCGTCGCGCAGGATCTCCAGGTAGAAGGCGCCGACGTCGGCGGCGTCGATGCGGCCGGTCTTGATGCGGTCCAGGTGACGTTCGGCCGCCTGCGCCTCCAGGGCGCGGAAGTGCTCTTTCTCGAAGGCCAGGGCGCGGGCGGCCACCCGGTCGCCCGAGACGAACAGGGCGGCGGCCTGGCGCAGGTTGCGCTGCAGCCGTTCCAGCACTTCGGCCAGTTCGGCCTGCTGCTCGGGGTCCAGCGTCCAGTGCTTCTTGTGCAGCCGGCTGGCGTGGCCCAGCAGACCCATGCCGGACACGTCCGCGGCGTGGGCGATGTTCATGGAAAAGGTCAGGATGGACTTCAGGTATTGCGCGTCGTCGGCGCTGAGGCCTTCCTGGTCCTGCGTCGCCAGATAGGCGGTCACCGACCGGTCCAGCTGGCTGATGGCGCCGTTCAGATAGCGGGCCTGGCCGTTGGCCCGGGGGTCTTCGCGCAGCAGGGACTCCCCGGTCAGCCGCAGTGATTCGCGCAGCATGTCCGTCAGTCTCAGCGCCTCGCGGGCGGCCTGGCCCAGGGCGACGGCCGGGACTTCGCGGGCCGACTCGTCCAGGTACTGGGGGCGGGCGGGGTCGTGAGGGTCGGCGCGTGGTGGCAGCAGACACTGGAGCAGCCGCGCGTAAGGCCGCAGCGCGGGCATGAAGCAGGCGGCTACCGCCAGGTTGAACAGCAGGTGAAAATTCGCCACGCCGTGCGCGGCGTCGCCCAGCCCGGCCATGAGGGTCCCCGCCCAGGGCAGCAGGGCCAGACCCAGCAGGCAGCCGGCGACGCGTGTGCCCAGATTGCCCATGGGCACTCGGCGGGATGCGGGATTGCCGTCGCCGCCGCTTTCCAGGACCGGATTGATGGCGGTGCCCAGGTTGGCGCCCAGCACCAGTGTATAGGCCAGTTCAGGCGTGACCAGGCCGTGATGGGCGAGCGACATGATCAGCACGACCACGGCCACGCTGGAATGCGAGGCCCAGGTCAGCGCCGCGCTGGCCGCCAGGGCGATCACCGGCGCGCCGGCCAGAGCAAGCAGGGCGCTGCCCAGCAGAGGAGCGTCCCGCAGCGGCTCGAACAGGGTCACCAGTTCGTGCAGGGCCAGCAGCAGCAGGCCCAGGCCGATCAGGGCGCGGCCCAGGTCACGGGCACGGCCCGGCTCGTAGTGGCGGAACATCCACACGCCGACGAGCACGAGGCCGGGTGCCAGGGCCGTCGGATCGAAGGACAGCGCCTGGACGATCAGGGTGGTGCCGACGTTGGCGCCCAGCATGGCCGCCAGNNCCGGTGGCCGTGCTGCTCTGGATGGCGGCGGTGATGATCAGTCCGGTGCCGAAGGCGCGCGAGGGCGATCCCATGGCGCGACCCATCCACAGGCCCAGCGTTTTGCCGAAGGCCCGTTGCACGCCGGTCTGGACCATGTGCACACCCCACAGCAGCAGGGCGACGAAGCCGCCGAAGGCGATCAGGACCTGGAGTTCGCGCACATCCGGTCCGCCCGGCTCAGGCCGTCTGCCGGCGCAGGGCCTCGATGCGCCGCTCGATGGGCGGGTGCGAGGCGAACAGCGCGCCGAGCGCGCCGCCCGCGATGCCGGAGGCGGCGAAGGATTTGGGCAGTTCGCCGGCCTCGACTCCGCCCAGGCGGGCGAGTGCGCGGATCATGGGTTCACGCGCGCCCATCAGCCGGGCCGAGCCCGCGTCGGCGCGGAACTCCCGCTGGCGGGAGAACCAGGCGACGATGATGGAGGCGAGCACCCCGAAGAGGATTTCGCACACGAACACGCTGGCGTAGTAACCGATGCCGACATCGCGCTCGTTCTTGAGCACGGCGCGGTCGATGAAGTAGCCGACGATACGCGACAGGAAGATGACGAAGGTGTTGACCACGCCCTGGATCAGGGTGAGGGTCACCATGTCGCCATTGGCGACGTGGGAGACTTCGTGGCCCAGCACGGCGGCGACTTCTTCCTCGGTCATGGACGAGAGCAGGCCGGTGGATACTGCCACCAGGGCATCGTTGCGGAAGGCCCCGGTGGCGAAGGCGTTGGGCGCGCCTTCGTAGATGGCGACTTCCGGATGGCCGATGCCGGCCCGGTCGGCCAGCTGGTGCACGGTGGCGACCAGCCAGGCTTCGCGCTGGTCGCGCGGCCGTTGGGGATCGATGACCCGGGCGCCCGTGCTGGACTTGGCCATCCATTTGCTCATCAGCAGCGAGATGAACGAACCGGTGAAACCCAGCACCGCTGAAAACACCAGCAGCGCGGCCGGATCGATGCCGTTGGCCGTCAGGTAACGGCCGACGCCCAGGATGTTCATGGTGATGCTCAACACCAGCATGACCGCCATGTTGGTGACGAGGAACAGGATGATTCTTTTCATGTGGGGCGAAGCTCCGCAGGAAGGGAACAATGATGTCCAAAGTGTATAGTATCGGCTTCCGGTTGGTATCCCTGTTTTTGGTGACGCATGCAGTCTTTGTGGATGTTGCTGGCCTGCGCCATGTTCGCCATGATGGGGGCCTTCGTGAAAGTCGCCGCCGACCTTGGCGCCACCTTGCCGGAAATCGTCCTGTTCCGGGGCATTCCTTCCGTCCTGCTGCTGTATTTCTGGGCGCGTTCGACGCGGCGCACGATACGCCCGTCCAGCTGGCGCCTGCACATCTGGCGCAACCTCAGCGGCATCACGTCCATGTGGCTGGGTTTCTTCGCGCTGTCCCATCTGCCCCTGCCCACGGCCGTCAGCCTGAACTACACGGCGCCGCTGTTCATCGCCGGCTGGATGCTCTGCTTCGGCGGCGCCCAGCGCGATCCGGTGCGTGTGCTGGCCGTGCTGGCGGGCTTCCTGGGTGTGCTGGGCGTGCTGCGACCCAGCATCCAGCACGACCAGTGGCTCGCGGCCCTGATGGGGCTGGGAGCGGGCGGGCTGGCGGCGATCGCCATGATGCAGGTCCGCCAGCTGGGCCAGGCCGGCGAGCCTGAATGGCGCACGGTGCTGCTGTTTTCGCTGGGCGTCTGCGCGAGCGGCCTGGGCGGTATCGCGCTGCAGGGCTGGCGCACGAGCGACCCCCTGGCTTTGCTGGCGCTGGCCGGACTGGGCCTGACGGGGTTGGTGGGCCAATTGGCCATGACCCGGGCTTTCGGCCTGGGGTCTACCCTGTTGACGGCCGCGCTGCAGTACGTGACCATCATCTTTGCCGCCCTGATCGGCGTCCTGTTCTGGGGCGACCGGCCGGCCCCCCTGGCCTGGGCCGGCATGGCTTTGATCATCGGTTCCGGCCTGCTGTCGGTCTGGCGCACCTACACCGAGGCCCGAGCGCTGCAGGGTGACGGCCGCGCGGCACCGCCCGCTGCCCCGGGCCTTTCCACAAAGGAGGTAACCCCGTCATGACCGCTTTGTTGATTCAGCCCGAGGCCCTGCGCGAACGCCTGGCCCATCCGGGCTGCCTGGTTTTCGACGTGCGCCACGATCTGGCGGACCACCAGGCGGGCCGCCAGGCCTACGAATCGGGCCATGTGCCCGGGGCACTGTACCTGGACCATGAAACTCAGCTGTGCGCCCTCAAGACCGGGCGCAACGGCCGCCACCCCTTGCCGGACCGCGCCGATTTCGCCGCCCTGATGCGGGCGCAGGGCCTGACGGCCCGCACCGACGTGGTGGTCTACGATGCCGGCAACGCCATGTTCGCGGCTCATCTGTGGTGGATGCTGCGCTGGCTGGGGCACGAATCCGTCGCGGTTCTGGACGGGGGCTGGGCCGCCTGGCAGGCGGCCGGCGGGGCGGTCGAGACCGGCGCGCGCGCCCCGTCCCTCAGTGAGGCCCAGGCGATCCAGGGACTCGCGCCTTCGGGCAAACCGTCCATGCCCGTCGTTGACGCCCGCGCCGTCCTGGCCAATCTGGACGAGCCGCGCTTCACGGTGCTTGACGCCCGTGCGCCGGAGCGTTTCAGCGGCGCGGTCGAACCCATGGATCCTGTGGGGGGACACATCCCGGGCGCACTGAACCGGCCGTTCGCCCGCAACCTTGGGCCGGATGGGCGTTTCAAGGCGGCCGGTGAACTGCGCGCGGAATTCGAGTCCCTGCTGGGCGACCGGCTGGACCGCGGCATCGTCCACCAGTGCGGTTCGGGCATCACCGCCTGTCACAACCTGTTCGCCATGGAACTGGCCGGCCTGCGCGGCTCGGCCCTGTACCCGGGTTCCTGGAGCGAATGGTGCGCCGATCCCTCCAGGCCGGTGACGCGCGACTGATTCAGGCCATCATGCGGCGGTACCACGCATGGAAGTGCGCCATGCCGTCCTCCAGGGGGCTCTGGTAGGGGCCGCACTCGTTTTCGCCGCGCTCCATCAGGGCGCGGCGCCCCGCGTCCATGCGCTCGCCGATCTCGTCGTCCTCGATCGCGGTTTCCAGATAGGCCGCGCGCTGGGCCTCGATGAACTCGCGTTCGAAGGCGACAATTTCCTCGGGGTAGTAGAACTCGATCACGTTGACGGTTTCCTGGGGGGCGACGGGATGCAGCGTGGACAGCACCAGGACGTGCGGATAGAGCTCGATCATGTGAGTGGGGAAATACGTCACCCAGACCGCGCCGAAATCGGGCGCCGTGCCCGACCGGTACTGCAGCAGGCGGTCGTGCCACTGGCGATAGACTTCGGTGCCCGGCTGGCCCAGGGCCTGGTGGATGCCGACGCGCTGCATGCTGTGGAAGTCGCCGAATTCCCATTCCAGGTCGTCGCAGGTGACGAAGCGCCCCAGGCCCGGGTGGAAAGGACCGACGTGGTAGTCCTCCAGGTAGACCTCGATGAAGGTCTTCCAGTTGTA
>DISE01000121.1 GCA_002421865.1 Castellaniella sp. UBA6218
GTCGGATGCACCGCGCAGGTGCGGTCAAAGTCCTCTTTGGTGGCGCCCATCTTGATCGCGATGGCCGCCAGCTGGATCATCTCTCCGGCAGCAGGTGCGACGATATGGCACCCCAGCACGCGGCGCGTGGTCTGGCAGACGATCAGCTTGAACAGCGCCTTGTCCTGACGCCCGGCGAACAGCGTCTGCATGGGGCGGAAGGTGGCAACATAGACCTCGATCGGGCCCCGCGTTGCGGCCTCGGCCTCGGTCAGGCCGACGGTGCCCAGTTCGGGCTGGGTGAAGACGGCGGCGGCCACCAGATCATGGTCGGCCTTGCGCGGCTGGCCCTTGAAGACGGTATCGGCAAAGGCGTGACCTTCGCGGATCGCCACCGGCGTCAGCGCGATGCGGTCGGTTACATCGCCCACCGCATAGATCGAGGGAACGGCGGTCTGGCTGTAGCCATCCACCACGATCTGACCGTTCGCGCCAAACTGGACGCCCAGGCTGTCCAGCCCCAGCCCGTCGGTGTTCGGCTTGCGCCCGGTCGCATAGAGCACGGCCCCATAGCTGCCGCCTGCCGCGCCGGTTGCGCTGGCCCGGATGCCAGAGCCATCACGCTCCAGCGCGGTGACATCGCTGTTGCAGTGAATGTCGATCCCGCGCGCGCGCATCGCATCGGCGACATGGCCGCGCGCCTCGTCGTCAAAGCCGCGCAACACCTGATCGCCGCGATAGGCCAGTGTCACCTTGACCCCCAGCCCATGCAGGATGCAGGCGAATTCGCAGGCGATGAAGCCGCCGCCGACGATCAGCACCGAGGCCGGCAGCGCATCCAGCAGAAACACCTCGTTCGAGGTGATCGCCAGATCGGCCCCCGGAATATCCGGCACAAAGGGGCGGCCACCCGTGGCGATCAGGATATGTTTCGCGCTCACGCGCCGGCCATCGGCCAGCCGGACGGTATGGGCATCTTCAACCGTGGCGCGGCAATCGTGGATGGTCACACCCGCATTCACCAGGCCGGAGCGATAGGCGCCTTCAAGCCGGATCAGTTCCTTGTCCAGCGCGGCGCGGAAATGCGGCCAGCTGAAATCGCCCGCCGTCACGTCCCAGCCATAGGCGCGGGCATCCTCGATCTGGCCGGGAAAGGCGCTGGCAAAGACCATCAGCTTCTTGGGCACGCAGCCGCGGATCACACAGGTGCCGCCCATGCGGTATTCCTCGGCCAGGGCAACACGCGCGCCCCCTTCCGAGGCCGCGATGCGCGCTGCACGCACGCCACCCGAGCCACCGCCGATGACAAAAAGATCCACGTCGAACGTCATGCAGCCTCCTTGCGGCGTTTGTCGCCGGTCCTGACAGGGCAGATGCCGCCAGACCTGATGGCGCGCAAGGGCCGCAGCTCAATCGGCGCCGAAAACGTTGTCGGTCTCGGCAAATTCCACAGTCTCGTGCGCGACCGTCCCGGCGTTGATGTCACGCACATCGACCCGCCCGTCGCCGTGCCCGATGATGACCACATCGCAGATGTCGATGAACAGCCCGTTTTCCACCACACCCGGGATCTGGTTCAGGATCAGCGCCAGCTGGCGCGGATGGTCGATCCGGCCCAGATGCAGATCGACGATGTAATTGCCCTCGTCGGTCACAAAGGCCCTGTCGCCGTTCATCCGCAGCGTGACCTCGCGCCCCATCAGCTCCAGGCTGGCAAGGGTTTCGGTGATCAGCGCGCGGGTCGTCTGCCAGCCAAAGGGGATCACCTCGACCGGCAGCGGAAAGGCGCCCAGATGCGCGACTTCCTTGGCGGCATCGGCAATGACGACCATCTGGTCCGAGGCCGTGGCGACGATCTTTTCCTGAAGCAGCGCCCCGCCGCCGCCCTTGATCAGCGCAAGGTTCGCGTCAAATTCGTCGGCGCCGTCGATCGTCAGATCCAGCCACTTCGCCTCGTCCAGCGAGGTGATGCGCAGGCCCAGTTGCCGGGCAAGTTCCGCCGTGCGGCTGGAGGTTGGCACCCCCGTGACCCGCAATCCTTCGGTCTTCACCCGCTCGGCCAGACAGCGCACCATCCAGGCGGCCGTGGATCCGGTGCCAAGCCCGACCCGCATGCCATCCTCGACAAAGGCGACGGCGCGGCGGGCGGCCACGAACTTGGCCTTGTCGATGGGCGAAAGATCGGCGGGCATGGGCGTCTCCGGACAGCGGTCGCGCCGGTTATAGGCAATGCACGCCCTGCGTGCGAGTGGAATCGGCCAGGGCCGGGCAAGCCGCCATTCGGGCGCCCCCTTGAAGAGTGCCTGCCGGCACGGTGGACCGCGCATGCCGCCCGGCCCGGGCTTGTCCTAGCCGAAATTACCCCAAGCAGGGCCCGCCCCGCCGCACCCACTGTCCATTCCGCCGAAGGCGCTATCGGGGTGCATCCTGACACAATGGCGCGAAATCGCCGCACGGCTCTCAGGCGGTGGATCACCAGGGCAAACCCTATGACCGCGCCAGACGGGCCTGCTTGCCGGACCGCAGTCAGCTTGATGGGTGCAACGCCGACCGCAATGCCGGGGTTCGGGGCATACCGAGTATCCGGACACGACCGGCCAAGGCGCCCGGCACGCTATCGGCCTGACACGCCATGCCCGCCTGATCGGGCGGGCACGGCGACTGCCGATCAGATCGACTTCAGATCCGCAATCAGCGCGTTCAGATCGCCCCGGCGACGGTCCAGCATGGACCCGATCTCGGTCCGCTCCGCCGCCAGCATGTTCACGCCTTCGATGATGATGTTGAAGAACATCTGCTTGCCCGAGCGGTCCGAGACATGCCAGCGCAGATCAAAAGGCGCCTGCCCGCGCAGCTTGGCTACCGAACTGACCTCGAAGTAGCTCTTCAAGGGCTGAGCGCCCGTCACCTCGATCTGTCCGCCGATGAATTCGCGGAACCTGCGGCCATATTTGCGCGCGATGTAGCCCCGAAACGCCTCGGTGAAGGCGGCCATTTGTGCGCCGCTGGCAGAACGCGCCGCCGGCCCCAGCGCCGAACGGGCGATGGTCGGCACATCGGCATAGCGCGTGAAGATGCCTTCGAAGTCGCGCAGCATCGCGGCTTCGGACTTGCCCGAGTTGATGGTCGCGTTCACCTCGCCAATGGCGCGGTCGATCAGGTTGCGCGCCTGATCGACATTCAGCGCAAGGGCCGGCGCCCCTGCCAGCAGCAGCCCTGCATAGACCGCCCCGCCCGCCAGAAGTGCGCGCCGGCGCGGATCAGTCGCCGTAAGGGTCTGCATACGGATCGATGAACGCGTCATCAGCAACCTCCTGTCCCAACTCGAACCGACGGTTCTGCAAATACAGCAACCGAGTCTGGGCATAACTATCGGCGCTTTCGTGCATGATCGAGTCCACCGTGTCGCCAAACCGGGCGCGATCACCCAATTTTGAGAGGACCTTGACCCCGCGCGCATAGCCGCTCTGGGGCGAGTCCAGCGCCACGCCCACCGGGTCGATCACGGCATCCACGACCTTGCCAAGGGCGTCCCGCTCTGTCGACGGGCCAAGCACCGGCAACATCAGGAAAGTCCCCTCGCCCGCACCCCAGGCATGCAGCGTGCCGCCGAAATCCGCGTCCCGTTCGGTCAGGCCCATGGCGCTGGCGGGATCGAACAGCCCACCGACACCCAGCGTGGTGTTCAGCGCAAACCGCCACGTGTTGTGCACGGCATCCTCGAACTTGCCCTGCAAGGTCTTGTTCAGGATCGCGGATGGCATCGACAGGTTGTCCGCCACATTGTCGATCACCGACCCGACCGGCCCGGTGGTCACAGGCGCAAGCCCGCGGGCCAGCGGAGCGATCACATTGGTGTCGAGCGCCTGGTTGAAGGCATGAACCCGGCGGTTCGACGTTTCATAGGGGTCGTTGTCCGCGACCGGCGGCGGAGCGGCGCAGGCCGCAAGCAGACCCAATCCAAGAATCGGTGCGGCACGGCGAAGGTGCGCAAGGCAGCGGCAAAAAAGCAATGGAAATCCCACGGTTTACTTTCTATGGTCGGCCCAAGGCGAGGCACACCCCCGTGACCGCCTCCGGAACGAGGATTATCAGGCCGGTCAGCAGAGGCAACGCGAATGGCCGCTTTTTTTCGGTGATGGCCGTTTTCCGCCACTGAAAACTTGCAGGAATGGCAAAGCGTTCACGAAAGAGTTTAGGGAATGAGCAACCTCGAAACCGCCCGCGGCCGTGCCGAGCTTCGGGCAGCCAGAGCAGAGAATCGCAAGCTTTTCTGGGCGGTCTTCCTGTTCAGCGCCGTGGTCAACGTGCTGATGCTGACCGGGCCGATCTACATGCTTCAGGTCTATGACCGCGTTCTGGGGTCGCATTCGGAACCGACGCTGGTCGCGCTGACGGTACTGATCGTGTTCCTGTTCCTGGCCATGGGGCTGCTGGATCACGCGCGCTCGCGCGTTGCCGCACGGATCGGTGCGCGCTTCATGGACAAGCTGGACCGGCGCGTGTTTTCCGCCGCAATCCGCATGTCGGCCCTGGCCCCGAACGAGCCCAGCGCCCAGGCCGCGCAGCGCGATCTGGAATCAATCCAGCGGCTGCTGGTCTCGCCGGTGCTGATGGCGATATTCGACCTGCCATGGACGCCGGTGTTCCTGATCGCGATCTTCATGTTCCACCCGATGCTGGGCTGGATGGCGATTGTCGGCGGCGGCATCCTGATCGCCGTGACGGTGCTGAACCAGTCGACCACTCGACAGCCAACCGCCGAGGCGAACGGCACCACGGCGGCAGCCGAGCGGCTGTCCGAGCAGATCAAGGCCGAATCCGAACTGATCCAGAGCCTTGGCATGCGCGGCGCCGCCTTTGCCCGCTGGGCGCGCGCCCGCGAGGCGCAGACGTCCGCAGTGATGAAGGCCTCGGACCTGACCGGCGGCTTCAGCGCGCTGACCAAGACATTCCGGCTGTTCCTGCAATCGGCGATGCTGGGACTTGGCGCCTGGCTGGTGCTCAAGGGCCAGATGACGCCAGGGGCGATGATTGCCGGGTCGATCCTGCTGGGCCGGGCGCTGGCGCCGATCGAAATGGCGGTGGGTCAATGGGCCGCCGTGCAGCGCGCGCAGGAAGGCTGGGCGCGCCTTGCCTCGCTGCTCTCGCGCGTGCCGCAAGAGGCCGAGATGACCGCCCTGCCCAAGCCTCGGGCCATCCTTGAGGCGCAGGGCATCTCGGTTGCGCCGCCGGGCGAACATGTCGCGGTGATCAAGGGCGTGTCGTTCCGGCTGGATCAAGGGCAGGCCATGGGCGTCATCGGCGCCTCGGGGGCCGGCAAGTCCACGCTTGCGCGCGCGATCTGCGGCGTCTGGCGCCCCGGCGCTGGCAAGATCCGCCTGGACGGCGCCGCGCTGGACCAGTTCGACCCGGATACGCTGGGCAGCTATATCGGCTACCTTCCCCAGCGCGTGACGCTGTTCGATGGCACGATTGCGGAAAACATCGCCCGCCTGTCGGCCAACCCGGATGCCGCGGCCGTGGTCAAGGCCGCGCAAAAGGCCGCCGCGCACGAAATGATCCTGCAGTTCCCGCAAGGCTATGACACCAAGGTCTCGGCCATCGGCGGGCGTCTGTCGGGTGGTCAGCTTCAGCGTATCGGCCTGGCGCGGGCGATGTATGGCGATCCGGTGATCCTGGTGCTGGACGAGCCCAACTCGAACCTCGACAACGAAGGCTCGATGGCGCTGAACACCGCGATCCGCACCATGAAGTCCGAAGGCAAGGCCGTGATCATCATGGCGCACCGCCCGGCGGCCATTCAGGAATGCGATGTGCTGCTGGTGCTGGAAAACGGCGTGCGCACCGCCTTTGGCCCGCGTGATACGGTGCTGCGCGAGATGGTCAAGAACCATACCGAAATCATCCGCTCTGCCGGACCCGGAGGCGTGTCGTGACCCAATCCGCGAAACCCAAATGGTCGGTTGCCCGGCCGATGGCGCTTGGCCTGACCACCGTTGCCGTTCTGGTCGTCGGAACCATCGGCTGGGGCCTGATGACCACGATCACCGGGGCCGTCGTCACTTCGGGTCAACTGGAGGTCGATCAGAACCGCCAGATCGTCCAGCACGCCGATGGCGGCACGGTCGAGGCAATCCGCGTCACCGAAGGGGCCTTTGTTCAGGCCGGTGACGTGCTGATGGTGCTGGACGGCACCTTGCTGCAATCCGAACTGACCATCGTCGAGACGCAGTTCTTTGAAATCCTGGCCCGCCGCGGCCGGCTGGAGGCAGAGAGGGACGATGGCGACACCATCGAATTCCCGGCCGAGCTGGTCGAGGCCGCGTCCCGCAGCCCCGAGCTTTCCGATCTGATGACCGGGCAGGAACGTCTGTTCGTCGCCCGGCGCGAAACGCTGACCAAGCAGCTGGATCAGCTGGAAAAGCGCAAGTCGCAGACCGCCAGCCTGATCGAGGGGATCGACTCGCAGCGCGAGGCGCTGAAGACCCAGTTGCGCCTGATCGCCGAGGAACTGTCCAGCCAGCGCGAGCTGTTGAACAAGGGCCTTGCGCAGGTCAGCCGCGTTCTGGCGCTGGAGCGCGAAGAGGCCCGGCTGGCCGGCCAGGTCGGCGAGCTGACCGCCAACCGCGCGCAGTCCGAAGGCCGCATCACCGAGACAGAAATCGAGATCCTGCGCCTCTCGGCCGCCCGGCGCGAGGAAGCCAGCACCCAGCTGCGCGACATCGGCTATCGAGAACTTGAACTGGCCGAACGCCGCCGCGCGCTGCACGAACGCATGTCCCGGCTGGACATCCGCGCGCCCGTGTCGGGGATCGTGCTTGGCCTGCGGGTGACGACGCCGCGGGCCGTGATCCGCGCCGCCGATCCGGTGATGTACATCATCCCGCAGGATCGCCCGCTGATCATCGCAACGCGCGTGCCCACCGTGCATGTCGATCAGGTCCATAGCGGACAAGAGGCCAAGGTCGTGTTCTCGGCCTTTTCCTCGCGCACCACGCCCGAGGTGTTCGGCACCGTCACCACGGTATCGCCGGACGTGCTGGTCGACGAGGCGACCCAGGCCTCGTATTACCGCGCCGAGATTCAGCTGAACCCTGGCGAGATGGAAAAGCTGGGCGATGTGAAGCTGATCCCCGGCATGCCGGTCGAGGCGTTCATCCGGACCGAGGAACGCACTCCCATTCAGTTCCTGACCAAGCCCTTCACCGACTATTTCAACCGCGCCTTCCGCGAAAGCTGACGACAAGGAAAAGACCGCCATGACCGGAACCATCGACGCCCGCCTTGCCGAACTCGGCCTTGTGCTGCCCGCCGCCCCTGCGCCTGCGGCGAACTATGTGCCCTTCGTGATCAGCGGCTCGATGCTCTATGTCTCGGGTCAGGTCAGCTCTGGCCCCGACGGGCTGATCAAGGGCCGGCTGGGCGATGGCATGGATGTCGAGGCCGGCGCCGCAGCGGCCCGCGCCTGCGCGCTGTCGCTGATCGCCCAGGCCAAGGCGGCCTGCGGCGGCGATCTGGACAGGATTGCCCGCGTCGTGAAGCTGGTGGGTTTTGTCAACTCGACCGCCGATTTCACCGACCAGCCCAAGGTGGTGAACGGGGCCTCGGATCTGATGGTTGCCGTGTTCGGCGATGCTGGCCGCCATGCGCGGTCGGCCGTTTCGGCGGCGTCCCTGCCGCTGGGCGTTGCGGTCGAGGTCGAGGCGATCTTCGAGCTGGCCTGACCTGTCATCGCTCTGACATCTTCGCGCGGTATTGGCCCGGCCATCGCGCGAAGATCACGGCAAAGACACCATGGCACAACGACAGGCGAACCACGTTCTGGCCGGCATGAACGGCAGGGCCCTCCACCCGCATGCCTGCCAAGGCTATCCGGGGGCAACGAATGGGTGATCGCGCGGATCAGCCCCGTCTGTGAAAGCCTTGGCGCAATCCCCAGCGCCAGGCAAAATCCGACGCAACACCTTATGCCATTGCAGGAGTCTTGCCCATGGCCCCCCGCCCCCGCCTGCCCGAAAGCCTGCGCCGCCTGCCGATCGCGCACCGCGCCTATCACGACCGCGACGCCGGGCGGATCGAGAACAGCCGCGCGGCGATCCGCGCCGCCGTTGAGGCAGGCTATGCCATCGAGATCGACCTGCAGCTGTCCTCGGATTGTCAGGCGATGGTGTTCCACGATGACGACCTTGACCGGCTGACCGCGGCCACCGGCCCCGTCCGCGCCCGCAGTGCAGCCGAACTGGGCGGGATCGGTCTGACAGGCGGCAACGAGGGGATCCCGACCTTTGCCGAGGTGCTGGCGCTGGTTGATGGCCGCGTGCCGCTGCTGGTGGAAATCAAGGATCAGGACCACGGCTTTGGCCCCGGCTTCGGCGTGCTCGAGGCAGTGACGGCGCAGCATCTGGCCGGGTATTCGGGCGACGTGGCCGTCATGTCCTTCAACCCGCATTCGGTGGGCGAGATGGCCCGCCTGTTGCCACGTGTGCCGCGCGGGCTGACCACCTGGGAATGGAAGGGCGACGAGGCTGATACGATCGGCGAGGCGCGGTGCG
Source organism: Castellaniella sp. UBA6218 (assembly GCA_002421865.1). Taxonomy (GTDB): domain Bacteria; phylum Pseudomonadota; class Gammaproteobacteria; order Burkholderiales; family Burkholderiaceae_B; genus Castellaniella. The sequence goes on from DISE01000121.1 coordinate 8,535, forward strand.
CCCCTCTGCGCGGCATCGTCGATTATGACCGGGTCGGCGCCAGCTTCCTGTCGCATCACTGGCGCGATCTGGCGCGACCTCGGGTGGCCGAGCTGGTGGCGCAAGGGGCCGACCTGCTGTGCTGGACCCTGCGGTCCCCCGAGGATGAGGCCGAGGCGCGCAAACGTGCCTGCAATGTCACCTTTGAAGGCTACGCCGCCGCTTTCCCGCAAGCGTGATCACAAGGTGGCTGGCGTCCGATGCCTCCGGCGGGGATATTTGGGTCAAGGCGAAAGTCGATAGCCAGGGGCCTGATGGATGGATGCGCTGGACGAGGTTGAGGTGAGCCTGCTGAACGGCGTCGCCGATATGGCGGCGCCCGATTGGGATGCCTGCGCCAATCCGGGCGGCGGCGTTCCGGTCGACCCGTTCACCACGCATCGCTTTCTGGCCGCGCTGGAGCGGTCGGGGTCGGTCGGGCCGGGCACCGGCTGGGCGCCGAGTCCGATGGTGGTGCGGGCCGGGGGGCAGGTCGTTGCGGTGGCGCCGCTGTATGTAAAGACCCACAGTCAGGGCGAATACATCTTTGACCATTCCTGGGCCGATGCCTGGGAACGCGCGGGCGGGCGCTATTACCCCAAACTGCAGGTGGCCGTGCCCTTTACCCCCGCGACCGGGCGGCGGTTCCTGTGCGCGCCTGGGTGGGAGGACGCAGGCCGCGCCGCGCTGTTGGCGGGAATGGAACGGGTGGTGGCGCAAAACGGCCTGTCCTCGGCCCATGTCACCTTTTGCACCGCAGACGAGGCCGAGGCCGCGCCCGGCTGGCTGCACCGGGTGACGCAGCAGTTTCACTGGGTGAACCGCGGCTTTGCCAGCTATGACGAATTCCTGGCCGCCCTGTCGTCGCGCAAGCGCAAGGCCTTGCGCAAGGAACGCGCCGTGGCGCAGGGCTTTGGCGGCACGATCCGCGCGCTGACCGGCGACGACCTGCGGCCCGAGCATTGGGATGCCTTCTGGGAGTTCTATCAGGATACCGGCAGCCGCAAATGGGGGCGCCCCTATCTGACCCGCGCCTTCTTTGACGAGGTTCACGCCACGATGCGCAGCGATGTGCTGCTGGTGCTGGCCGAGCGGAACGGGCGGCCGATTGCCGGGGCGCTGAACTTCATCGGGCGTGACACGCTGTTCGGCCGCTATTGGGGTTGCACCGAAGATCACCCCTTTCTGCATTTCGAACTATGCTATCATCAGGCCATCGACTGGGCCATCGCGCACGGGCTAGCCCGGGTCGAGGCCGGGGCGCAGGGCGAACACAAGCTGGCGCGCGGCTATCTGCCCAGTCCGGTGCATTCGCTGCACTGGATCGCTGATCGGGGCTTTCGCGATGCCGTGGACCGCTATCTTCAGGCCGAGCGCGCCGCCGTGGGCGAAGAGATCGAGGTGATGACCGCCTATGGCCCGTTCCGCCGCAATCAGGGAGAGAGCTATGAGTGACCCGACCTTGTGGAACGGTCCGCGCCAGACCGGAGCCGCGCCATGATCGCGCTGACACCCGAGGCGCGCGCGGCCTCCCTGCCCGACCTGCTGGCCAGCGGCTGGCAGACCACCGAGGGGCGCGATGCGATCCGCAAGGTCTGGCGGTTTGACGATTTCGCCGCAGCCTGGGGGTTCATGTCCCAGGTCGCGCTGTTGGCGGAACGCATGGACCATCACCCCGAATGGACCAACCGCTACAACATCGTCGATGTCACGCTGACCACCCATGATTGCGGCGGGCTGTCGGATCTGGATATCGCCATGGCCCGGCAGATCGACCGCCTTGCGGGCAGCACGCCCGTGGCCAGTGCCGGGGCGCCCACGACTTGCGAGGAACGCGCCGCGCGCCGCTAGCCCCGGCCGACCAGCTGCATGGTGGTGGCCATCAGCGTCATCCACTGGGCATTTGCCTCGAGCGGCAGGCCGGCCAGATGCACCACGGTATCGGCCACCGTCGCCACGTCGATCATCGGGGTGTCGGGCGCATCGGGATCGGCGGCCTTGACCCGCGCCACATGCGCCTCCAGCAGCGGGGTGCGGGCATTGCCGATGTCGATCTGCCCGACCGCGATGCGAAAGGGACGCCCGTCCAGCGACAGTTGCTTGGTCAGTCCCGTGACCCCGTGCTTGGTGGCCGTATAGCAGACCGCCCCTGCCCGCGGCGCCTGCGCCGCGACCGAGCCGTTGTTGATGATCCGCCCGCCCTGCGGCGACTGGCGGCGCATCTGGCCAAAAGCCGCGCGGGCGCACAGGAACATGCCGGTCAGGTTCACCGCCACCGATTGCGTCCAGTCCTCCAGCGGGGTCTCGTCGATCAATCCGGCCGGGGTGAAGACGCCGGCATTGTTGAACAGAAGGTCGATCCGGCCGAACCGCGCCACGACCGAATCGAAGGCCGCCTCGACCTGCACAGGGTCGGTCACATCGCAAGGCAGGACCAGCGCATCCGCATGGCCCCCGGCCACCGTCTCCAGCGCGGCCTGGCGGCGGGCCAGCAGCGCGACCTTCCAGCCAGCGGCCAGCAGCGCGCGCGCAGTCGCCGCGCCGATCCCGTCCGAGGCGCCGGTGACAATGGCAACACCGGCCATTTCAGAACGCCTTGAAGGTCATCGTGGTCAGGGTGCGCACAATGCCGGGAATCGCGAACAGCCGGTCGGACAGATAGTGCCCCACATCGGCATCGTCGGGGATATAGACCTTGGCGATCAGGTCATATTCCCCCGAGGTCGAGTAAAGTTCCGACACCACCTCGGCATCCCAGATGGCATTGGCCACCTCATAGGTCTTGCCGGGCTGGCAACGGAACTGGACGAAAACGCAGGTCATGGGCGGCTCCTTTCAGGCTGGTGGCCACGATAGGCCGCCCCGCGCCGGGGCGAAAGGGGCAGCCGCTTACCGATTGTCAACCGATTGCCGTTAGCCTGCGACAAGGTCAGAGAAAGGAGCGGTCATGGACATCGCCTGTGATACCATCGGCGACACGCTGGTCGCCCGCGTGCAGGCCACGCGCATCGACGCCGCGATCGCCATACGCTTCAAGGATCTGATGCGCGAGGTGTTGCACGCGCCTGCGCAGCGTATCGTGCTGGATCTGTCCAAGGTCGATTTCCTGGACAGCAGCGGTCTGGGCGCCGTCGTGGCGGTCATGAAACTGGCGGGGCCGGGGCGGCGGCTGGAACTCGCCGCGCTGACCCCCACGGTGGAAAAGGTGTTCCGCCTGACCAGGATGGATCAGGTCTTTACCATTCACGCCCAGCCGCCGGGAATCGTGCGCCATGCCGGATGATCCGGGTATCGCCGGGGCCCCCGGCACGGGCGCGGTCCGGCTGGTGATTCCCGCCGAACCCATGGCGGTGCGCCAGGCGCTGCTGGATCTGTTCGCGATGGCGCCGACGGATCACCTGCCGGACGATCTGCGCTCGACCGCCGAGATCGTGATCGCCGAGGTGCTGAACAATATCGTCGAACATGCCTATGCCGGGACCAAGGGCGATATCGACCTGTCGATCCGGCCGACCTGTGACGGGCTGTGGTGCACGGTGATCGACCATGGCGCCCCGATGCCCGGCAACGCCCTGCCAGTTGCGGTGCTGCCCGACGCTGTGGCCGACGATCTGCCCGAAGGCGGGTTTGGCTGGTATCTGATCCGCACCCTGGCCCGCGATGTCCGCTATGATCGCAACGGGGTCACTAATTGCCTGACCTTCTGGCTGCCCGCCACCGAGGATGCACTGGCAATTGCGGACACTTCGGGTTCGACAACCTGTCCCTGATGGCGGCCCTGCCCCGAAATTGCCCCAATTCGTCCGCAGTCACGCCATGACTCGGGGGCAGTCTGGGATCCGTAGCTGCATAAAGCTTCCCTCGGCGTCGCGGAAACAGCCCCCACCCAGCCCGCGGCGCCGAGGAACTAGATCACGAGCACGGTGGCCGACCCATTTGATGTCGGCCGCCGTGTTTTTTCGTCGGCACCCGCTCGCCTTCCTGCCCCGCATCGCCACCCGGCCCGATACGTCCCGGACGCGGCACCAGCGCTTGGCCCTTGCGTCCGGCGCGCCATCGCCTATGTTCCCGCCTACCTCGGGGTGCCTGCGGATGATCCGTCGGCTGAGATGCTTTACGCGAACCCGTCGAACCTGAACCGGATCATACCGGCGGAGGGAAGGTAAGCGAGAGCGATCTCCGGTACCGACCTGTTCCGTCGCAACTGGAGGATGACATGAAAGCTCCTTTCCTTGCGACCTGCGGCCTGATGGCTGCGACCACCCTGGCCATGGCGGATACGCCCGTGCTGACGGTGCTGACCTATGACAGCTTTGCCTCGGACTGGGGGCCGGGGCCGGTGGTCGAAAAGGCGTTCGAGGCCGACTGCGGCTGCGATCTGCGCTTTGTCCCGGCCGGCGATGGTGCGGCGCTGCTGTCGCGCCTGCGGCTGGAAGGCGCGCGGTCCGAGGCCGATGTGGTGCTGGGCCTTGATACCAACCTGACGGCGGCCGCCGAGGCGACCGGGCTGTTCGCCCCGCATGGTGTCAGCGCCGCGCTGGATCTGCCGATCGCCTGGGGCGATGCGGCCTTCCTGCCGTTCGACTGGGGCTGGTTTGCCTTTGTCTACGACAAGGCGCGGGTCACGGCGCCTCCGACCTCGATCGAGGCGCTGGCCGACTCGGATCTCAAGGTGGTGATCCAGGATCCGCGATCCTCGACCCCCGGTCTTGGGCTGCTGATGTGGATCAAGGCGGCTTATGGCGATCGGTCGGGCGAGATCTGGGAAAAGCTGGCCGACAATATCCTGACGGTGACGCCGGGCTGGTCGGCATCCTATGATCTGTTCCTCAAGGGCGAGGCGGACATGGTGCTGTCCTACACCACCTCGCCCGCCTATCACCTCATCGCGGAACAGGATGACAGCAAGGCCGCCGCCGCCTTTGACGAAGGGCATTACCTTCAGGTCGAGGTGGCCGGCGTTCTGGCCAATGCGAAACAGCCCGATCTGGCGCGAAAGTTCATGGAATTCGTGGTGTCCGAGCCGTTCCAGGCCGCGATCCCCGAGACCAACTGGATGTATCCGGCGAAGACCCCGGCGGCAGGCCTGCCCGAGGGTTTTGGCACGCTGGTTCAGCCGGCAAAATCGCTGCTGTTCCCTGCCGCCGACGCTCAGGCCGTGCGTGACGCTGCGGTCGAGGAATGGCGCGCCGCGCTGGCCAAGTGAGCCGCGCGCCCTTGGCTGGCGCAGACCGGGGGGCCTTGCCCCCCGGACCCCCCGGGATATTTGGATCAAGGCGAAAGGGCTGGCAGGGGCTTGTGCTGGCCATGGCCATCGCCGGGCTGATGGCTGCGGCGCTAGCGGTGGTCTTTCTGCGTGCAGGATCGCCGCGGCTGGGGGCGGCGGACTGGGCGGCGGTGCGGTTCTCGGCCAGCCAGGCGGTGGCTTCGGCGCTGGCCTCGGTGCTGCTGGCGGTGCCGGTGGCGCGGGCGCTGGCGCGGCGGCGGTTCGCGGGGCGGGGTCTGCTGATTGCGGCCCTGGGGGCGCCGTTCCTGTTGCCGGTCGTGGTGGCGGTGCTGGGATTGCTGGCGATCTTCGGGCGGGCCGGGCTGGTCAATGCCGGGCTGGCGGCGCTGGGGCTGCCGCAGATCGGGATCTACGGCTTTCACGGCGTGGTGCTGGCCCATGTGTTCCTGAACATGCCGCTGGCGGTGCGGATGATCTTGCATGGCTGGCAAGGCGTTCCGGCCGAGCGGGTGCGGCTGGCGCAAAGTCTGGGCCTGGGCCCCTGGGGGGTCTTTCGCCATATCGAATGGCCGATGCTGCGGGGCGTGTTGCCAGGCGCCTTGCTGGCGGTGTTCCTGATCTGCCTGACGAGTTTTGCAGTGGTGCTGATCCTGGGGGGCGGGCCACGGGCGACGACGGTGGAACTGGCGATCTGGCAGGCGGTGCGGTTCGATTTCGATCTGAGCCGGGCGGCGATGCTGGCCTCGGTGCAGTTCGTGTTGTGCGGGGCGGCGGTGCTGTTGGCGGCGCGCTGGACCGCCCCGGGGGTGCTGGGCGGCGGGCTGGACCGGGCGCTCAGCCTGCCGGCGCCGGGTGGATGGCGCAGGGTGGCGGATATGGTGGCCATCGGGGCGGCCGGGGTGTTTCTGGCCTGGCCCGTCGCGATGATCGGGGTCTGGGGGCTGACCGGCCTGACCAGCCTGCCGCAGGTGGTCTGGGCCGGGGCGGCAACCTCGATCGGGCTGTCGCTGGTGGTCGCGGTGCTGACGGGGCTGGCCGTGGTCGCGCTGGCCTCGGCGGCGGCGCGGGCTGGGGTTGTGGCGCGGCTGGCCGAGGCGGCCGGGATGCTGCCGATGGCCGCCAGCTCGTTGGTGCTGGGGATCGGGCTGTTTCTGATGCTGCATCCGGTGATGGCGCCGTCGCGCCTGGCGCTGCCGGTCACGGCACTGGTCAACACGCTGATGGCGCTGCCCTTTGCCTTGCGGCTGGTGCTGCCCGCCTGGCGCGAGGCCGAGGCGACGCAGGGGCGGCTGGCCGATAGTCTGGGTCTGAGCGGGCTGGGGCGGTTGCGGCTGGCGATCCTGCCACGGGTGCGGCGCCCGCTGGGCATGGCGGTCGGGCTGGCCGCCGCGCTGGCGATGGGCGATCTGGGAGTGATCACGCTGTTTGCCAGCGATCAGGGCGGCACATTGCCGTTGCAGGTCTGGCGCCTCATGGGCGCCTATCGCACCGATCAGGCCGAAGCGGCGGCGCTGCTGTTGACCGTCTTGTCCTTTGCCGTGTTCATTCTGTTCGATCTGTGGGGGCGCCGTGGGACTGACGCTTGATCATCTGGTGCTGACGCAGGGCAGCTTTCGGCTGGAGGCCGACTGGCAGGTGCCAACCGGCGCGCGGGTTGCGGTGATCGGGCCGTCAGGCGCCGGGAAATCGACGCTGCTCGCCGCGATCTCGGGGTTCCTGCCGCCGGTCTCGGGGCGGATCTTGTGGGACGGGCACGATCTGGCCGGGATGGAGCCAGGCGCGCGGCCGCTGTCGATCCTGTTTCAGGACGGCAATCTGTTTCCGCATCTGACGGTTGCCCAGAACCTTGCTCTGGGGCTGTCGCCCGGATTGCGGCTGACCGGGGAGCAGAAGGCCCGAATCGATGCCGTGCTGGCCGAGGTCGGCCTTGGCGACAAGGCCGCGCGCAAGCCTGCGGCCCTGTCGGGGGGCGAGCAATCGCGGGTCGCACTGGCGCGGGCCTTGCTGCGGGCGCGGCCGATGCTGTTGCTGGACGAGCCCTTTGCAGCGCTTGGTCCGGCACTGAAGGCGCAGATGCTGGATCTGGTGGACCGGATTGCCGGGCAGACCGGGGCGACTGTGCTGATGGTCACGCATGACCCTGAAGATGCACGGCGGCTGTGCCCGCTGACGGTGGTGGTGGCCGATGGGGTGGCCGCGCCGCCTGAACCGACCGGCGCCTTGCTGGACGACCCGCCCCCGCTGCTGAGAGCCTATCTGCGGGGGTAGCGTTGCGCGAGGGGGGCCTTGCCCCCATGGCCCCCGATGTCTTGCGGCAAGGTGGTGCCGCCCCCCAGGGTATTTGTCAAAAGGCAAAGGGGGCGGCGCGGCTTAGTGCACGTTGACCGGCGCCAGATCGTGCTGGCGGGCCAGGACAAAGGCCAGTTGGCGGTCCTTCACCAGTGCGAGGCGTTCGCCATCGGGGCGGTTGACCGAGTAGATGGTTTCGACGGCGCCGATCTGCTGACGCAGTTCTTCGGGAAGTTCCGCCACCGAAACCGGGCGGACATAGACGATGCGGTCCCCGGTTTCGGGGCCGAAGTTGAATGGATGATCCATCATGCCCTCCTTTCAGGCGCTGTGGATGCGGATGGTCTGGACAACGGGTTCGGGAATCGAGCGGCGCAGGTCGACATGCAGCAAGCCGTTTTCCAGCCGCGCGCCCGCAACCTCGACCCCGTCGGCCAGCACGAAGCTGCGCTGGAACTGGCGGGCCGCGATGCCACGGTGCAGGAAGACGCGGGAATCCCCGGCCTCGTCCTGACGGCCGCGCACGACAAGCTGGCGGTCTTCGACGGTGATCTGCAATTCCGCCTCGCGAAAGCCGGCGACGGCCAGCGTGATGCGGTAATCGTGTTCGCCCAGGCGTTCGATGTTGTAGGGCGGGTAGCCATCGGCCGCCGTCTTGGCGGTACGTTCGACCAGCCGTTCCAGCTGTTCGAACCCGAGAAGAAAGGGGTGGCCCCCGAAACTGGTCTTCGTCATCCGCGGTGTCCTTGGTACAAGCGACAAGTCCGACAGGCCCCGGTTGCCGGCAGCCCGCCCGATCAATATGGGGGACCGTGCCGCGCCCGGCAAGGCCCTTGAAAAACTTCCAACAATCGCGCTGAATCGCTATATTCGCCGAACGCATGCCCGCGACTCAGAAGAAGGCCCAAGCGATGAATGCCCCGTCCGAGCTGAACACCGAAGAGGTCTTGCGCATCCGGCTGGAAGTGCTGCGGCGCGAACACCGCGATCTGGACGATGCGATTCACGCATTGGAGACCTCGGGCAAGGCAGACCAGCTGGCGCTGCGACGGCTGAAAAAGCAGAAACTGGCGCTGAAGGACCAGATCACCCGGCTGGAAGACCGGCTGATCCCGGACATCATTGCCTGAGCGGCCCGTTTGCCGTTGACCGCGCGCGGCGGCCCGGCTAGGCCCCAGACGCAGCGACAACCGGGGGCAGGCATGGCCGGACAGGTGGAAGTGGGCATCATCATGGGCAGTCAGTCGGACTGGGCCACGATGAAGGAAGCGGCGAGCATCCTTGACGAGTTGGGGGTGCCCTATGAGGCGCGCATCGTCTCGGCCCATCGCACGCCCGACCGACTGTGGAGCTATGGAAAGACCGCCGTGGATCGCGGGCTCAAGGTGATCATCGCGGGCGCTGGCGGGGCCGCGCATCTGCCGGGCATGATGGCCAGCAAGACCCGTGTGCCGGTGATCGGCGTTCCGGTGCAGACCAAGGCGCTGTCCGGGGTCGACAGTCTCTATTCCATCGTGCAGATGCCCAAGGGCTTTCCGGTCGCCACCATGGCGATCGGTGCAGCGGGCGCCGCGAATGCCGGGCTGATGGCGGCCGGGATCCTTGCGATTTCCGATCCCGCGCTGGCCACCCGGCTGGATGCCTGGCGCGAGGCCCTGTCGGCATCCATTCCCGAGGAGCCGCAAGATGACTGAGCTGCCCACCGGATCGACCATCGGCATTCTGGGCGGCGGCCAGCTGGGCCGGATGCTGGCGGTGGCCGCCAGCCGTCTGGGGCTGAAGGCGCATATCTATGAACCCAGCGCCAACCCGCCCGCCGCCGATGTGGCGCACCGGGTCACGACAGCCCCCTATGACGATGCGGCCGCGCTGACCGCCTTTGCGCAATCGGTCGATGTGGTGACCTATGAATTCGAGAACATCCCCACCTCGGCGCTTGACCTGATCGAGGCGATCCGCCCGATCCGACCCAACCGCCGGGCGCTGGCGATCAGCCAGGACCGGATCGAGGAAAAGGGGTTCCTGAACGCCATCGGTCTTGCCACCGCGCCATGGGCCGCCGTGACCAATGCGGCAGAGCTGGACGCCGCGCTGGGGGCCATCGGGGCGCCCGCGATCCTTAAGACCACCCGCCTTGGCTATGATGGCAAGGGGCAGGCGCGGATCATGGCCCCCGATGATGCGCCCGCCGCGCTGGCCGCAATGAACGGCGCGCCTGCGGTGCTGGAAGGGTTTGTGCCCTTCACGATGGAAATCTCGGTGATCGCCGCGCGCGGGCTGGACGGTAAGGTTGCCGCCTTCGACCCTGGCGAGAACGTGCACCGCGATGGCATCCTGCACACCACCACCATTCCCGCCCGACTGCCGCCCGCCCGCCGCTCGGATGCCGTGCTGATCGCGGCGCGCATCCTCAATGCGCTGGATTATGTCGGCGTCATGGGGGTGGAGCTGTTCGTGACGCCGCAGGGCCTTTTGGTCAATGAAATCGCGCCGCGGGTGCATAACTCGGGTCACTGGACGCAGAATGGCTGTGCGGTGGACCAATTCGAACAGCATATCCGCGCGGTGGCCGGCTGGCCCTTGGGCGATGGCAGCCGGCATTCCGATGTGGTGATGGAAAACCTGATCGGCGACGATGTGGACCACATCCCCGCGCTGGCGCGCGAGACGGGCACGGCGATCCACCTTTACGGCAAGACCGAGGCCCGGCCCGGCCGCAAGATGGGCCATGTGAATCGGGTGCGCCCGCGCGCATGATCCGCGCAGGGCGACCATCACGGCAATGGGCGCCCCCCCCTTCGCCTTGATACAAATATCCCCGCCGGAGGCCCCGGCCAGCCACCCGCGCGCCGCTTGCCCGATCGCGCAGCCCCGCGCCACTTGCCCTTGCGCACATGCGGGTGTTACAGGGGGCCATATGCGAATGCAGGGAGACGCAGGTGTATCCAACCAGGTTCGAGCGGGAAGATCTGTTGAAATGCGCGCGGGGCGAGCTGTTCGGGCCCGGCAATGCGCAGCTTCCCGCGCCGCCCATGCTGATGATGGACCGGATTACCGACATCTCGGGCGATGGCGGCGAACATGGCAAGGGGCATGTGGTGGCGGAATTCGACATCACGCCCGACCTGTGGTTCTTTGACTGCCATTTCCCCGGCAACCCGATCATGCCCGGCTGTCTGGGTCTTGATGGCCTGTGGCAGCTGACCGGCTTCAACCTGGGCTGGCGCGGCTGGCAGGGGCGTGGCTATGCGCTGGGTGTGGGCGAGGTCAAGCTGACCGGCATGGTCCGCCCCGATCGCAAGATGCTGACCTATTACGTCGATTTCACCAAGGCCGTGCAGACCCGCCGCCTGACCATGGGCGTGGCCGATGGCCGTGTCGAGGCAGACGGCGAGACGATCTATCTTGTCAAGGACATGAAGGTCGCCCTGTCGGCCAGCTAAGGAAGGAAGCCCATGCGTCGCGTCGTCATCACCGGCATCGGCATCGTCTCGCCCATCGGAAACTCGGCCGAAGAGGTGCAGGAAAGCCTGCGCCTTGGCCGCTCGGGGATCATCGCATCGCCCGATTATGCGGAACACGGCTTCCGCAGCCGCATCCACGGCCAGCCGCAGATCGTGCTGGAAGACCATATCGACAAGCGCGACCTGCGCTTCATGGGCGATGGCGCCGCCTATAACTTCATCGCCATGCAACAGGCGGTGAAGGATTCGGGGCTTGATCCGTCGGATGTGTCGAATGAGCGCACGGGGATCATCGTCGGGTCTGGCGGTCCGTCGACCAAATCGTTCTACAAGGCGCACAACATCGTGCGCGAAAGCGGCAGCCCCAAGCGGATCGGCCCGTTCGGCGTGACCAAGGGCATGTCCTCGACCAATTCGGCCTGCCTTGCGACGCCCTTCAAGATCAAGGGCGTGAACTATTCGATCACCTCGGCCTGCTCGACCAGCGCGCATTGCATCGGCAATGGCACCGAACTGATCCAGATGGGCAAGCAGGACATCGTGTTCGCCGGCGGCGGCGAGGAACTGGACTGGACGCTGTCCTGCCTGTTCGACGCGATGGGCGCCATGTCGTCGAAATACAACGACACGCCCGCCACCGCCTCGCGCGCGTTCGATGCCACGCGGGACGGCTTTGTCATCGCCGGCGGCGGCGGTGTCGTCGTGCTGGAGGAACTGAACCACGCCCTTGCCCGCGGCGCCAAGATCTATGCCGAGGTCACCGGCTATGGCGCCACCTCGGACGGGCACGACATGGTTGCCCCTTCGGGCGAAGGCGGCGAGCGGTCCATGCGCCTCGCGCTGTCCACGCTGCCGCAGGGCCGCAAGATCACCTATATCAACGCCCACGGCACCTCGACCCCCGCAGGCGACGTGACCGAGGTCAAGGCCGTCCGCCGTGTGTTCGGCGAGGGCAATGTGCCGCCGATCTCGTCCACCAAGTCGCTGACCGGCCATTCGCTGGGCGCGACCGGCGTTCACGAGGCGATCTATTGCCTGCTGATGATGCAGGCGGGCTTCATCACCGCCTCGGCCAACATCACCCAGCTGGATCCCGAACTGAAGCCCGAGGAAATCGCCACCACCCTGCGCGAGGGTGTCGATTTCGACAGCGTGCTGTCGAACAGCTTCGGCTTTGGCGGCACCAACGCCACCCTGGTGTTTTCGCGCGCGGGACTCTGACTCCGCTTCCCGGGACCGCTCCGGTTCGCACCATCGCGACGGCCCGCCGCGCTGCAAGGCGCGGCGGGCCGTCGCGATTTTCAGCGGACCGTATCCCGGACGACGGTGGCGCGCACCAGCGCGTTGCGGCCCGCCGCCCAGCCGGCCAGCGCCGTGCAGATTCCGAGCACGGCCACTAATCCGGTCGAGGCCCGGAAATCGCCCGTCCAGTCGTGCAGTACCCCGATCAGCAAGGGGCCGCCCGCGGCCAGGACGTATCCCGTCGTTTGGGACATGCTGGAGAGATGGGCGGCCACGTGGGCATCACCGGAGCGCAGCACAATCAGCATCACGGCCAGGGCGAACAGACCTCCCTGACCGACACCCTGGATCAAGGCCAGAGGCCAGATGGCCCAGCGCGGCCCCAGGATCATGCCGATCAGGGCCAGGGTCGCCGAAGCGGACAGCAGGACGGCCAGGGCGCGCTGATCCCGGCAGCGCGAGGCCGCCATGGGCGTCAGCAGGCAAGCGGCGACCTGCACGAGAATCGACATCGAGGTCACCAGGCCGGCCTCGGTGCCGCCCAGGCCGCGATCACGCAGCATCGGTGCCATCCAGCCCAGCACACAATAGGCCAGCGCCGATTGCAGGCCCATGAAGAGCGTGACGGCCAGGGCTAGGCGATCGCGTCGCAAGCCCTCGACCGGCAGAATATGGCGCCCGCCCGCCGGGCGTCCGGAAGCACGCAGGGCGATTGGCGTCCAGGCCGCAAGCGCCACCAGGCCCGGGACTGCCCAAAGGGCCAGGCCCAGATCCCAGCGGTTGCCCAAGGACCGGGTGAGTGGGAGCGTGACGGCTGCCGCCAGGGCGGCGCCGCCCACGAGACCCATGGTGTAGAGGCCGGTCATCAGGGCCGCGCGGTCGGGAAAATCGCGCTTCACCAGGCTGGGCAGCAGCACATTGCCCAGCGCGATGCCCGCGCCCGCCAGGCCGGTACCCAGGAACAGGCCCGCGGTACCCAGGACGCCACGCAAAGCCGTGCCGGCGATGATCAGCGCGAGCACCAGCGACAAGGTGCGCTCGATGCCGCTGCGCTGGGCCAGGCGTGGCGCGAACGGAGCGAACAGTCCCATGCACAACACGGGCAACGTGGTCAGGTAGCCGGCCTGTGCGCCGGACAGGTTCAGGGCCTGCTTCAGTTCGGGCAGCAGGATGGCGGTGCTGGGGAAAAGGGGGCGCAGGTTGAGGGCGAGCAGCAGCAGGCAGGCCGCCGTCAGCCAGGCACCGGGCCGTTTCATGTCGTGCGGCGCCGCGTGTCGGGCAGGAAAAAGGCCGCCAGGCCCAGCAGAGGCAGAAAGGCGCACAAATGGTAGACGAAGGCGATGCTGGTGGCGTCGGCCAGCCTGCCCAGCGCGGCGGCGCCGATGCCGCCCATGCCGAAGGCCAGGCCGAAAAACAGGCCCGAGACCGTGCCGGTCTTGCCGGGCATCAGTTCTTGTGCGTAGACGACAATGGCCGGGAAGGCCGACGCGATCATGAACCCGGCGCAAAAAACCAGGATCAGTGTCCAGTGCAGATTGGCGTAGGGCAGGGCCAGCGAGAAGGGCGCGGTGCCGAGGATCGAGGCCCAGATCACGCGCTTGCGTCCGATGCGGTCGCCGATCGGGCCTCCCGCCAGCGTCCCCGCGGCCGCACCCGCCAGGAACACGAACAGGGCGTATTGGGCCTGCTGGATGTCCAGGCCGAAGCGGTCGATCAGGAAGAAGGTGAAATAGCTGTTCAGCCCGGCCAGGTAGAAATATTTGCTGAAGATGAGCAGCAGCAGGATGAGGATGGCGCCGCGCACCTGACGCGGCGACAGGCCAGTGTCGACCTTGGCCAGGGACGCCCGGCCGCGCTGGCCGGACAGGTTGGCGGCATACCAGCGGCTGACTCCGATCAGGATGCAGATGCCGAGCAGGGCGGCCAGAGACACCCAGGCGACGCTCCCCTGGCCGTGAGGCACGATCAGCAGCGCGGCCAGCAGGGGACCGATCGAGGAGCCGATGTTGCCGCCCACCTGGAAGATCGATTGAGCCAGGCCGTGCTGGCCGGCCGAGGCCATGCGCGCCACCCGCGAGGACTCCGGATGGAAGACCGAGGATCCGGCCCCCACCAGCGTGGCGGCCAGCACCACCAGCGGGAAACTCCAGGCCTGGGACAGCAGCAGCAGGCCGCAACAGGTGAAGCCCATGCCGACCGGCAGGGAATAGGGCATGGGGTGGCGATCCGTGAATCGCCCCACCAGAGGCTGCAGGAGCGAAGAAGAAAACTGGAAGGCCAGGGTGATGATGCCGACCTGGGCGAAACTGAGGTCGAAGCGGCCCTGCAGCACCGGGTAGATCGCCAGCAGCACCGACTGCATCATGTCGTTGAGCAGGTGGGTCAGGCTGATGGCGCCGAGGACGGGAAAGGCGACGCCGTGTTCGGGCCGGACCGTGCCGGACGGTGCCGTGGCGAGGGTGTTTTTCATGAGATTGAACGGGCGATGATACCCGGTGGATTGTACGCCGGTCCGCTTCATGCGCCGGACGTGATGGACACCATGTCGCGCGCCGTATCCGCCCTCATCGTCTCCGCAGTACGATCGCGGCTCGGGTTCCATCTTTTCCCTCGGGTTTCCATCATGTCTTTGCGGATTCGCGATTCCTTTGGCGTTGTGTTCTGTCGCATGGTGCTGCGCGGGATCGGTCAGATCTATCTGTTGCCCAGCGCCCGTGCGGGCGCGGTCCTGCTGGGCGCCCTGGCCTGGCAGTCCTGGACGCTGGCGGGCGCCTGTCTGCTGGGTGCGCTGACAGGAACCGCCTGGGGTCTGTCCGCAGGCGACGCCGCCGGCAGCCGCGCAGGGCTGGACGGCTACAACGGCGCGTTGACCGGGCTGGGGATCATGGCCGTGCTGCCGTCCGGGCCGCTCGCCTGGTCCCTGGTGGCGCCGCTGGCTTGTCTGGCCGCCTGGATGTCCCATGCCTGGCGCCGCAGGTGCGCTGTACCGCCTTATACGGCGCCGTTCGTGCTCGTGACCTGGCTGCTGATGGCGACGGTGGCCGGCCTGGATTTTCCGCGGGCCGCGGCGGCGGCCGCCGCCGACCCAGGCTGGGGTGGCGCGGCTCAAGGCTTGCTGCGCGGAGTCGGTCAGGTGATGTTCCTGAATGATCCCCGGGCAGGCGCCTTGTGCCTGCTGGGGCTGGCGCTGGGCGCCCCCCGGGCGGCGCTGTCCGCCGCCCTGGCGTCCGGCCTGTGCCTGTGGGTGGCCGGACTGGCGGGCTTCCCGGCCGACGCGGCACAGTCGGGCTTGTATGGTTTCAACGCCGTGCTGGCGGCCGAGGCGCTGCGGACGGTCCGCCCGGGCCGCTGGCTGTGGCCGTGCCTGGGCGCGCTGCTCAGCCTGGGCCTGATGCGCGGCTTTCAGTTGCTGGAGCTGCCCTCGCTGACGGCGCCGTTCCTGCTGGCGACCTGGGCGGTGCGCCAGGCCGCCCTGCGCCGGCCGGCTCAGGCACGGGCAGCCTGATCGGCGGATTGCCCGAAGTTCGCAGGTGCCGGCCGGGCCTCCAGCGAGGCAAGGAAGCGCCAGACGAACAGCAACGTGATCAGCAGCAGGCCCGGGTAGCCCAGCCCCGCCAGGATATAGGGGATGGTCGGATCGCCCTGGGCCACGGCGTCCAGGTTGAAGCTGAGCAGGCCCAGGGTGATGAAGGCGCCGAAGATCCACATCCCCGCCAGCCAGAGGCCGGCTTCCGTGCCGTGCAACGTGCGGCGCCAGCGGCCTGGATCGGCCGCCCGGAAGACCGCCCGGGGCCGGGGGGCGTTGCGCGCGCGCAGACCCAGCGTCAGCAGATCGTAGATCAGCAGGCCGGCGCCCGCCAGGAAGATCAGGCCGAACACCGGCACCAGGACCTTGTAGAACTGCATGGCGGGGAAGACTTGTCCGCCGAACCAGCTCACCCCCATGGCGCGGTACAGGAAGACCTGGATTGTGCCGCCGATCGCGAAGGCGAAAGCGATGCCCAGCATGCCGGCGAAGACCAGCCAGAAGGCGATCCGGCCCAGCCGCTGGTCGAATTCCCTGATGCCGCGCAGCAGGGGAATCGCGTAATAGGCCGCCGCGATTCCCAGCATGCCGAAGGTGCCGAACAGCGCCAGGTGGGCGTGGCTGGGCGTGACCCAGGTGCCGTGCGACCAGACGTTGGTCAGCGCGAAGGTCATGGTGAACCCCAGGATGCCCGCCCCGACCTGCTCCAGCACCACCGAGCCCAGGATGAAATAGAAAGCCGGGGCGTTCGCCAGCGGTCGACGGTCCTGGTGGGCATCCAGGTAGATGTGCCAGAAACAGAACACCAGAGGCAGCGGTTCCAGGGCGCTGAACAGCGAACCCCAGAACTGCCAGAATTCCGGCGTGCCGATCCAGAAATAGTGGTGGGCGTTGCCGATCAGGCCCGACAGCCAGACCAGCGCGACACCCCAGAACACCGCGTAGCCCACCGCCTTGACGTCGGCCTTGAACATCAGCACCAGCAGGAAGCCCACCAGGCTGATGTGGATGACTTCCCAGACGCCTTCGACCCAGTAGTGCACCACGTACCAGCGGAAATATTCCTGCAGGTCCAGGCGCTCGACGAAAAACACACCGAACAGCCAGACGAAGGTCAGGGCGGTGACCCCGATCGCCAGCCCCCAGTGGATCTCGTTCCAGTCGCGGCGTGCCGGGAAGGTGCGCAGCACCACCCAGGCCAGAATGGCGAAGCCGACGAAGATGACGATGTCGGCGGCGCGGCCGGCCTCCAGGTACTCCAGGCCTTCCTGCAGCCAGGGCTGTCCCAGCCACCAGCCGGCGACGCCCCGCGCCGCCAGGGACTGGGTGGCGACGTTCCACAGGGTGACCGCCAACAGGGCCCAGAACAGGAAGCGGATCAGTCCGGGCGCGGCCAGTTCGCGGCGCGACAGCAGGGGGCCGACGAACAGGATGGTCCCGATGAAGCCCGACAGGATCCAGAGGATGCCGAGGTTGGTGTGCTCGGCGCGCAGGACGTTGAAGTTGAGGATGCCCGAGAGGAGCCGCGGATCCACGTGCTGCACGGCGATCAGCAGGCCGAACAGGACCTGGAACCCGAACAGGACCAGCATCAGGAGAAAGAAACGCAGGCTCAGGCGCTGCGTCTGGTAGTCGATCTTGATCATGATGGCTTCCTTTTCACAGGCTGCTCAGGTAGGCCACGATGGCCTTCATGTCGGCCTCGTCGATCAGCGCGTCGTAGGACGGCATGACGTGCGACGGATAGCCCGCGACGATCTGGGCGTCGGGCTGGCGGATCGAGCGGACCAGGTAGGCCTCGTCCGCCGTGACAGTCGTGCCGTCGGCCAGCTCGACTGCGTGGCCGGCCACGCCGCCCCAGCCCGGGCCCACCGTGCGCTTCTGGTCGGTGGCGTGGCAGGCCACGCAGCCCAGGTCGGATACGAGTTGTCGGCCGCGCGCCACGGGGTCCTGGGCCTGCGCGTCGGCCGTGGCTGGAGCCGCTGCCGTGGCGATCACGGCGACGGCTGGACCGGCCGCACCGCTCCCGGGCGATGACGCCCCCGCGGCCAGGCCGTTGGGCATCCGCCTGTCCTCGCGCGGCTTGGGCGGCCAGCCCTCGGTGTGCAGGGTCGCGGTGTACTTCAGGAAGGCGATCAGCGCCGTGACTTCGCGGGCATTCAGCGGCAGGTTGGGCATCAGGGTATGCTGCCCTCCGCGCCGGTCCAGACGCTCGGCCGCGCCGGGGTAGCGTTGCAGGTAGGCCGTCAGGTCGGCGGTGCCGGCGTCCTCCCGCGCGGCCGGGTTCTGCAGCTGGACCCGCACGGCTGCGGGTGTGGGCCAGCCCCCCGCCGAGGGCAGGAAGGCGGCCAGCCAGGCGGCGCCCGCGTCGGCGTGGATGCGCGTCAGGTCGGGCCCTAAATAGGCGCCGTTGCCGACGATGGTGTGGCAACCCATGCAGTTGTAGGCCTGGAAGACTCGCTTGCCTTCCACCGCACCGGCGCCGCCGTACTGGATTTCGTCGGGAACGGCCTGCCCGCGTGAAGGCAGGAAGGACCAGGCGGACAGCAGAAGGAAGATCGCCAGCATCAGCGCCAGCACGGCCAGGGCGGCGCGGCGTTTGGCCGTTTCACGGCAGTCGGTTCCGTTCAGGCAGCTCATGGCCGTTCCTCCCGCGCCGGGCTTTCGCGCCCGGATGCCGTGCGCGCCTGTTCGTCGTGCAGGAACAGGGTGCGCAGGCTGCCCAGGAAAACGTAGAAGACATAGACCGCCAGTGCATAGCCCACGGCGATGTACAGCCACCACATGGCATGGGATTCCGGCCAATACTCGAAATCCCGCCAATAGGGCCAGGACAGCAGCACGCTGACCAGGCCAGCCAGGGCCGACAGCACCCCGTCGATGATGCGTTGCGCCATGATTGTCTCCCCTCCGTGTCGTGGATGGCGGAATCAGTCTAGGAGGGGGGAGCGGGTGGGTGCCGCGAAGCCATCACCCTGGGTGAGGGATATGGTTGATGCGTAATCGTTCAAAAAACATCAAACGATGGTTTTGATTGCTGCGGCGCAGAATGGAACAGTGCGCTGCTACCTGAGATCAGGCAGGTGAAAATTAAAATATTTTTATTTATTATCAATGATATATACATTATTTCTAATGTATTGCTTTAACTCTAGGAAATTGGATTTTGAAGATGGAGCGTGAGTGGTCTTGTGCAGGTGGATCTTCTTTTTCGGCAAGGAGCCTTAATTTGCATCAAGTCGGTGCTGGAATAGGGATTTTCCCCTGCCCAGCGCTGAAACCATGTCTGGGCGACGGCTTGCTTGCACCGGCCGGCCTCTCAGCTTTCTTAAAGCTTGAAACTTCATAATAGAGGGTTGCCTTTAAAGCCGGAAGGCTGGAATTTCACCCCTCATGTCAGAACAGTACTCCCACGAACCGTCACCGCCGGATCACCCTTTGCCGCCGCTGGAACAGAGCCGGGTCGGCGGCCTGCCGGTGGCCCCCGATCTGGGGTTGAGCCTGGCCCAGGTGCGCATGCCGCGCGGCCTGACGCGTTTCGATGCGCGCCTGGTGCGGCTCATTGGCGTGTCGATCCTGCTGGGCGTGGCGGCGGCCTGCGTGGCCTGGCTGCTGATGAAGCTGATCGGGCTGATCACCAACCTCAGTTTTTACGGCACCTGGTCCACCGTGTTCAGCTCGCCGGCCGACGCGGTGCCACGCCTTGGGGCATGGGTCATCGTCGTGCCGGTCATCGGCGGTTTGATCGCCGGCGGCATGGCGCGCTGGGGCTCGAAAGCAATCCGGGGGCACGGTATTCCCGAGGCCATGGAACAGGTGTTGCTGAACGAATCGCGCATTCCGACCCGCATCACCCTGCTCAAGCCCTTGTCCTCGGCGGTCGTGATCGGCACGGGCGGCCCTTTCGGCGCCGAAGGTCCGATCATCGCCACGGGCGGTGCGCTGGGTTCGCTGATCGGCCAGTTGATGAAGGTGACGGCAAGCGAACGCAAGGTGCTGCTGGCGGCCGGCGCGGCGGCCGGTATGGCGGCTGTGTTCGCCGCGCCGGTGTCGGCCGTGGCGCTGGCGGTGGAGCTGCTGCTGTTCGAACTGCGCGGCCGCTCACTGATCCCGGTGGCGCTGGCCTGCGTCGCCGCGACCGGCGTGCGCGACCTGCTGATGGGTTCCACGCCCGTGTTCCTCATGGATCCGGTTTTCACGCCGGGCGGCGCCGCGTTGGCGGCCTATGTGCTGATCGGGGCGTTCATCGGCGTGCTCAGCGTCTGGGTGACGCGTGCCGTCTATGCCATCGAGGACGGTTTCGAACGCTTGCCGGTTCACTGGATGTGGTGGCCCGCGCTGGGCGCGATGGTGGTGGGTCTGGTGGGCTGGATGGCGCCGCTGACGCTGGGTGTGGGCTATGTCAACATTGAGGATATCCTCAACGGGCGCCTGGCCATGGGTGCGCTGGCCTGGCTGTGTCTGATGAAATTCATCTCCTGGTCGATCTGCCTGGGCAGCGGGACGTCCGGCGGGACGCTGGCCCCGATGTTCACGATCGGCGGGGCGCTGGGCGCCATGATCGGCCTGCTGCTCAGTCATGCCGCCCCGTGGCTGGGAGTTGATCCGCGCATCGCGGCGCTGGTCGGCATGGCGGCGCTCTTCGCGGGCGCTTCGCGGGCCTTGCTCACGACCGTCATCTTCGCCTTCGAGACCACCGGCCAGCCGGCGGGACTGCTGCCTTTGCTGGGTGCGTGCACGGCCGCCTATCTGGTGTCGGCCATGATGATGCGCAACACCATCATGACGGAAAAGATCGCTCGCCGGGGCGTGCGCGTGCCCTCGGACTACAAGGCCGATTACCTGGAGCGCATTCTGGTGGGCGAAGCCTGTGAACATGATGTGGTGACCCTGGACGCCGACCGGACCATCGGCGAGGTGCGCGCCTGGATCGCGGGCGCCGCGCCCGAGTCCCAGCACCAGGGCTATCCCGTCCTGAGCGCCTCGGGCCAGGTGCTCGGGGTGCTGACGCGCAGAACGTTCTTCGATGCGAAATGGTCCGGGCAGGCACGTCTCGGCGATCTGATCCGCCGCCCGCCCGTGGTGGTGACGCCGGCGCACACTTTGCGCCAGGCAGCCGATCACATGGCGATGGAGAACGTCGGCCGGCTGCTGGTGGTCGATCCCGCCGATCCGACCCGCATGCTGGGCATGCTGACCCGGGGCGACGTGATATCGGCGCATACCCGGCGATTGCGCGAGAGCGCCCGCATGCGGCGCCAGATCGACCTGCGCGCCTGGCGCCGGGTCAGGGCCCGGCGGCGGCGCGCCTAGGCTTCATCGCTCACTCGATGTTCTGCGCCTGTTCCCGCATCTGCTCGATCAGCAGCTTCAGATCGATGGCGGCCTGGGTGACGGACAAGGCGGCGGCTTTGGAGCCCAGGGTGTTGGCCTCGCGGTTCATTTCCTGGAACAGGAAGTCCAGGCGTTTGCCGCTGCCGCCGCGCGCGGAGGACGCGTGACTGCCGGACAGGATTCCGCGCAATTCCTGCAAGTGGGAGCGCAGCCGGGTGAGTTCCTCGGCCACGTCCACGCGCAGGCCGAACAGGCTGGCTTCCTGGGCGATGCGTGCGGTCAGCTCGGCTCCGCCGATGGCGGCGAAGCCCTCCGGGCTGGCGGACTCCAGGGCTTCGCGCAGGCGCTGGGCGACGCGATCTTGATGCTGGCGCACCAGGTCGGGCAGTTCGGCTTCCACGCGCACCACGATCCCGTCGATCTCTTCGGCCATGGCCAACATGGCCTGCGCCAGTCGGGCGCCCTCGCGCAGGCGCGCGGCGCCGAATTCCTCCAGCGCCTGCTCGCAGGCCTGTTCACACAGGGGCAGCCAGACTTCCGCGTCCAGGCCTCCGCGCATGGCGCCTTCGCGCGGGAGTTCAGCCAGCGTCGGCGCGGGCAGATCCGGGATGAACCGGCGCGCCCATTGCAATTGCTCGGCGAGCGCGCGCACGGCTTCGGCATCGATGGGCCGCAAGGCTTCGCGGTCGATCGCGGCATAGGACAGTTTGAGTTCGACCTTGCCGCGCAGGGCCTGGCGGCCGACGAGATCGCGGACGCGGGATTCGGCGAAGCGCAGATCCTCGGGGATCCGCAGGCTCAGGTCCAGATAGCGGTTGTTGACGCTGCGGATCTCGGCGCTGATCGACCCCGCGTCGGAGTCCAGTCGGGCGGAGCCAAAGGCGGTCATGCTGCGGATCATGGGGCGGTCTCGTCGGCGTTTCTCTACAATGGAGCCTTATTGTAGTCCGGCCTCCTCGGGCCTTCTGGCAGGAAATTTCTTCATGACGATCCCCCCCACCCACGATTCCGCCCCCGGGCGGCCGTCCGGCCGCCGGCCGGATGAGCTGCGCCGCGTCGAACTGCTGACCGGCTATACGCGTCACGCCGAAGGCTCGGTGCTGGCCTGCATGGGCGATACCCGTGTGCTGTGCAATGCCAGCGTGCTGGACAAAGTGCCGCCTTTCCTGAAAGGGCGGGGCCGGGGCTGGGTCACGGCGGAATACGGCATGCTGCCGCGCGCCACGCATACCCGGGGCGATCGCGAGGCGGCCCGGGGCAAGCAGAGTGGCCGCACCCAGGAAATCCAGCGCCT
>DISE01000045.1 GCA_002421865.1 Castellaniella sp. UBA6218
ACTACGACGCCTACTATCTGCAGGCCCAGCGCGTGCGGCGCATGATCGCCGAAGACTTCCAGCGGGCGCTCTACGGAACATGCGATGTGATCATGGGACCGGTCACCCCCGCCGTGGCGCGCCGCATCGGGGACAATCGCCAGGACCCGATCGCCGACTGGCTGGGCGACATCTACACGCTGGGCGTGAGCCTGGCGGGCCTGCCGGGCATGTCCATCCCCTGCGGCTTCGGCGGCGAATCGGGCCGCCTCCCCATCGGACTGCAGCTCATCGGCCGCTATTTCGACGAAGGCCGCCTGCTGGCCCTGGCCGACCGCTATCAGCAGGCCACCGACTGGCACCAACGCATTCCGGGACACGCATAATGGATTGGGAAATCGTCATCGGGCTGGAAACTCACGCCCAGCTCTCCACGCGGTCGAAAATCTTTTCCCGCAGCAGCACGCGCTTCGGCGCCGAACCCAACAC
The DNA here is from genome assembly GCA_002421865.1 of Castellaniella sp. UBA6218. Classification (GTDB taxonomy): domain Bacteria; phylum Pseudomonadota; class Gammaproteobacteria; order Burkholderiales; family Burkholderiaceae_B; genus Castellaniella. The sequence continues at coordinate 469 of DISE01000045.1, forward strand.
CCAGGCCAACGCGGTCGACATGGCCCTGCCGGGCTCGCTGCCGGCCATGAACCGGGGCGCGGTGGAACGCGCGATCCGGTTCGGTCTGGCGATCGGCGCCCGGGTGGCCGAGCGGTCGGTGTTCGCCCGCAAGAACTATTTCTATCCCGATCTGCCGAAGAACTATCAGATCAGCCAGTTCGAACTGCCGATCGTGGTGGGCGGCAAACTGTCCTTCTTCGTGGACGACCAGGAACACACGGTGAACCTGACGCGCGCGCACCTGGAAGAGGACGCGGGCAAGTCGCTGCACGAGCATTTCACAGGACCGCACGGGGAATCGTCCAGCGGCATCGACCTGAACCGCGCGGGCACTCCGCTGCTGGAAATCGTGACGGAACCGGAAATGCGTTCGGCCGCCGAGGCCGTGGCCTATGCCCGCACGCTGCACGGGCTGGTGATGTGGCTGGGCATCTGCGACGGCAATATGCAGGAAGGCTCCTTCCGNNGGCAATATGCAGGAAGGCTCTTTCCGCTGCGACGCCAATGTGTCGGTGCGCCCGCGCGGCCAGACCGAATTCGGCACGCGCTGCGAGATCAAGAACCTGAATTCATTCCGCTTCCTGGAACGCGCGATCCAGTACGAAGCGCGCCGCCAGATCGAACTGATCGAGGACGGCGGCAAGGTGGTGCAGGAAACGCGCCTGTACGACGCCGACCGCGACGAAACCCGCAGCATGCGCACGAAGGAAGATTCCGACGATTACCGTTATTTCCCCGATCCGGACCTGCCACCGCTGGTCGTGGCGCCGGAATGGGTCGAACAGGTGCGCGCGGCCATGCCGGAACTGCCGGCGGCCAAACGCGCACGCTTCGAGGCGGATCTGGGCCTGTCGGCCTACGATGCGGCCCAGCTGACGCTGCAGCGCGCGACGGCGGATTATTTCGAAGCCACGGCGGCCGCCCTGCCTGCCGGCCAGGCGAAGCAGGCCGCGAACTGGATCCTGGGCGAGCTGTCGGCGGCGCTGAACCGGGACGATCTGGACATCGGCGCGTCGCCGGTGTCCCCGCAGCGCCTGGCGGCGCTGATCGTCCGGGTCCTGGACGGGACGATCTCGACGAAGATCGCGCGCGACGTGTTCGCGGCGATGTGGACGGGGGAGTCGGGCGGCGATCCGGACGCGATCATCGAGTCGCGGGGTCTGCGCCAGATCAGCGATACGGGGGCGATCGAAGCCATGATCGACGAGGTACTCGCGGCGAATCCGGCGATCGTGGAGGAGTACCGGGCGGGCAAGCAGAAGGCGTTCAATTCGCTGGTGGGCCAGGTGATGAAGGCAGCCAAGGGCAAGGCGAATCCGCAGCAGGTGAACGAGGTGCTGAAGCGGAAGCTGGATTCCTGATCGGTCTTGGCTGCAGCTCGGTGGCCGGGCCTGTCCCGGCATCTCGGCCGGTGTGTGCCCCCGCCCGGCGCGCAGCTCGCCCGGCCCCGGCTTTGCCGGGACTGCCCGGGCATCATGGCCTCATCGGGGCGCTCGCCAAACGCGCGGGGTGCTCAGTCCCCCGGACTGAGCACAAGCATCCCGCTTGAACGGTGGCTCGCTTGCCTCCCCGCTGAGGCCACGTTACCCGGCGGGCTCGAACAGCGCGCCGGGCGGGGGCACACACCGTCCAGACGCAAACTCACACCCCGTATTTGCACCGGTACGCCGACACGGCGTCGCGGTGCCTGGCCAGGGTGTCGTCGTCTTCCAGCAAAGCCATGATGTCGGCCAGCGAGGCGATGCTGACCACGGGGATGCCATAGGCCCGTTCGACTTCCTGGACGGCCGAACCTTCGGACAGCGCATCGTCCGCGCCGGCGCGTTCCATGCGGTCCAGGGCGATCAGCACGGCGGCGGGCTGGGCGCCGGCCGCCCGGATCATGGCGACGGACTCGCGCACGGACGTGCCCGCCGTGATCACGTCGTCGATGATGACGACCCGGCCTTGCAGCGGCGCGCCGACCAGCATGCCGCCTTCGCCATGGTCTTTGGCTTCCTTGCGGTTGAAGGCGAACGGGACCGGACGGTCGGCCCGGGCGGGATGGTTCGACAGGGCGATGGCGGCGGTGGTGGCCAGGGGGATGCCCTTGTACGCGGGACCGAACAGCATGTCGAAGTCCAGCCCGGAATCCGCCAGGGCCTGCGCGTAGAACTGGCCCAGGCGGCCGACGCTGGCACCGTCGTTGAACAGGCCCGCATTGAAGAAATACGGGCTGCGACGGCCGGATTTCATCGTGAAGTCGCCGAAATTCAGGACACCCTGTTCCAGGGCGAAACGGACGAAGGCTTGGGCGCGGGAACCGGGCATGGCGAATGATCTCTGTGCGGGAAAGGCCACATTATCGGATATTTGGGCGGGGTGGTCGCGTGCGCGCACGGGCAGGCCGGGCTTGTCCGTCCATCGAAGGCGATGGCCGCGGGATGACGATGGAGCGCGGCCCCACGCGGGGCTATGATGTGTTTTCCCCGCCCACCGATCCAACGAGGCCGCCATGCGTCAACCCGTCTATTTCCTGTCCCACGGCGGCGGCCCCTGGCCCTGGATGCCCGAAATGCAGGCGTCCTACGCGCCCCTGAGCGCGGCGCTGCGGGCGATTCCCGCCGCCCTGCCCCGGCGGCCCGACGCAATCCTGATGGTGTCGGCGCACTGGATCACGCGCGGCGGCGTGCTGCTGGGCAGCCTCCCGCGGCCGGGCATGCTGTACGATTATTCCGGCTTTCCCGCCCACACCTACGAAATCCGCTACCCCGCCCCCGGCTCGCCGGCACTGGCCGCGCGCGCGGCGGACTTGCTGCGGGCCGACGGCATCTCCGTCGAGTTCGACGCCCAACGCGGCTTCGATCACGGAGCCTTCGTGCCCGCCCATGTCATGTTCCCCGAAGCGGACATTCCCATGGTCCAGCTGTCGATCGAACGCAGCTTCGAGCCGGACTGGCACCGCCAGCTGGGGGCCGCACTGGCGCCGCTGCGCGACGAGAACGTCCTGATCGTCGGCAGCGGGCTCAGCTTTCACAATCTGCGCCTGTTCGGTCCTGCGGGCCGCGAACCCTCCGTCCGGTTCGACGCCTGGCTTCAGACGGCGACCGCACCCGCCACGGCGGCGGCGCGCCACGACCGGCTGCGCGAATGGGAAGCGGCCCCCGCCGCGCGGATCGCCCATCCCATGGAAGATCATCTGGTGCCGCTGTTCGTCGCCAACGGCGCATCGGGCGACGCCCCCGCCAGCCTCTGCCACCATGAGACCGAGGCGGCGGGCGGGCTGACCGTGTCCAGCTTCCGCTTCGACTGAATCCGGGCCGCTCCCTGGCTGACAGGCACGTCGTCCCGAATCACGCAAGCCGGGTAGGGTAAAGTTCAAGCTTGCAATGAACAACCGGACATCCACGTGCTGCGCATCACTTCCCTGAACGTCAACGGCATTCGCTCGGCCTTCCGCAAAGGGCTGGCCGACTGGCTGGCCGACGCCCGCCCCGACATCGTCTGCCTGCAGGAAATCAAGATCCAGGACGGCGACCTTGCAGACGACCTGCGCCATCCCGACAGTCTGACCGGACATTTCCATCACGCCGAGAAAAAAGGCTACAGCGGCGTGGGCCTCTACCTGCGGCGCCCGGCCGACTCCGTAACGGAGGGGATGGACTGCCCTGAATTCGACGCCGAGGGCCGCATCCTGCGCGCCGACTGGCCCGGCCTGACCGTCATCAGCGCCTACCTGCCGTCCGGATCCAGCGGCGACGAACGCCAGACGGCCAAATACCGTTTCCTGGACCACTTCGAGACCTGGATGGGCGGACTGATGCGGGAACACCGCGACAACGGCCGCGAATTCGTCATCTGCGGCGACTGGAACATCGCCCACAAGGAAATCGACCTGAAGAACTGGAAAGGCAACCTGAAGAACAGCGGTTTCCTGCCCGAAGAACGCGCCTGGCTGAGCAAGGTCTTCGACGAACACGGCTGGGTGGACGTCTACCGCCGCCTGCACCCGGACGCGACCGGCGAGGCCTACACCTGGTGGAGCAACCGGGGCCAGGCCTGGGCCAAGAACGTCGGCTGGCGCATCGACTACCATATTGCCACCCCCGGCATCGCCGCGCGCGCGCGTGCCGCCTCCATCCACAGAGAACCGAGATTCAGCGACCACGCGCCGCTGACCATCGATTACGATTGGTCGTGAGCACCCAGGCCAACGCCATCCCCGGTTTGGCCAATGCACGGCGTGCGCACATGTTCCTGGCGGATTCCGTACCCGAACAGCCGGGCGGGTCGGTTGCGCACCACGCGGAATTTCAGCAACAGGCGAAGCAGCCAGGATATGCGCGGCTGCCTGCCGTCCGCCTCCAGCGCCCGGCTGATGATGCGGTTCTGAATGGCCAGTTGCACCCGCTGCACCACGCGCACGGGAAACTCGCGCCGCCGCTGGAGGGATGCGAGCAATGACTCGTCGATACGGCGCCCCTCACGCAGCGGCGCCGCCAGCGCATTGGCTGCGGCGACGGCGTCCTGAATCGCCAGATTGATGCCGACGCCACCGATCGGCGACATGGCGTGCGCAGCGTCCCCGATCAGCAACAAACCAGGCTTGTGCCAGCACTCCAGACGATCGACCTGCACGGCCAGCGTGCTGACCGCATCCCAGCTTTCAATGCTGTCCTTGCGATCGGACAGGAATGGCGCAAGCCGCACAACCGCATCTCGCAGACGGTCGATCGGCTGCGCACGCAAGTCTGCGTCGCTGCCTTTGGGCACCACGAACGCCGTCTGCCAATAATCGTTGCGGTTCAGAAGGATCATCAAGTGGCCGTCGTTCGCGATGCCGAAAGTACCCTGTGGATCGTGTGTCGCGCGTGGCACCCGGAACCACAACACATCCATGGGGGCGCCGTAGTTCTTGCTACGCAGGCCGGCCGCTTCGCGCATCAGGGAGTGGCGCCCGTCGCAGGCCACCACCAGATCGGCGCGCAAATCATGATTCCCCTCGGGTGATTCGACCCGAACGCCGACCACACGCCCGGCTTCCTTGATCAGACCGGTGGCCTTATGGCGCATGCGCAGATCGAAGGTCTGGTAGCGCCTGCCGGCATCGGCCAGCAGATTGAGAAAATCCCATTGCGGCACCAGCGCCAGATAGTCGAACGGCCGCAATCCGCTGAAATCCACCACAGGCTGCACGTATCCCCCGATCGACCCGCTGAGCAGGCGCTCGTGCCGCTGGGGCAATTGTTCGAACTTCTCCAGCAGGTCGAGTTCCCGGAGGATCTGCAGGGTCGAAGGATGGACCGTATCGCCCCGGAAATCACGCAGAAAATCACCATGCTTTTCCAGGACGGTCACCGGAATGCCCGCACGCGCCAGCAGCAGCGCCAGCATCATGCCGGCCGGTCCGCCTCCGACGACACAGCATCTCGTGCAATCTGGGGGGTTCGGGCTCAATGACATGATCATGTCCTCGAAATATCGCCGGTCAGCCGTGATCAATCATAGCGTGGCGCATGGCCGTCCGACGAGGCGCATGGTAGTCACGAGCTAAAGAAAGTACAATCAGGGCCGTAGAAGAGACGAAGTTCGCTGGACCGCTTCCTGCCGCTCGGCACGGAAGTCCATTTTCACGGGAGTCCCTGATGTCGAATTCCATCGAAGGCACTGTCGGCGTCGCCGTCGGCCTGCAACAGGCCAACATGATGCAGGAAAAAGACAATCTGCTGCTGCGCAAGGTGCTGGACAATCAGGCCAATACCATCATGAGCCTGGTCAATTCGGTGCCCTCCGCCCCGCAACTGGCCAACGGCGGCATGGTCGGCACGCTGCTGCATGTGACCGCCTGACGCGGCCACGGATCCGCCAATCAAAAGGGGCCTGGATTTCCAGGCCCCTTTTCGTTGATAGTTGGGGGGGAACTAATATCATGCTCGCAGATGACGAAAGTCTGTCACTACCAACTGACTTTCCACCTGCCGCCACCCGTGCAAGCGCTGCAATGTGCAATACTCCTCCAGTCATTTCTACCTTCCAGTTTCCATAGACCCTTCTCAGCCTTATCTCCTTTGAAAGCAGGCCTCCAATTTGATTCTCGGTGATTACATGGCTTTGTTTGAACCAAGGTATCTACGCCACCACCACTTCCAATTTTTTTGTAATACCGAACATCACCCGCCTGCGGAGCATCTCCCTCCTGCCCGTCTTCGGGAGGGGAATCTAGATCGCCATCGCTTACAGAATCGACACTGCGTTGCAAATGTTCAGCATGGGCAATCTTCCACTGCAGAGATTGAATAATCGAGTTTGCCCTCTCCAGATCTGAAGACAACTTCGAATTCTCATCAATTATCGATGTTAGCTCTTGATCTAGGGTTTCTTGTTTAAGCGACTGAAGTCTTTTTCTTTCGGCAGAGTTTCGAATTTCTCGGGCTAATGCTGGCGGCACCATTGTCAATGCCGCAACCGACATAATCTCTCGACGCAAAGTTGCAAGGAATCTATTTTTCCCGCTCTCGTCCGTTCCGAATGACGCCAGTTTAGCCGCAACCCAATTGATCCCCGCTAGTGAGTTATCCCGGCGCTTTCCAGGCCAATAAAGCCGCACAGCCCCCAAGTAGCAAGAGTCTCGCTGGCCCAATTCATCCGTTAATACCCATGATGACTCTGCACTAACGAAGGCTGTACCTGCCAATCCTATAAGGTGTTTAGCTATTTGGTCTTGGAGACTCGGCCATACAGCCTCATCCTCATCACTAGATACAACAACGATAGGCAAACGGCGATCGCTAGAACGCAAATCATCGCACAGGATCTTTGCCTTTTCCGGAGTGGTCGCATCAAATGCCTGCGAAAGCGGGACGGCTTGGTCAGCAAATTTCCAATCTGCGAAATGCTCAAGTATTGAACGAATCACAAGTGGGCAACGAGGATAAAGTCGTACTGGCGCTACAAGTGAATCCCCAGGAGTCGCGGAAAGTGCAGCATAAACAATAATCCGGCTACCAGCCCTCACAACCTGCATGCGAGTCGTAAACATAGCCCCTGTATCAGTGGTCTCAATTAGCTCCACCTCACGTAGCGACCCAATGTTACTTTCGATTAATTGTCGCGAAAATTGTCCAACACCATCGCCAGTCTTTGATACAAAATCACCATCTCGGGCATCGGGATCTTCTGCTCCTTTTTTTCTAAGCCACTTTTTAGTTAGTTGATCGATTACCTCCAGCCGGCCCTCGTGATCATCCACTTCGGCCTCAAAACAATAAGCAGCTAAGCTTTGCATATCACCTCCGCATACAGCTTAAATTATACTATATGCAACAATTCATCACTGCAAACCATCATGATATTTTCTCGGAATTGAGGTAACTCAATTCTCTCGGAAGATTTAACCATGTAGGAATTACTCAAAATTCAGCACTTCATTCGTTAATACGCGTCAGTTTGACACAACCTACGTACTACTCACGGCTCTTAATTGAGAACCGCCAATGTGCCCATAAATAACATCTACGACCAGTCACGATAAACCGCCCCTGCCCCGTACGACCCAACATAAGGGAAACCAATGAATTCACTGCTCAATTGCCCCAGTGCAATTCCGAATACACCTACGAGGACGGCGACCACAGCGGACACCGAGCAGACGGGCTTCTTCCACGATGCCCACGGCAACGTGCTGCAGAACGGCGACACAGTGGCGGTGATCAAGGATCTGAAGGTGAAAGGCTCGCCCTCGGTGGTGAAAGTCGGCACCAAAGTCAAAAGCATCCGCTTGTCCGACGGCGATCACGACATCGACCGCAAGATCGACGGCTTCGGTTCAATGGGATTGAAATTAGACTTCGTGAAAAAGGCCTGAGCTTATAAAACGACCATGGCCTATCGCGCCTCCACCCTGGCAGGGGGGCACTCCTAATCGTCAGCGCGACGCTCCTGCACCCCGTTGGGGCCTGTTGGAGGGGTGGGAAGCCGTCAGGCCGAGGGCGCACGACTTGCGCCCGAGCCGCACCGACCTGGTCCCGGCGGGGTGCGGGGGCGGCGGGCGAGTTAAAAACCCAGACCAAAAACGCAGGCTAGAAACTCAGGCAGCGAAAACCCGAATCAAGCCGCCGCGCGCGGACCCGGCGCCCGCTTTTCCTGTTGACCCGCCCGCAGATAATGCTGCGCCAGCACCGCGCACACCATCAACTGGATCTGGTGGAAGATCATCAGCGGCAGCAGCACCGGGCCGATGGCGCCCGCGCTGAACAGCACCCCGGCCATCGGCACACCCGTGGCCATGCTTTTCTTCGAGCCACAGAACACGATCGTGATCTCGTCGGCACGGTTGAAGCCCATGCGGCGCGCCGACCACGTATTCAGCACCAGCACCAGCGCCAGCAGCGCACTGCATGCCACCACCAGCCAGGCCAGTGAGGCCGTATCCACCGTCTGCCACAGCCCGCCGATCACCGACTCGCTGAACGCCGTATAGACCACCAGCAGGATCGAGCTCTGGTCCACATTGGTGACGAGCTTGCGGTGGCCGTCCATCCAGCGGCCGATCACCGGGCGCATCAGATGACCGGCGACAAAGGGCAGGAAAATCTGCACGCTGATGCGGCCGATGGCCTGCAACAACGAACTGCCGCCCAGGGCGGACGTATCCGCGCCCAGCAACCATTGCAGCAGCAGGGGAGTGATGACGATGCCGACGATGCTCGACGCCGAAGCGGCGCAGACGGCGGCGGGCACGTTGCCGCGCGCGATCGAAGTGAAGGCGATGGCCGACTGGACCGTGCCGGGCAGCACCGTCAGGTAGACGATGCCCACGTAGAGCGGCTCGCCCAGCAGGGGCAGAAGAACCGGCCGAAGCACCCACCCCAGGATGGGGAAAATCACGAATGTCCAGGTGAAGATCACCCCATGCAGCCGCCAGTGCGTGGCGCCTGCGATGATGGCCTCGCGGGAAAGCTTGGCCCCATGCAGGAAGAACAGCAACGCAATGGCCGCAGCCGTGAGCCATTCGAAGAACACCGCGCCCTGACCGTGTGCGGGCAAGACCGTGGCGGCCGTGACGACCGCGATCAGGATCAGGGTGAAACGATCGAACAGCAGACGTAATTTCGACATCATGGCAGTGGGTGCTCCGGCGGTCCGGGGCTCTCGAAGAGAAGGTTAAACTGGGCTGAAAGCCATGTTTGGCGGTAAACAGCTATGAAACATTCGCGAACGGACACTCAAAGCGACGCGCCAGGCCCCACGCGGGCCGGCCGGACCGGCAAAGGCGCAGGCATCCCCGCCGTCCCGGGCAGGCGCGGCGGGCTCCGCCGCCTGCCCCGCCCCGTCTTCGGGCACATCGACAGCCAGTCGAACATCCTGATCCCCAGGCATCACAAGCACCCCTGGGCGCAACTGTCCTACGCCACCCAGGGCTACCTGCAGGTCTGGACGCCGGACGCCCGCTTCGTCGCACTGGCGCAGCGGGCGGTCTGGATTCCGGCCGGGGTGACGCACCGGGTAGTTCGGCAATCGGCCCATGCCGTCATCCGCAGCCTGTATCTGGATGCCGACGCGCTGGGCCTGGACTGGCCCGCCTGCCGGGTGCTGGCCGTCAGTCCCCTGCTGCACGAACTGATCCGGCGCTTCAGCACTCTGCCCATCGAGTACGATGCCGACGGTCCGGACGGCCGCCTGGCCCGGGTGCTGGCCGATCAACTGGCCGTCAGCCCCGACGCCGGGCTGATCCTGCCCTGGCCCACCGATCCGCGCCTGCAGTCAGTGTGCCGCCAATTGCAGAGCCACCCCGACAGCGCGCCGGACCTGGGCGCGTTCAGCCACCGCCTGGGCCTGTCGGACAAAACCCTGACGCGGCTGTTCCAGCGGCAGACGGGCCTGGGATTCCGTCTCTGGCGCCAGCGCGCCCGGCTGGTGCACGCCCTGCCGCTGCTGGAACGCGGCGACCGAATTACCGACGTGGCCCTGGCCTGCGGCTACGACAGCCTGTCGTCCTTCATCGCGGCTTTCCGCGCGCACACCGGCGTCACGCCCAGGGCGTTCGCCACGGGATCCCATTCAGAGATTCTCTAGCGCCCGGATCCGCCCGCGCATCCACCACAGCAGGCCCAGTCCCGGCAAGGCGATCGCCACGGTCAGGACGAAGAAGACCGGCCAGCCGAAACCGGCGACCAGCACCGGCGTCAACGGTCCGGCCAGATAAGTGCGCCCCACGGCCGACAGCGCCGACAGCAGCGCGAACTGCGTCGCGGAAAATTCCGCCCGGCACAGGGCCATCAGCAGCGCCACGAAGGCCGCCGTGCCCAGGCCGCCGCACAGATTCTCCACCGCCACGACCAGCGCCATGGAATACAGATGCGGCGGTGTGACGGCCAGCATCCAGTAGCCCAGATTAGAGACCGCCTGCAGCAGGCCGAAGGCCATCAGGGCGCGGTACAGCCCCAGGCGCGTCATCAGCGCGCCGCCCGCCAGCGCGCCGACGATGGTGGCCACCAGGCCGAAGACCTTGTTGACCATACCGACCTCGGTGACGTCGAAGCCGGCCCCCCGGATCAGGAAGGTGGTGGACAGCGCGCCCGCGAACGCGTCGCCCAGCTTGTACAGGACGATGAGCAGCAGGATGGCCCAGGCCCCCCGGCGGCCGAAGAACTCCTTCAGCGGTTCGGCCACGGCCTCGCGCAAGGTGCGCGGCGGCCGGGCGGCGCGCTCCGGCTCCGGCGCCCACAGCGTCGCCAGCGACGCCAACGCCATCAGTCCGCCCATGAGCATGTACATGGCGCCCCAGCCCAGCCACTGGTCGGCCAGGATCAGCGCCAGTCCGCCGGACACCACCATCGCCAGCCGGTAGCCCATGACCTTCAGCGCCGCGCCCGCGGCGCGCTCGTCCTGGCGCAGTACATCGGTGCTGTAGGCGTCGAAAGCGATGTCCTGGGTGGCCGACAGGAAGGCGACCCAGACCGCCAGCAAGGCCAGAACCCGCAATTCCGATCCCGGATCGAACAGGCCCATGGCGGCGATCGAAGCCGCCAGCAGCCATTGCGTCAGGAAGACCCAGCCGCGCCGACGCCCCAGCCAGGGGGGCGCGTAGCGATCCACCAGCGGCGCCCAGAGGAATTTCAGCGTGTAGGCCGTGCCCGCCAGCGTCAGGAAGCCGATGCTCTGCAGCGAGACCTGGGACACTGTGGCCCAGGCCTGCAGCGTGCCGGACGTCAGCGCGAGCGGCAGTCCGCTGGCGAAACCCAGAAACAGCAACGGCGCCACGCGCCGGCCGCCGTAGACCCGCCAGCCCCGGGTGGAAACGCCCTTGCCGGCCGCGCCCCCATCCGCGTCCCGGACACTCGTCATGCGCGGACACTCCCGGGCGATTCGAAGCGGTAGACCGCCAGCTGGCTGCGCCAGCCGCGCAGCCAATGGACTTCACGGTTGCCACAGAAAGCGGCCAGGTGCGTGACCCGCAACCCCAGCCGCGCCGCCAGATCCTGGAAGTCGCGCAGGGTGCACAGGTGGATGTTGGGCGTGTCGTACCATTGATAGGGCATCTGGTCGTTGACCGGCATGCGCCCGCGCAGGATCGACCAGCCGTGCGGCCAATAGCCGAAGTTCGGGAAGGATACGATGCCGTAGCGCGCCACCCGCGCCATTTCCCGCAGAATGTGTTCCGTATGGTGCATGGACTGCAGAGTCTGCGACAACACCACCGTGTCGAACTGCTTGTCGTCGAACAGCGCCAGACCTTCTTCCAGGTTTTGCTGGATCACGTTCACACCGCGCCGCACCGCAGCGATCATGCTCTCGTCGTCGAGTTCGACACCGGCTCCGCGCACCCGGCGGGTGCGCTGCAGGTAATCCAGCAGCCGGCCGTCGCCGCAACCCAGATCCAGCACCCGGCTGCGCGGCTCGATCCATTCCGCGATCCGCAGCAGATCGATCCGCAGCAACTGGCCGTCCTGCGCCGCCACGGTGTCCGGCGCGGGCGTCGCCGCGGTCTGGATCGGCTTCATGCGAGCACCCCCGCGACACGGCGGCGTTCACCCAGGCCCAGGCGGGTGGCGATGCCATCGTAATAGCCCTGCACCACCGCATGGTAGCGCCGGTCTCCCAGCAAGAAGGCGTCGTGGCCATGCGGCGCGTCGATTTCCGCGTAGGTGACCTCGCGCTGGTTTTTCAGCAGGGCGCGGACGATCTCGCGCGAATGTTCGGGCGCGAAGCGCCAGTCGGTGGTGAACGACACCAGCAGGAAACGCGCCTGTGCCGCCGCCAGGGCGCGGGACAGATCGCCGCCATGCGCGCGCGCGGGATCGAAATAGTCCAGGGCACGGGTCAGCAGCAGGTAGGTGTTGGCGTCGAAATAGCGGGAGAATTTCTCTCCCTGGTGACGCAGATAGGACTCGACCTCGAATTCGACGTCGTAGTTGTAGCGATAGTCGCCCGTGGGTCCGGGCGCGCGCTGCGCGCGCCCGAACTTCGAGGCCATGACCTCGTCGGACTGATAAGTGATGTGACCCACCATGCGCGCCACGGACAGGCCGTTGGCCGGCACCACGCCGTGGGCGTGGTAGTCACCGCCGTGGAAGTCGGGATCGGTCAGGATGGCGCGGCGGGCGACCTCGTTGAAGGCAATGTTCTGCGCCGACAGGCGCGCCGTGCTGGCGACCACGATGCAGTCGCCCACACGGTCCGGGCAGGTGATCGCCCAACTGAGGGCCTGCATGCCGCCCAGCGATCCGCCCATCACGGCGGCGAAGCGGCCAATGCCGAAATGGTCGGCGACGCGCGCCTGCGCATGCACCCAGTCTTCCACGGTGAGCAGGGGAAACGCGGCACCCCAGGGTCGGCCGGTAGCGGGGTTGATCGTGGCCGGTCCCGTGGAGCCGAAGCACGAGCCCAGGTTGTTGACGCCGATGACGAAGAACCGGTCGGTGTCCACGGCCTTGCCGGGACCGACCATGTTGTCCCACCAGCCGATCTGGTCCGGCCGTTCGGCGTCCATGCCGGCGACGTGGTGGGAAGCGTTCAGCGCATGGCAGATCAGCACCGCATTGCTGCGCGCGGCGTTCAGACGGCCATAGGTTTCCACCGCCAGGGTATAGGAAGGCAATACCTGCCCACTGGACAAGGTCAGGGGCTCGGAGAAATGCAGGAATTCCGGGGAGACGAATCCGACGCTGCCTTCCGGCACGGGTCGTGGATCGACGGAGGGCGCGGCCGGCCCGGTGGCAGGCGCGAAAGGAACGGCGGTCTTGGTCATGAGACCTCTTTAGCTGGATTTATGGAGCGCCCGCAAGCGGATCAGGCAAATCGGCGCGAATTCTTTTTTCATTCTAGCACCGCGTCTTGCTGCGCAGGCAAGCCGCCCCGGATGCGCCGGCGCTGCGCCCCCGATTTAAGTCACATCAATGTTTTCCGGATTCCCCAGCCAGGTAGCCGGGCGACGATGATACATTTGCTCACGTTAGCTTTCAGCAGGACATCGCTGGATCCGAGGAGGGGACCGCCACATGAAGTTGCTGACAGAACGGGAACACGACTGCCTGTATTGGGCGGCGCAGGGCAAGACCAGTTGGGAGATCGGGTGCATCCTGGGCATCAGCGAACGGACCGTCAATTTCCACATCGCCAACACCTGCGACAAGCTGGACGTGCGCACGCGCCAGGCAGCCATCACCGCGGCGATGGGCCGGGCGCTGCTGTCCCCTCATCGTCAGGCCAGCGCAACGACAGCCAGAAATCACCCACCGGCGCGCGCGCATGGTCGTCCGGCGAGGCAATCACCACAGCCTCCAGCCATTCGGTCGCCGTCACCCTGACTTGCGCTTCGACCCGCACCGGGCCTCGCGGACCACGGCCCTCGAAGGAGAACCGCTGTTCCGGGTCCTCGTCCGGGCCGGGCGGTTCGGCCCCCGCATTGCGGTACAGGGCATCGACCGCCCAGCGTGCCAGGCGCCGGCGGACCGCCGCATCGTCGGCCCAGCCGGGCGGCAGTTCCGCCGCCCCCAGCGCGAACAGTACGCCGCCGGCCCGCGCCGAGCGCATCGTCAGGTTCAGCGTCCGGTCCTCGAACGGGACCGGACGGGTCTGCGCCTGCGGCGTATCCGGCAGCACGCCCGCCGCGCCGTCCTGGCCGAAGACCACCGGCCGCCAGTCGAAGGCCGGTGAACAGGCGGCCATCAGCACCGCGCACCCACCGATCGCCAGCATCCTGAGCATGTCATCCTCCGACCGTGTCCCCATCACGCGCGGCCCGCCCGCGGCGCCCGACGCCCATCGGCCGCATTGTACGTCCCCGATCCGCGCCCGCGATCCGGGGCGGCGCGGCGATGCAGCTAAAATCCCTTTTTATTCAGACCAACCCGGTACCCATTCATCATGAGCCTGGCCTCGGAACGGCGCGCCCATCTGGCGGCGCAACCAGAACTGTTGCGCGCCATCCGGCGCGGGATCGAAAAAGAGGGTCTGCGGGTGGACGCGTCGGGCAATCTGGCCATGACCCCGCACCCGGCCGCCCTGGGATCGGCGCTGACCAATTCGCGCATCACCACCGACTATTCCGAATCCCTGCTGGAACTCATCACCCGCCCCCTGCCCGACGCGGGGTCGCTGATCGGCGAACTGACCGACATCCACAGTTTCGTCGCCCTGCGCAATCCCGGCGAACCGATCTGGAACCAGTCCATGCCGGCGCACCTGCCGCCGGAGGCCGACATCCCCGTCGCCTGGTACGGCACATCCAATACCGGCATGCTCAAGCATGTCTACCGCCTGGGCCTGGCCTGGCGCTACGGCAAGGTCATGCAATGCATCGCGGGGGTGCACTACAACTTCTCGCTGCCCGAAGCCGTCTGGGACCGATTGGCCGACGGCGACACGCCGCAGGACCGGCGCAACACCGGCTACATGGCCCTGATCCGCAATTTCACGCGCCACGCCTGGCTGCTGATGTACTTGTTCGGGGCCTCGCCCGCCGTGTCCCGCAGCTTTCTGCAACATGCCGGTTTCGAGGCCAGCCTCACCCGGCTCAGCCCGGACACCTATTGCCTGCCCTGGGCCACCAGCCTGCGCATGAGCGACCTGGGCTACAAGAACCCGATCCAGTCCGACCTGCAGCTCTGCTACAACGATCTGGACACCTTCACCACCCGCATCCACCGCGCCGTCACCACGCCATGGCCCGCCTACGAGGCCATCGGCACCCATCGTGACGGCCAGCGCATCCAGCTGAACACCAGCATCCTGCAGATCGAGAACGAATACTATTCCAGCATCCGGCCCAAGCAGACCACGGGCCGATGCGAACGGCCCAACACCGTGCTGCGCCAGCGCGGCATCCAGTACATCGAGGTCCGCTGCATGGACATCGACCCGTGGGCGCCCGCCGGCATCGCGATCGAGACCAGCCGGTTCCTGGACGCCTTCCTGCTGTACTGCGCGGTCGAGGAAAGCCCGCTCTTTCCCCCGCCCGGCTTCTGCCAGGAGAGTCAGGACAATTTCTCCCTGGTCGCCCGTGAAGGCCGCCGGCCCGGCCTGCAACTGCGGCGCGAAGGCCAGGCCATCGACCTGCGAGACTGGGCCGTGCAAACCCTGGACCGGATCGAGCCCTATGCCCGGCTGCTGGACGAGCATGCCGGCGACGGCGGCCACGCAGACGCCCTGGACCGGCAACGCGCCAAGGCCCGCGACCCGGACGACACGCCGTCGGCCCGGCTGCTGGCGGCCTTGCGCGACGGCGGTCATGAATTTCACGACTGGACCCTGGCCCAAAGCCAGGCACACTGGGATTTCCTGCGCGCGCGCGGCCTGCCGGCCGACACGCTGGCGGCCTATGACGCGGCGGCCCGGGCATCCATCGCCGACCAGGCCGCCCTCGAAACCGCCGACACGATCTCCTTCGAAGACTACGTGGCGCGCTTCCACGCCGCGCTGGGGCAAGCATAGAATGAGTACCTGAGGCCACCATCGGCGACCGGGCAGGAGACCGGCGTCGAAGCCATGGCCGTCGGCGCACTTGCCTGGCTCGGCGCAGCCCGAGCGACCGCACCGCCTCGATCCGGGAGTCAATGATGCTCACCACCCAGACCTTCGTGCAGATCCTGGACCTGGGAGGCACCTTCGTGTTCGCGATCAGCGGGGCGGTCGCCGCCGTCAACCGGCGACTGGACTTGTTCGGCATCCTCGTCCTGTCCTTCGTCGCCGGCAACGCGGGGGGCATCACGCGCGACGTGCTGATCGGCGCCGTGCCGCCGGCCGCCCTGGCCACCGGGCACTATCTGCTGGCGTCCGTGCTGGCCGGGCTGATCACATTCGTCTTTTACGCCGGTGTGGACCGTCTTCGCACGCCCGTCCTGATGTTCGACGCGGTGGGGCTGGCGTTCTTCGCGGTGGCCGGCACGGAAAAAGCGCTTGCCTTCGGACTCGATCCCGTCATGGCCGCGCTGCTGGGCATGGTGACCGGAATCGGCGGCGGCATGATGCGCGACGTGCTGCTGACGGAAATCCCGCAGGTGCTGCGATCCGACCTGTATGCCGTCGCGGCGCTGGCCTGCGCGTCGATCGTCGTGATCGGCCGCATGATGGGGATTGGGTACGGAATCCCGGCCCTGGCCGGCGGAGCGCTGTGCATCGGCTTGCGATACATGGCGATCCGCCACGGCTGGCATCTGCCCATCGCGCATCTGTCCGCGCGGGGACGCACGGCGCCGGATGCGGCGAAGGACAGGGATCGGGGTATCTGACGGAAAATAATGCACAGCCAAACTGTGACGCCCCCGTGACGCGGACCCGGCTCAGGGCGAGCTAAGTCTTCCTGCGTAGTCTCCACATTGTGCAAATCCTTGCACGCTTCGCCTGCATGGCCGGATCGACCCTTGTGCGGCGATCCTGTCCGGAGACCTCATGGAATCACTCAACCACACACTGTTTCTCTGGCTCAACGCGCCGGGGCATCCCAACGCCTGGGTGCTGACCCTGGCCATTTTCTTTGCCAAGCACCTCATCTGGGCGGTGCCGCTCGCGATCAGTATCGGCTGGCTGCGTGGCCACGAAGGCACCCGCAAGGCCATGCTCGTCGCCACTGCGGCAGGAGTACTGGGCCTCCTGATCAACCAAGCCATCGGCCTGGCCTGGTCGCATCCCCGGCCTTTCATGATCGGCCTGGGGCACACATTCATCCCCCATGCCGCCGACTCGTCATTCCCAAGCGATCACCTGACGCTGTGGTGGGCAATTGCGTTCAGTCTCCTGTTCCAGCGAGGACAGCGCGGCAGAGGCATCGGGCTGGCCTTGGCGGGCGTTCCCATCGCCTGGGCGCGCATCTATCTTGGCGTGCACTTCCCGTTCGACATGCTCGGGGCAATCGCGGTCGCCGCAGTCGGCGCCTGGCTTGCGTTGCGTGCAGCCCGCTGGTACCTGGAGCCAGGTTATCAGCTCGCCGCCGCCATTCATCATCGACTTTTCGGCAAGTTGATCGCGCTCGGATGGGTACGCGCGTAACCCTATGGGCGGGCTAAGTCCGACCAGCCAGACTGAGGCCGGCCATTTCACTTGGTCAGGAGAACATCATGAACAAATTGCCCGCGGGCGGCTCCACAAGCTGGCTCAACAAAGTCCCGGAAGTCGCGCTTTCATTCTGGATCATCAAGATCATGTCCACCACGGTGGGCGAAACGGGAGCCGATTTTCTGGCGGTCAACGCAGGCTTGGGCCAAGGCGTGACACGAACCATCATGGCGGCTCTGTTGGCGGCCACCTTGTTCATGCAGTTGCGTACCCGCCGCTATACCCCCTGGACTTACTGGCTGACGGTGGTCCTGGTCAGCGTGGTCGGCACGCAGATCACCGACCTGCTGACCGATGGCCTCGGCGTCAGCCTGTACATCAGCACCTCCGCGTTCGCCGCAGTACTCGCCGCGATTTTCTTTGTCTGGCATCGGGTCGAGCGCACGCTGTCCATCCACGACATCGTGACACGCAGGCGCGAACTGTTCTATTGGACCGCCATCCTCTGCACGTTTGCGCTGGGCACGGCCGCAGGCGATCTGGCGACCGAGGCATTGGGCCTGGGCTTTACCTGGGGAGCGGTGGCATTCGGCGCGCTGATCGGCGTCACCTATGCCGCCTGGCGCATGGGTGGCAACGCGGTCCTGACCTTCTGGATCGCCTACATCCTGACCCGCCCCTTCGGAGCCGCGCTCGGCGATTTTCTGACCCAGGCCAAGGCCGATGGCGGCCTTGGGATGGGGGCCATGTGGACCAGCGCCCTGTTTCTTGCCGTGATCGTGATGTTGGTGGCATCCGCCCAGATCGGTATTCATGGAAGCCGCTCGGAATCGGGTACGCTGGTGGCTGGCGTTCATGCCGACCGCCACCCTGCTGGCCAAGCGGCGGTCAGCCGGACGGCACATTGAACCATGACTGAACGGAGGGGGGATGCGGGTCTTGCTGGTCGAGGACGATCCCATGATCGGTGATGCGATCCAAGGCGCGCTGAGGGATGCGTCCTATGCCGCCGATTGGGTGAAGGACGGACAGACGGCGCTCACGACGCTGGGCTGCCAGCACTACGATCTGGTGCTGCTGGACCTGGGCCTGCCCGGCAAGGATGGACTGGAGGTGCTGGCCAGCCTGCGCGCCAGAGGCGACCCGATCCCCCTGCTCATCATCACGGCGCGCGACGGCCTGGATGATCGCCTGCGCGGCCTGGACGGCGGGGCCGACGACTATGTGTCCAAGCCGTTTCAGATGGCGGAGCTGCTGGCCCGGATGCGCGCCGTTCTGCGGCGCAAGGCCGGCGCGGCGGCACCGGTGCTCGGCAACGGCGTGGTGTCGCTCGATCCGGCCACCAAAGAGGCACGCGTCCATGGCGGCGCCCCGCAGCAACTGTCCAACCGCGAGTTCGCCCTGCTGCAAGCCCTGCTGATACGCCCCGGGGCGATTCTCTCGCGCAGCGATCTGGAGGATCGCATCTACGGCTGGGGAGAAGAAGTGGAAAGCAATGCCGTCGAATATCTGATCCATGCGCTGCGTCGCAAGCTGGGCAGCGAGGCCATCAAAAACGTCAGGGGGATCGGATGGATGGTTTCAAAACCCGCTTGAACGCGTCGGTTCAGCTCAAGCTGTCCTTCACCCTGTCGCTGGCCATTCTCGTGGTGGCGATCGTAGCGGGTGTTTTCTCGTTCCTGTCCGCCCTGGACGAGGCCCACGAGCTACAGGACGAGGTGTTGCGCCAGGTCGCGCATCTCATGGACCGCCAGCACCTGTCGCCGCCCGCGCCGGGCATCGACCCCCGTCTCAAGGATGCCGATGAGGAAGCGCGCGTGATCGTCCAGCGCCTGGGAGAGACCGGCCCCTCCACGGCAGGCGTGGATGCGGGAGGCATGCTGCCGCTTCCGGCGACATTGCCCGACGGACTGCACACGCTGGAAGTCGGCAGCGAGACCTTTCGCGTGCTGGTCAAGACCACAGCGGCAGGTGAGCGCATCGCCGTGGCTCAAGAGTCTGGTTTCCGCAATGAAATCGCCCGCGACGGGGCGCTGCGCACGGTGATGCCTTTCCTGATCCTCGTGCCGGTGCTGCTGTTGATCGTCGCCGACCTGGTGCGCAAGATGTTCCGGCCCATTGCCGCGCTCTCCAGGGAAATCGATCAACGGGCGGAGCAGGAGCTGCATCCTGTCGACGACCGCCACCTTCCGGCCGAGGTTCGCCCCTTCGCCGTGGCGATCAATCGCCTGCTTACCCGTGTCGGTCAGTCGATGGATGCCCAACGCCGCTTTGTGGCGGATGCCGCGCACGAACTGCGCTCGCCACTGACCGCCCTATCGCTGCAGGCGGAACGGCTGGCGGCCGCGGAAATGTCCGTTCTGGCACGCGAACGGCTGACGGCGCTGAGTCAAGGGATCGAGCGCGGCCGGAGCCTGCTGGATCAACTGTTGACGTTGGCCAAGGCACAGTCGGCCACCGACGTGCCACAGTCGCCGGTCTCGATACAGGACATCTATCGCCACGTACTGGAAGACCTCATGCCGCTGGCCGAGGCCAAGCACATCGACATCGGTGTCGCGGGCACGCAGAACGCCGAAGTGTGGGTGAGCGAGCCGGACCTGATCGCCGTGGTCAGAAACCTGGTCGATAACGCCATCCGCTACACGCCAGAGGGCGGGCAGGTCGATCTCTCGGTGGATGTGTCGGGCGGGAAGGCCAGGCTGCGCATCCAGGACAACGGGCCGGGCATTCCACTGGACGAGCGGGACCGGGTTTTCGATCCCTTCTATCGCACGCTGGGCAGCGAGCAGATCGGCTCTGGCCTGGGGCTGTCCATCGTCCAGACGATCGCCCATCGCATCGGCGCGGAAATCCGCCTCGATTTCTCGGACCTGGCCCGGCAGACCGGCTTGAGCGTCACCGTGCTCCTTCCGTCTGCCGCCCCCCCGACCAGGGATGCATGAAGGCACATCTTTAAGCCTCGAAATAAGTGACACGCCTGTGCCGGACACCTGTTCGACGAATCCGTCAGGCAGCCGGGATCAAGTTCAATGGACACAACCCATTGACAAGCCACAGCCAGAAAAAAAAACCAGGCAGGCTTCGGAACCACCGCCAAAACAAAGCCACAGAAACCAAAGCTGGCCATGGCAATTCACCCAAATGATTTCCGCGAAAACAGGCAGCTCACACCCTGCACGGCCAGCACATCGCCCAGTTCCAACATCCTGCCTTTTTTCCGGATTTTTATAATATCCGATTCAGCTTTATATAAAAATGATATCCTCAGTTTCCAATGCTTTGGGCGCCTATTCTTCTTATGGCAACGCTTCCAGAATTGCCACCCCCGCTCCCGCCAATGATTTAAGCGCCACCCCTGCTCAACCGACCGTATGTCCTACGGCTTACTCGATGGAAGAGCGGATTGAATCCACTTACCTCTATAATCAGCAGGGAAACGCGGTTTTTGATCCCATCATTGCCCTACGGCATCGGGCTGACCAAGGCGATGCCGAATCACAATACCAGTTCGGCCTGGCATTTGACTCTTACTTAACAACTACCTTTCAACCTCCCGAAGAGCCTTATTTGAGACGCGCGGCCGAACAAAACCACCCCGCAGCGGCACGCGAATACGCAAACCGCGTCAGAAGCACCTATTACAACGACGCCAGAGGCTTTTTTTCTGTCAGGCCCAGTTTCGAAGATGCGGAAATTTTCTTCCGCAGGGCCGCTACCAATGGCGATGCCCAGGCGGCCATTAGTTATGCGGAACTGTTTAGCAAACCGCCCGTCCTGATTGCTGGAGAAAATGGGTCATCCACCCCCAACCCTATTTTGCAACGGGATGCTGTGCGGCAGATGAATGATTTGCAAGATGCCTTGCACTGCTTGCGACCTTATGCCGAGAATGGCAACGCAAGCGCTCGGATGGAGTACGCCAAGCTCACTTTTGAACTGGCACGTCGCGTCGAAGAGTCAGCGTTGCCGCATAAGCTGCAAGACCCATATCTCGACGTCGCAGAAGCGGTGGGATTTTTAGGCCAGGCCGCCGAGCAGGGCATGCCTCGAGCTCAATATGACTATGCCATGCTGGTGGTAAACACCTACCAAGGAGGAAACTCGCTTTGGCCCGACAGTTTGCCTTTACCGGATTATGCTCAGGCGGAGCAATACCTCCGCGCTGCCGCGCTTGAGCCGTTAAATTCCGACGCGCGGCAGGCCTATTCGCATATGTGGCTTTCACTCGGTCCACTGCATGACCGCAATGGCCAGACCATACCCAATCCGTTAGCCCAGCGTCCCGCTGAAGAACAATTGGCCAACAAGCGCTTGGCAATGGGTTATTTATATGACCAGGCCACTCGACAGAGAGATACGCATGCTCAATACAGATACGCTTATCAAGTCTTAGTGAATAATAAGGCAGAAAACATCAATCCCAGAGCGGATGGCAGAGACGCCACAACGGTTCGAAATGAAGCGCTCGGGTTGTTGCGCGAGGCAGCCGATAGGGGGCACCCATGGGCTCGCATGGATTATGGCTATGAGTTGCTTCAAAAAGCGGCAGCCATGAAGATTCCTCGTGAAGAGGGTGCAATTGAAACAATAATTAAAGCGTATGAGGAAGCGGAAAACTATTTGGCACCGGCCAATCCCCCCGGAAACTAGTCCTCAGGAGGGTTGAATTTTCTAGTAGAAGGCCGGGAGCGGCATGGCCGCTCGCCTGGCTCCCGGGGGGAGCGGAGCAAGGCCATTCAATGGGGACGCACCCGCCGCCTATCGGACTCGAAAGGGCCGGCGCACCGCAAAACGCCAATGTCGTGGCCGAGCCCACCCCAGCAGTGGGATATGTCCGACCCGGAACCAGACCCATGCATGACTGGCGCGCCCGACAGGAATCGAACCTGTATCAGAAGCTTCGGAAACTCCTATTCTATCCATTGAACTACAGGCGCGGCATGGGGACGTCATTGTAGCGTGTTTGCGCCGCCCCCGCTGGCATGGCCTCATGCGCCCCATGCAGCCGCCCAGGCCAGTCGCTATAATCTTCGGTTGAAGCCTGTAACATGAACGATTACCAGGATCCCAACATGAGTCTCCCCGAACACGCCCACGGACACGAAAGCGCCATCAAGACCCCGCGTCAGCTGCTGGTCACCGTCATCCTGGCCTTCCTGATCCCGATCGCGGTCATCATCCTGCTGGTCAACCTGGTGGGCGCGTCCATCCGCACGGGCGCCGGCTCCGACAGCCAGTCGGGAGAAGCCATTGCCCGGCGCATCCAGCCCGTGGCCGGCTTCAAGCTGGTCGACGCCGATGCGCCCAAGGTCTTCAAGACCGGCGAACAGGTCTTCCAGTCCACCTGTTCGGCCTGCCACGGCACGGGCGTGGCCGGGGCGCCCAAATTCGGCGACAAGGACGCCTGGGCGAAATACATCAAGCTGGGCTACGAAAGCCTGGTCCAGAATGCCATCCACGGCATCAACGCGATGCCCCCGAAGGGCGGCAACGCCTCGCTGGACGACTTCGAAGTCGCGCGCGCCGTGGTCTACATGACCAACCATTCGGGCGCCAATTTCGACGAACCCAAGGAACCCGCCGCCGCCGGCGATGCCGCCAAGCCCGAAGCGGCCGCCGCGCCGGCCGCAGCCCCCCAGGCCGCCATGGCCAAGCCTGCCGAAGCCAAACCGGCCGCCACCCCGGTCGCCGCGCCCCAGGCCGAGGCCAAGCCTGCCGAAGCCAAACCGGCCGCCACCCCGGTCGCCGCGCCCCAGGCCGAGGCCAAGCCGGCCGCGCAGGCCGACGCCGGCAATGCCGTCGGCAAGAAACTCTACGAGTCGGTCTGCATCACCTGCCACTCCATCGGTCTGGCCGGCGCGCCCAAGTTCGGCGACAAGGCGTCCTGGGAACCCTTCATCAAGACGGGCCTGGACACCATGCTGAAAAACGCGATCAACGGTGTGAACGCCATGCCCCCGCGCGGCGGCTCGCAAGCCTCCGACGAAGAGCTCAAGGCCGCCATCCAGTACATGGTGGACGCCGCGAAATAAGGCCCGGCGCCGGCCGCCCATCGGCGCGGCCCATCGGCACCTGCAACCCCGGCCCGCGCCGGGGTTTTTTCATGCGCAGACGCCGCGTATCCGGCCGTGCTTTACCCATCTATTTTCAAACGATTGTTTGATTTAGAATGGGACACCACCCGGCGGGCCAGCCGGGGCCCGTCCGCCCGGCCGATCCGGGCGGCCTCATCCCCACGCGGAGACAAATCCCATGCCCCACCCCATCGTCACGGCACTGCACCAGTCCATGACGCTGCCCGTCATGGCGGCGCCCATGTTCATCGTCTCGAACCCGGAACTGGTGATCGCCCAATGCGCCAGCGGCATCATCGGCTCGATGCCGGCGCTCAACGCGCGTCCCCAGGAAAAGCTGGGCGAATGGCTCACGGAGATCGAAACCAGCCTGTCGGCCCTGCGCGCAGCCGACCCGGACCGGCCGATCCCGCCCTACGCCATCAACCACATCATCCACCAGTCCAACGACCGGCTGCAGCACGACCTGGAAGTCTGCGCCGAACACCGCGTGCCGCTGATCATCACCAGCCTGCGCGCGCCCAACCAGGTCGTGGACGCGGTCCACAGCTGGGGCGGCAAGGTCTTCCACGACGTGACCACGCTGCGCCACGCGCAGAAGGCGCTGGAAGCCGGCGTCGACGGCCTGATCCTGGTGTGCGCGGGCGCCGGCGGCCACGCGGGCACGCTGTCGCCCTTTGCCCTGCTGGGCGAAGTCCGGCGCATCTTCGACGGCCCGGTCTGCCTGTCGGGCGCCATCAGCCGGGGCCAGGACGTTCTGGCCGCGCGCGCGATGGGCGCCGACTTCGCCTACGTCGGCACGCGGTTCATCGCCAGCACCGAGGCCAACGCCCAGCCGGAATACAAGCGGATGATCGTCGACACGGCCGCCGCCGACATTGTCTACACCCCGTATTTCACCGGCATCCCGGGCAATTATCTGAAGCCCTGCGTGCGCAACATCGGGCTGGACCCGGACAATCTGCCCGCCGCCCAGGACACGAATTTCGGCGGCGACAGCAAGAAAGCCTGGCGCGACATCTGGGGCGCAGGCCAGGGGGTGGGCAACATCGACGCCGTGCTGCCCACCGCCGACATCGTCGCCCGCCTGCGCGACGAATACCGCGAAGCCGCCCAGGCGCTGCGCGACGGTTTCGTCGAGGAGGCCCGCGTATGATCCGCATCGAACGCCAGGGCGCCGTCCTGGAAATCCTCATCGACCGTCCCGAACGGCGCAACGCCCTGACCGACGCCATGTACCGCGACATCGAACGCGCCCTGCGCGAGGCCGACGCGGACCCCGCCTGCGCGGCGGTGATCCTGCACGGCGCGGGGGGGCATTTCACCGCCGGCAACGATCTGGCGGAATTCCAGATGCCGCAGAACAGCCGCGACGTGGGCTCGATCGCCTTCCTGCACGCCCTGGCCTCGGTGAACGTGCCGGTGATCGCGGCAGTGCGGGGCCAGGCGGTGGGCGTGGGCGTCACGCTGCTGCTGCACTGCGATTTCGTCTACGCCACGGCCGACGCGGTGTTCCGCCTGCCCTTCGTATCCCTGGGCCTGTGCCCGGAAGGCGCCTCCAGTCTGCTGCTGCCGCGCATCGCGGGCGAACGGCGGGCCGCCCGGTGGCTGCTGGGCGCCGAACCCTTCGGAGCCGAGGAAGCGCTGGCCGGCCAGTTGCTGACCACCCTGGCGGATGACCCGCTCGCCGCAGCGCGCGCCTGCGCCCGGTCGCTGGCCGCCCAGCCCGCCCCGGCTGTCCGCGCCAGCAAGCGCCTGCTGCGCGAACCCGGCCGCGCCGAGGTCCACCAGGTCCTGGACGCCGAAGCGGCGGTATTCTTCGAGCGCCTGAAATCGCCCGAAGCCCAGGCGGCTTTTCAGCAGTTCTTCTATCGCAAGGCCGCCTCAAGCTGAAACGCGTAAGCGGGCCACACCGGCCTGCGCGCCCCGGTCTGTTGTTTTTCAGAACACAAACCGGGGCTGATTTCAGGTGCTTACACATGATTAGGGTTTTCCCCTATCTTTCGATTAGGGTTTACCCTATACTGACCTTGTTGAAATCTGAAGCTTCTGAAACAGGAGTCAGTCATGCAAGCCACGCACACCCCGAATCTGCTGTCCGACGCTCTCGAACGCGCCTACAGTTACTCCCTTCTCGACGCCACGCACCAGCCCCTGCAACTGGGCAAGGGCATCCGCACGGCGGGCCGCGCGCTCGGCCGCGCCGCTCGCGCCACCGGCCGCTTCATCGCCAACGTGATCAACGCCCAGGCCGAAGCCCGCGCGCGTGACATGCGCTACAGCCGCACACCCTGGTAATCAGCGTTTCAGCAGGGCCTTGAGCCGGTCCAGCGTCCGGTCCGGGTCGGTATCGCCGACCGGGGCGGGCGCTTCGGCCCGCAGGCCCATTTCCGCGATGAAACGCGAGGGCTCGCAGATCGTGTCCTCGCGGCCTCGCCGCCGCTTGCGGCACCAACTGATCCTCAGCGTGCGCTGCGCGCGCGTGATGCCCACATACATCAGCCGGCGCTCTTCCTCGATGCGCCGCGCCCGGGCCGCGACAGCGGCCTCGCTCACATCCCCCTCGTCGTCGCCGCCCCGATGCGGCAGCAGTCCTTCCTCGACCCCGATCAGATAGACGTGGGGGTATTCCAGCCCCTTGGACGCGTGCAGGGTGGACAGTTTGACCGCGTCGGGCTCCTCGTCGTCGGCGCGCTCCAGCATGGTGACCAGGGCGACGTGCTGGACCAGTTCCAGCAGGGTCATGTCATCCTCGTCCGCCTTGCGCTTGAGCCAGTCCAGCAATTCCAGCACATTGGCCCAGCGGGACTGGGCCTGACGTTCGTCAAGCGTGTCGTACAGGTGACGCTCGTAATTCATCGCGCCCAGCAGGTCGTCCAGCACCCGTCCCGCGTCGTCGCCGCGCAGGCCGTCGATGCCCGTCGCCGCGCCCGCCAGACCGGCGGACGCCGGTCCGCCCGAGCCTTCCGATGACACAGGATCCACGTCAAAGGCGGGCGGATCGGGGTCGAAGGCCAGCAGATCGCCCTGGACGTCGGCGCCCGGCAGGGGCGGCACCGCGCCGCCGCGCCGCGCCGCGCGCGCCTGGAAGTGATCCACCAGCCGGACGAATTCGCGCACGGCCTCGCGCTGCCGGGGTGCAGGCAGGACGGCTTCGGACACGTCGGCCGCCACCGCGTACAGCGACACACCGCGCCGGGCGGCTTCCGTGCCCAGGGCCTGCAGGGTGCCCTGGCCGATGCCGCGCCGGGGCGTGGTCGCCGCGCGGATGAAGGCCGGGTCCTCGTCCTCATTGGCGATCAGCCGCAGCCAGGCCAGCACGTCGCGGATCTCGGCCTTGTCGAAGAAACTCTGCCCGCCCGACACCGTATAGGGAATCCGCAAGGTGCGCAGGGCCTGCTCCATCACACGGGCCTGGTGGTTGCCCCGGTACAGCACGGCGAAATCCTTCCACTGGGCCTGGCGCTCGAAGCGTGCCGCCGACAACCGCATGGCGATGGACTCGGCCTCGGCCAGATCCGAATCCATGGGCGTGACCACAATGGGCTCGCCCGCCCCCAGTTCCGACCACAGGGTCTTGTCGAAGGTCTTGGGATTGTGGCTGATCACCCGGTTGGCCGCCTCCAGGATGGACTGGACGGAGCGGTAATTCTGCTCCAGCTTGATCAGCCGCAGCGACGGGTAGTCGCGCCCCAGCTGGGCCAGATTTTCCACCGTGGCGCCGCGCCAGGCGTAGATCGCCTGATCGTCGTCGCCCACCGCCGTGAACATGGACCGGTCCCCGCACAGCATGCGCACCAGCTGATACTGGCAGACGTTGGTGTCCTGGTATTCATCCACCAGCAGGTACTGGACCCGCGCTTGCCAGCGCGCGCGCAGGGCCTCGTCGGCCGCCAGCATCCGCGCGGGCAGGCGGATCAGGTCGTCGAAATCCACCGACTGGTAGGCGCGCAAGGTCGCCTCGTAGCTGCGGTAGACACGCACCGCCTCGGCCTCGTCGGGGCCTTGCGCGACCCGCGACGCGCCGTCCGGGTCCAGCAGGGCGTTCTTCCAGAGGGAGATCGTCTGCTGCACCGCTCGCAGACGGGCGCGGTCGGTCGTGGCCAGCAGTTCCTGGATGATGCCCTGGGCATCGGTCGCGTCCAGGATCGAAAAACCGCGCTTCAGCCCCGCGCAGGCATACTCCTCGCGCAAAAACCGCAGCCCCAGCGAATGGAAGGTGCCCACCGTCAGCCCGCGCAGCAGCCGGGGATCCACCAGCGCGCGGACCCGCTCGTTCATTTCGCGGGCCGCTTTGTTGGTGAAGGTCAACGCCACCACGTGACGAGCCTGATAGCCGCATTCGCGCAGCAGATAAGCCATTTTCTGGGTGATGACGCGGGTCTTGCCGCTGCCTGCGCCGGCCAGCACCAGGCATGGTCCGTCCAGGTAGAGCACGGCCTCGCGCTGGCGGGCGTTCAGGCCCTGCGGCAAAGTGGATCCCTGTTCCACGGATCAGATCTCCTGAGGATCGATCTCGATCCCCCAATGCTGGACGCCGCCCCGGGCCAGCTCATCCAGGCCGGGCAGCAGCGCCCGCAACAGCCGGTGCAGCGCACCGCGCCCGTCGGATTCGAACAGCAGCTGGGCGCGTTCGACCCGCGCCACGCGCACGATGCGCAACGGCACGGGATCATGGATCCGCACGCCGGCGGCTTCAGTCAGCGCACCCGCCCGGGCGCGCGCGGCTTCCAGGAAGTCCAGCGCGTCGCGCACCCGGACCGCCTGCGCCGTCAGCAGCGCCTGGCTGGAAAACGGCGGCAGGCCCAATTCCCGGCGCTCTTCCAGGGCGTAGGCGGCGAAGCGCGCGTAATCGTGGCGCAACAGCGCCTGGTAGACCGTCTGCTCGGGATAATCGGTCTGCACGATCACCTGGGCGCCGCCCTGGCGCCGGCCGGCCCGGCCGGCCACTTGCATCAATTGCGCGAACAGCCGCTCCGGCGCGCGGAAGTCCTGGGAAAACAGCATGGCGTCGGCGTTCAGCACGCCCACCAGCCCCAGGCGCGCGAAATCGTGCCCCTTGGACACCATCTGTGTGCCCACCAGGATGTCGGCCTCGCCGGCGTGCGCCCGGGCGAACAAAGCTTCGGCGCTGCCTTTCAGGCGGGTGGCGTCGGCGTCGATGCGCAGCACGCGCGCGCCGGGAAAACGTTCAGCCAGGAATTCCTCGACCCGCTGCGTGCCCCGCCCCATGGGCTGGATATCGGGGTCGCCGCAATCAGGGCAGGCGCGCGGCACCGGCATGGCGTCGCCACAGTGGTGGCATTGCAGCACGTGCCTGCCGCCCAGGCGATGCAGCACCATGTGCGCCGTGCAGCGCCGGCACTGGCTGACCCAGGCGCAGGACGCGCAGCGCAGCACCGGCGCATAGCCGCGCCGGTTGATGAACACCAGGCTCTGCCCACCTTGCGTCAGCCGGCTTTCCAGCGCGTCCAGCAACTGGGGCGTGAAGCCTTGTTCCAGCCGGGCGCGGCGCGTATCCACCAGACGGATCTCAGGCAACGACTGGGCCTGGGCGCGCTCCGGCAGCGACAGCAGCCGGTAGTCGCCCTCCTGCGCATGGCGCCAGGTCTCCAGGGACGGCGTCGCCGACCCCAGCACCACCGGGATGCCCAGATCATGGCCGCGCCACACCGCCAGGTCGCGTGCCGAATAGCGCAGACCGTCCTGCTGCTTGTAGGATGCGTCGTGTTCCTCGTCGACCACGATCAGTCCCGCACGCGGCAGCGGGGTGAACAGGGCCAGGCGCGTGCCCAGCAGGATCTCGGCCTGGCCACGAGAGGCCCGCAGCCAGGCGCGCAGGCGGTCGCCTTCGGACAGGCGGCTGTGGATCACCGCCAGTCGGTCGCCCAGGCGCGCGCGCACGCTCTGTTCCAGCTGCGGCGTCAGATTGATTTCCGGCACCAGCAGCAACACTTGCCGGCCCGCCGCCAGCACGTCCCGCGCCAGGCGCAGATAGAGTTCGGTCTTGCCGCTGCCCGTCACGCCATGCAGCAACGCCACACCGGCCCCGGCCGCCAGCAGATCCCGCAGGCCCGCCAGGGCGCGGACCTGCGCGTCGGTCAGAACCGGGCCTTCATCGTCCCCCGCCTGATCGGACGCCAGCCGCGCGGCAACGGCCACGCCAGCCGCCGGATCGACCGGCCCGGCCTGGGCGACTTCCTTGCTCTTGCGCGCACGCGACCCGCCGGGCCGCCGGTCGGCGCGGCACACTGGCCCCCCCGCGGAGCGCGCGCCGGTGTAGGCGGCGGGCTTGCGCAGCGACGGCGGCAACACCGGCAGCAGCACCTCGCCCAGGGGCCGGTGGTAATAGTGCGCGGCGAATTCCGCCAGACGCAGCCAATCGGCCGGCATGGGCGGCAGGTCGTCCAGCACGGCGTCGATCGGCCGCACCCGGTCCGCGGCCACGCCGGGCGCCTCGCGCACGGCCCACACCATGCCCACCATGGCCCTGCGGCCGAACGTCACCCGTACGCGCACACCGGGCTCCACGGGCCGGTCATGGGAATAATCGAACAGACCGGGCAGGGGCACATCCAGCGCCACGGCCAGGTAAATGGTTTCCCCCGCCCCGTCGGGCGGCTCGGGTGCCGGAACCGGGTCCGCAGCCGGGGCGACGGCACTGCCCGACGCGCCGGAACCCGCGTCCGCTGGCCGTTTCACCGGCATGGGCATTCCGCCGCCGCCCTGACGCGCCCAGCCTGTGGATAACTTTGTGGAGAATCGCCGTAAAGAGGGGTCAACACCAAGCCGTCCAAATGGTCAAGTCTTTCGAAGGTCCGCAACAAAGACTTATTTGTGCTTTTAAAACAATGGTTTATGCGACATAGCGAGAATCTGTCTGCAATGATGCGCGTAAACCCCGATGTCTGAGATTTTTGTGCATAAGCACAAAACCCCGAAGCCCGCATCCTCTGGCGTTCTGAACATCAAACACGCCGTATGGCCGTGATTTCCGGGCTCCGCATGGCGCAAACCACCGGCTGACGGGCGTCATGATTCATGGTACGCGCGGCTGGCGGCATGGACTTCGTCCACAAGTACGGAGACGGCCTCCGGCGGCGTGTACTGGGAAATCCCGTGGCCCAGGTTGAAGACATGCCCTCCGGCCCCGACCGGGCCGAAATCGGCCAGCACCCGCCGGACTTCGGCGCGGATGGCGGCCTCGCCGCCGAACAGCGTCATGGGATCCAGATTGCCCTGGAGGGCGACCCGGTCGCCGACACGGCGGCGGGCGGCGGCCAGGTTGGCCGTCCAGTCCAGTCCCACGGCATCGCAGCCCGTGGCGGCGATGTCCTCGATCCACTGGCCGCCGCCCTTGGTGAAGACGATGACCGGCACGCGACGGCCCTCGTGTTCGCGGATCAGACCGTCCAGCACCTGGCGGGTGTAGGCCAGGGAGAATTGCTGGAACAGACCGTCGGCCAGCACCCCGCCCCAGCTGTCGAACACCATCACGGCCTGGGCGCCTGCCTGGATCTGTGCGTTCAGGTAGGCCTGCACGGCCTGGGCGTTGACCGACAGGATGCGATGCAGCAGGTCGGGCCGGCTGTAGAGCAGCGTCTTGATCCGCCGGTAATCCGAGCTGCCCGCGCCCTCGACCATGTAGCAGGCCAGGGTCCAGGGGCTGCCGGAAAACCCGATCAGCGGCACCGAGCCGGCAAGTTCCCGGCGGATCAGCGACACCGCGTCGAACACATAGCGCAGCCGGTCCAGGTCGGGTGCCCGCAGTGCCTGGATGGCGGCCTCGTCGCGCAAGGGGCGCTCGAAGCGAGGCCCTTCGCCCGCCACGAATTGCAGCCCCAGCCCCATCGCGTCGGGCACCGTCAGGATGTCGGAAAACAGGATGGCCGCGTCCAGGTCGAAGCGCCGCAGCGGCTGCAGCGTGACTTCGCAGGCATATTCCGGATTCTGGGCCAGCCCCATGAAGGACCCGGCCTGCGCCCGGGTCTGGTTGTATTCGGGCAGGTAGCGCCCGGCTTGCCGCATCATCCAGAGCGGGGTACAGGGCACAGGCTGGCGCAGCAGGGCGCGCAGGAAGGTGTCGTTTTTCAGTTCGGGCACAGCGGATCCTAGGAGAACGGCGCGGGATCCGGTGAGACGAACGTCCACCACGGATCCGGGAAATCGTCCGTGCGGGGACGTTGCCGGGATTTTACCCGGCTTGGGGAATCGGGGCGGGCTACGGCGCCGTCAACCGCAAGGCTATGGGCGCCGGTCCCGGCGGGAGCCCAGATTCAGACATCATGGTTTACCCTTGCTTTTGGTATTTTTCATGTGTCAACAGAATTTTTCCCTGTTTACGCTCGAATTTCAGGCGTTTCATCTGAAACCACAGTGTTAGGATTCCCGAAATTTTCATATCGGAGGGCGTTTTAGACATGGAATTCCTGAATCAACTCGTCAACCAGATCAACGGTCTGGTCTGGGGGCCGCCGATGCTGGTCCTCATCCTGGGGACCGGCCTGTTCCTGATGGTGATCCTGAAACTGATGCCGCTGCGGCGCATCGGCACAGGCTTCGCGATGATCTGGCGCGGCCGCCACCGGGGCGACATGGCCACAGGGGAAATCAGCCCGTTCGAAGCGCTGATGACCTGCCTGGCCGCCACCGTCGGCACCGGCAACATCGCCGGNNCTGGTCGGCATGGCCACCAAATACTGCGAAGTGGTGCTGGCTGTCCATTTCCGTGAAAAGGACGACCGCGGCGAACACGCCGGCGGCCCCATGTACGCCATCAAGAACGGCCTCGGCCGCAAATGGCTGTGGCTGGGCGTGGCGTTCGCGATCTTCGGCGGCTTCGCCGGATTCGGCATCGGCAACATGGTCCAGGTCAACAGCATGGCCCAGGCCCTCGAATCCACTTTCTCCATCCCGCTGTGGGTGACGGGCGTGGTCACCATGGTGCTGATCGGCCTGGTCATCCTGGGCGGCATCAAGCGCATCGGCGCGGTCGCCGCGTCCCTGGTGCCCTTCATGTGCGTGGCCTACGTGCTGGCCGGCCTGGTCGTGCTGGCCATCAACGTCGAGCGCATCCCCGAAGCCCTGGACCTGATCTTCACGCACGCCTTCTCGCCCATCGCCGCCACCGGCGGCTTCGCGGGCGCCGCCGTCATGGCCGCCATCCGCTACGGCGTGGCGCGCGGGATCTTCTCCAACGAGGCCGGCCTGGGTTCGGCCGGGATCGCACAGGCCGCAGGCACCACCACCAACGCGGTGCAATCCGGCCTGATCGGCATGATGGGCACCTTCATCGACACGATCATCATCTGCAGCATCACCGGCCTGGCCATCGTGTGCTCCGGCGTCTGGAGCAGCGGCGCCAGCGGCGCGGCGCTGTCGGCCAGCGCCTTCGAAGTGTCCATGCCGGGTATCGGCGGAATCATCCTGACCCTGGCGCTGGTCGTGTTCGCCTTCACCACCATCCTGGGCTGGAGCTACTACGGCGAAAAGTGCTGGGAGTTCCTGCTGGGCACGAAATCGACCCTGCCCTACCGCATCATCTGGGTCGTCGCGATCCCGTTCGGCGCCGTCAGCCAGCTGGATTTCGCCTGGCTGCTGGCCGACACGCTGAACGGTCTGATGGCGCTGCCCAACCTGGTCTCGCTGATCCTGCTGAGCCCGCTGGTGCTGAAGCTGACGCGGGAATACTTCCAGGGCCAGGCCGGTCAACGGTCCTGATTCCGTCCACCGGAGCGCGCCGCCTCAGTCCAGGGCCGGTGCGCTCCGGTAGGGCGCCGGATCGATCTCGTGCTTGCGCATCAGCGCCCAGAACGCGCGACGGTGCTTCTGGGCCATGCGCGCAGCCAGGGTGATGTTGCCCGCGTGCCGCCCCAGGGCGGCACGGATGTAGGCGCGCTCGAACCGGGCGACCACCTGGCATTTGGCGGCGCGGAAGGATTCCCGCGAGGTGGCCCGCTGCATGGCCACGGCCACCGCGTAGGCTTCCAGCTCGCCGCCGGAACGATCCAGGATGGTGTCGCAGAACGCGATCTCGGACTCTGTGACCGGGGGTTCCGGCGAACCCGCCCGCACGGCGTGCGGACGCTGCGGCACCGGCCCGAAGCCCGGGACCGGCGGACTGGCGCCGTACGCCGGCACGTGTTCGGAAATACAGGCCGGCGCCAGACGGTTCAGGGCATGGTCCAGCCGGGCGCGCAGTTCATCCGGACAGAAAGGCGGGCGCACGAAATCGGCCACCCCCAGCGCCATCAGATCGCGCACCGCCGGGGCTCTCAGGCCCACCGCGTAGACCAGCAGCGCGGCGGGCGGGCGGCCCGCCAGGGCGGCCAGGGCCGTGCGCCAGTCGCGGATCGAGGATTCGTCCACATACAGCAGCCCGGCGTCGTAGCGGCCCCGCGCCATGGCCGGGTCGGCCAGCGCCTCGGCCGCCGTGCCGTGCGGCTGCTGCGGCGTGTGCAACACCAGCCGCCCGCCCAGGTGCGGGCCACGCAAGGCGGCCGCCCAGTCCTCCCTGCCGGGCGCCAGAATGGCGCAATCCAGTCGTTCCCTCATGTCGTCTCTCCTGTTCGTATCGAAAGGACAGGATAGGAAAACGGCGGACGTGCGGACAGTCGCAAAACCACGACGGTATTCCCCACCATGGCGGCCTCTCGCCGCAGCCGCACCGCAGTGGACTCGCCAGCGCTAGCGCGACCCCGCCACGTGGCAGCGGTATGCGTGCAGCGGCTCGTCGGGCCGGGCCAGGAGCGCCTGCGGCCGGTCGCAGCCGGTCGTGGCCCAAGGGCATCGGCCGCGAAAGAAGCAGCCCTGAGGCAGGACGCCGTTGCCGGGCAATTCGGCCGGCGGCGCCAGCTCGCCTTCGGGCCAGGGCCGGTCCAGGCGGGGCACCGCGTCCAGCAGTTCGCGCGTGTAGGGATGACGCGGGGATTCCAGCACCTGCGCGGCCGGCCCCTGCTCGACCACCTGGCCCAGGTACATCACGGCCACCCGGTCGCACAGGTGGCGAACGACAGAGACATTGTGCGAAATCAGCACATAGGTCAGCCCATGGGCGCGGCGCAGTTCCTTCAGCAGGTTGAGGATCTGCGCCTGCACGGAGACGTCCAGCGCCGAGGTCGGTTCGTCCAGCACGATCACGTCCGGTCCGGTCGCCAGGGCGCGGGCGATGGCGATCCGCTGGCGCTGGCCGCCGGAAAACTCATGCACGTAGCGGCCGAGCTGCTCGGGCCGCAGGCCCACCTGCACGGCCAGGGCCTCGGCTCGCGCGCGCAGGGCGGCCTTGCCCATCCGGCCGCGTCCGGCCGCCACCAGCGGCTCGATGATCACTTTCCAGGCGGGCAGGCGGGGATCCAGCGAGGACTGCGGATCCTGGAACACGATCTGGACGTCGGCCGGCCGCCCATCGCCGCGCGGCGGTCTGTGCAATTCGCCTTCGGTGGGCTTGAGCAGGCCCATCAGGACGGCCGCCAGCGTGCTCTTGCCGCAGCCGGATTCGCCGACGATGCCGAAGGCCTCGCCGCGCCGCACTTGAAGGCTGACGCCATTCAGGGCATGGGCGTGGCGCACCGCCCGCCCCCGCCAATCGCGGGCGAGCGGGAAACGCACGAGGATTTCATGGGCATCGAGCACCAGCGCAGCCGTCATCGCATGTCTCCCGCCGCCGGTCCGGGCGCCAAGGGATGCCAGCAGGCGACCCGGCGCTCCGGCACGCCATCGGCCACGGACCTCAGTTCGGGCGGCCGGCGGCAGGCCTCGTCGGCGAACGCGCAACGGTCGAAGAACACGCAACCCTGCGGCGGGCGGCGCATGTCGGGCACCCGCCCCGGGATTGCGGCCAGATCGGCGCCCGGTTCGGCGCGTTCCGGCAGGCCGTCCAGCAGGCCGCGCGTGTAGGGATGGCGGGGCGCGTTCAGCACCCGGCCGGTCGGCCCCTGCTCGACCACCGTCCCGGCGTACATGACGTACACCCGGTCGCAGAACTGCGACACCACCGCCATGTCGTGGGTGATGAACAGGATCGCGGCGCCGCGCTGGCGCGCCCGGTGGCGCAGCAACTGAAGCACCTGGCGCTGCACGGTGACATCGAGCGCCGTGGTGGGCTCGTCGGCGATCAGCAGCGCCGGATCGCAGGAAAACGCCATCGCGATCATCACCCGCTGGCGCATGCCGCCGGACAGTTCGAAGGGGTAGGCGCGCAGTGTCCGGTCCGGATCGGGGATCATCATGTCACGCAGCAGCGCGCCGGCGCGCAACAGCGCCTCGCGCCGGTCCAGGCGGTGATGCGCGCGCAGCACGGCCGTCAATTGATCGCCGATGCGCCGGGTCGGATTCAAGGCGGTCATCGGTTCCTGGAAGATCATCGCCGCGCGGCGGCCTCGCCACTGCCGCATCCGCGCCTCGGGCGCCGCGAGCACGTCCTCGCCGCACAGCCGCAGGGTGCCGCCCGTGACCCGGTAGCCGCCCGGGGGCAGCAGCCGCAACGCCGCCATGGCCGTCACCGACTTGCCCGAGCCCGATTCACCCACCACGCCGACGATTTCCCCCGGCATGACACGCAGGCCGACGCCGCCCAGCGCCCGCACCGCCCCGCCGAAAACGGGGAATTCCAGCGACAGGTCGCGAATTTCCAGAACGGGCTGCGCAGTGCTCATTTCACCCTCGACTTCGGGTCCAGCAGGTCGCGCACGCCATCGCCCACCAGGTTGCAGGCCAGGGCCGTCACCAGAATCGCGCAGCCCGGCGTCACGGTGTACCACCACTGGTCCAGCAGGAAATTGCGGCCGGTCGCCACCATGGCGCCCCATTCGGCCGTGGGCTGCTGCGCGCCCAGACCGATGAAACCCAGCGCCGCCGCCATCAGGATCGCCCCGCCAATGTCCAGCGTGGCCTGAACCACGATGGGCGAGGCGGCGTTGCGCGCCACGTGCCAGCGCACCATGTGGCGCCGGGTCGCGCCGAAGGTCCGGGCCGCCTGCACGTAGGCCATCTCGCGGATGCCCAACGTCTGGCCGCGTGCCAACCGCACGTAGAACGGGATGCGGACCAGCGTGATCGCCAGCATGGCGTTGAACAGGCTGGGCCCCAGCGCCGCCGCCAGCGCCATGATCAGCACCAGCGAGGGCACCGACAGCACCACGTCCATGGACCGCATGACCAGGCCGTCGACGCGGCCGCCCACGATCCCGGAAAAACAACCGATCACGGCGCCCACGGCGCTGGCGCAGCCGGCGACGAACAGCCCCACCCCGATGGACTGTCGTCCGCCGTACAGCACGCGACTGAAGATGTCCCGGCCGACCTCGTCGGTGCCGAACCAGTGCGTCGCCGACGGCGCGGCCAGCCGGTGCACCAGGTCGATGCGCTCGGGGTCGTAGGGCGCCACCCAGTCGGCCAGGATCACGGCCAGAACCACGGCCGCGAGGACCGCCAGCCCCACCAGCATCAGCGGATTGCGGCGCAACTGATAAAACAGGTAGCGCATCAGCCGACCTCCCGGATGCGTGGGTCGAGGCGCCGGTACAACAGGTCCACCAGCAGGTTCAGGATCACGTAGGCGAAGGAGACCACCACGGCAAAGCCCATCACCGCCGGAAAATCCAGCGCCTGGATCGAGTCCACCACATAGGCGCCCATGCCCGGCCAGCCGAACACGGTCTCCGTCAGCACCGCCCCGTACAGCAGGTCGCCCAGGGCCAGGCCCAGCACCGTCACGGAGGGGATCAACGCGTTGGGCAAAGCGTGGCGGACCACCACGGACCAGGCGTTCAGGCCGTAAGCCCTGGCGGTGCGGACGTAGTCCTCGCCCAGCTGTTCCAGCATGGACGAGCGCACCTGACGCGCCACCACGCCCAGATGCACGAAACCCAGCGTCAGGGCGGGCAGGATCATGTGTTGCAATGCGCTGCGCCAGACGACCCAGTCGCCCGCCACCGCAGCGTCGATCAGATACAGCCCGGTCAAGCCGGGCGGAGGCGCCAGGCCCTGGTCGATGCGGCCGCCCCCCGGCAGCCAGCCGAGCTTGCCGTAAAACACCACGATCAGGCCCAGCCCCAGCCAGAAGGCCGGCGTGGAGATCCCCGTGACGGCCAGCGTGCGGGCCACATGATCGACGAAGCGGTTGCGATAAACCGCCGACAGCACCCCCAGCGGGATGCCCAGCAGCGTCGCCAGCAGCAGGGCCGACAGCGCCAGTTCCAGAGTGGCGGGAAAGAACGCGGCGATGTCCTGCAGCACCGGCCGATGCGTGCGGATCGATGTCCCCAGGTCACCCTGCAGCAGCTGTCCCATGTAGCGCAGATACTGCTGCGGCAGGGGCAGATCCAGACCCAGTTGCGCGCGGATGTGGGCGACGATTTCCGGCGTGGCGCGGTCGCCCGCCACCAGACGTGCCGGATCGCCGGGCACCAGGTGTGAGATGGCGAAGGTGATCAGGGACACCCCGACCACCACCCAGACCAGGCTGGCCAGCCGCCGCCGCACTACGGACAGCCAGGACACGCTCATTTTATTTCGTCATGTCGGCGACATTGAAGACGCGTTCCAGCATGGGATTGAAGACGAAGCCTTTGACGTTCGCACCCAGACCGGCCTGGTAGTTCTTCTGGTACAGATAGGCGTAGGCCGCGTCCTTGACGACCTGGGCCTGCACCTGTTTGTAGAGGGCCACGCGCTTGTCCTGGTCGCTAAGGGTGGCGGCCTCACGCAGCCACTGATCCACCTGGGGATTGGAATAGAAGGACCGGTTGCCCGCCAGGCCCTTCTTGTCCGAATCGAACCAATAACTGGTGAACATGTAGGGGTCGGCGAAGTCCGGGCTCCAGTTGCCGATGGAAATGTCGAAATTGCCCTGGCCGAGGTTCTCGCGCAACGTGGCGTTGGCCAGTTTTTCGAGTTTGACCGGCACACCGATGGCGGTCAGGTTGGCCTGCACCGTGAGCGCGATGGGCTCCCACGCGGGATCCTGGGTGGAATAGCGAAGCAGCAATGGCGACTTTACGCCGCCGGCCTTTTCAACCAGCGCCTTGCCCGCCGCCACGTCCTGCCTGGGCTGGGGCAGCGCGGCGTCATGGCCCCACATGCCCTCGGGGATCGGGCCGCGCATCTGCTTGGCCTGTCCCATCATGATGCCGTCCACGATGCCCTGGTAATCCAGCGCGGCCACCACGGCGCGGCGCAGGTCCGCGTTCTGCAGCGGCCCCTTGGCATTGTTCAGGTACAGGTAGGTCACCCGCAGCGACGGAAATTCAGCCACGCGCACGGCCTTGTCCTGCTTCAGGGCCTGGAGCTGGTCCACCGGGAGTTCCTCGGCCACATCCAGGTCGCCCTTCTGCAGCTGCAGGCGGCGCGCGGACGATTCCGGCACGATCTTCACCACGAACTTGTCCAATGTGGGCTTTTTGGAGCCCGCGTAGTGCGGGTTGCGCTCGAGCACGAGCGACTGGCCTTTCTGCCAGGACACCAGCTGGTAGGGCCCGGAGCCCGCCGTATGGCCCGACAACCAGGCATCGGCGTCGTCGCGCGCCATGGCCTTGGGGTTGACGATCGAAGCGCCATTGTTGGCCAGGGTATAGAGGAACGGCGCGAAAGGCTTTTGCAGCGTGAACCTCACGGTCTGCGCGTCCGTGGCATCGATCTTCATGTCGGCGGGAAAGGCCTCGGACGGCCCCTGCTTCTTGGCCAGCAGGCGTTCAAAGGACCGCTTCACCGCCTGGGCGTCCACGGCCGAGCCGTCGGCAAATTTCTGGCCCTCACGCAGCTTGAATGTCCAGACCAGATTGTCCGGCGAGGCCGACCAGCTGGCCGCCAGATCGCCTTCGACCTCGGTCGAACCCTGGCCGTCGACCTGCTTGTAGCGCATCAGGCGCTGGTAGGCCGGGTAGGTGACCGTCCAGTCGTTGTTGTCGATCGTGACGGCCGGATCCAGGGTCTGGGGGTCGGCCGGTTTGCCGATCACCAGCGTGTCGGCTGGCGTCGCCGCCAGCGCCCCGCCCGCCAGGGCCAAGGCTCCCGCGCCCATCACCGCCGCCATCAGGGCGCGCCGGATTCCCGTTCGAATCGTGAATTGCATATCGCCTCCTTGGTTTAGTCAGTCCGGAACGACCCGGACCATGCCGCTTTCCGGCAGTAGCGCATATTCCTGCGCGCCGGGCAATTCGTAATGCCACCACTCCGTCGGGATCGACCGGAATCCGGCCTGCAGCATGACACCCAGCAGCATGTGCCGGTTGCGCTGCACGTCGGGCGGCAGGTCGTCCCGGTCGTGATGCGACTGGTCGCGCATGTCGTCGAAACCGGTGCCCATGTCCAGCGGCACGCCGGCGGCGTCCGTCAGGGTGACGTCCACCGCCACGCCACGCGTATGGTTCGACCCCTGGGCCGCGTCGGCCACATAGCGCGGGTCGGGCAGCAGCCGCCAGAACACCGCCTGGGCCGCCGCCGGACGGTAGGCGTCATAGACGATCAGGCCCAGACCCGCCCGCCGCGCCGCGCGCACCGCCCTTTCCAGACAGCGCGCCGCCTCTGGCCGCAGGGCGCAGCGGGCGCCGGGCGCATACACCGGCCGGCCGGCCAGGTTGCCGGAAGTGGCGTAGACCAGCGCGATGCGCAGGCCGTCGGTTGCGGGGATTTCGATCAGGTCCGGCATGCATGTCCTGTCTGTCCGGGCCAGCGCGGGTTCTGCCGCGCTGGCGGAAGAATGAAGGGTTGGACAAATATTCTACTGATATTCTTGGCGGCCGCCAGCACGCGCCGGCAACCCATGGTGCACTGCGGCACCGCATTGATGCAGGGCCGCCCCATCGGCGATCCGCCCAGCCCGACAGCGGCCAGGGCCCGGCCCGCCCGGCGCGGCACCGCGACAGCCCTCGCCGCCCCCCGCACGGCGCGTGACGGGCGGACCTTTCCGCCCCCGCATCCAAGAGCTGGCACGTGAATTGCTTAATCCTGAATGAAGTCCTTTCATCATCAGGGAGAGCACCATGTACGACGACACCATCGACGGCTTCGTAAAAGCCGCCAACGCCAAACTCGGCCTGCTGCGACGCGCGCCCCTTGGATTTTTCGTGGGCTGCATGCTGGCCGGCGCCTACATCGGCCTGGGCATCATCCTGATCCTCAGCCTGGGCAGCCACGTGCCGCCGGACCTGCGCCCCCTCGTCATGGGCGCCACATTCGGCATCGCGCTGATCCTGGTCGTCATCGCCGGCGCGGAGCTGTTCACCGGCCACACCATGGTCATGGCGCTGCGCCGCTACCGGGGCCAGGGCAGCTGGGCCGAGGCCTTCTCGGTCCTGGGGGTGAGCTGGACCGGCAACCTGTGCGGCGCGGCCGTGCTGGCGGGCCTGTTCGTCATGGGCGGGGGCGGCGGCCTGCTGAAAGACCCGCAGGGACTGCTGATGACGGCCGCGGCGCACAAGATGAACGGCGGCGCCGCCAGCCTGTTCGCCCGCGCCGTGCTGTGCAACTGGCTGGTGTGCCTGGCGGTCTGGATGTCGGCCCGCGTGTCCTCCGACAGCGCCCGCTGCATCGTCATCTTCTGGTGCCTGATGGCCTTTGTCGCCAGCGGCTATGAGCACAGCGTGGCGAACATGACCCTGTTGCTGCTGGCCCTGGCAGGCAACCATCCCGAGACCGTGAGCCTGGGCGGCATGGCCTGGAACCTGGCCTGGGTGACGCTGGGGAACATCGTGGGCGGAGCCGTCTTCGTCGCCGGGGCCTACCGGGCGGCCTCGCCCGCGCGGGCCGGGCTCTCGGTCCAGGCGCCCGTCTCCGCCCAGGATCCCGGCGCGCGGCCCGCCCTGGACACGCCCGCCGCGCGATCCTGAGCCCTGTC
The DNA here is from genome assembly GCA_002421865.1 of Castellaniella sp. UBA6218. Taxonomy (GTDB): domain Bacteria; phylum Pseudomonadota; class Gammaproteobacteria; order Burkholderiales; family Burkholderiaceae_B; genus Castellaniella. The sequence goes on from DISE01000045.1 coordinate 41,872, forward strand.
CAACCACCGGATTTCCCTGGAGCGAAACATGAACCCCCACGACCTTCCCGCTTCCGCCTCGGGCCCGCACGCCGCACCGCGCCTGGTCGTCATCGGCCACGGCATGGTCGGCCACCGCCTGCTGGAAGAACTGACGCGCGAAGCGCACGACTACGCCATCACAGTGCTCTGCGGCGAGCCCCGACCGGCCTACGACCGGGTGAGGCTCAGCCAATGCTTCGACGGCGCGGACGCGCAAGACCTGACGCTGGCCGACAAGGATTTCTTCCGCGAACACGGCATCACCGTGCTGCGCGGCACGCGGGCCGCCTGGATCGACCGCAAGCGGCGCCAGGTCCACGTTTCGGACGATCAGTTCCACCCCTATGACAAGCTGGTCATCGCCACGGGCTCCAACCCCTTCATCCCGCCCATCGAGGGCGCGGACCGTCCCGGCTGCCTGCCCTACCGCACGCTGCAGGACGTGGAAGACATCCGCGCATGCGCCGCCGGCAGCCGGCGCGGCGTGGTCATCGGCGGCGGCCTGCTGGGGCTGGAGGCCGCCCGCGCCCTGCGCGGCCTGAACCTGGACATCCATGTCGTCGAGTTCTCCGCGCACCTGATGGCGGCGCAGCTGGACGAGCCCGGCGGACGCCTGCTGCGCGCGAAGATCGAGGCCCTGGGCATCCACGTCCACACCTCGAAGATGACCTCGGCCATCGGCGACGGCCTGCGCTCGCGCCACCGCCTGCGCTTCTCGGACGGCGACTTCCTGGAAACCGACATGGTCGTCTTTTCCGCCGGCATCCGGCCCTGCGACCGCCTGGCGCACAACTGCGGCCTGGTGATCGGCGAACGCGGCGGCATCGTGATCGACGAGCACTGCCGCAGCTCCGATCCCGCCGTCTACGCCATCGGCGAAGTCGCCAGCTGGCAGGGCGGCACCTTCGGCCTGGTGGCGCCCGGCTACGAGATGGCGCGGGTCTGCGCCGCGCACCTGCAAGGCCGGGACACGCCGGTCTTCCAGGGGGCACAGCCCGGTACCAAGCTCAAACTGCTGGGCGTGGACGTCGGATCCATCGGCGACGCCCACGGCCGCGCGCCCGGCAGCGTCAGCTGCGTGTTCGAGGACACGCTGGCCGGCACGTACCGCAAGCTGGTCATGGACCCGAAGGGCAAGCGACTGCGCGGCGCCGTGCTGGTGGGCGACACTGGCGCCTTCGGTCTGCTGGACCAGTATTTCAGCAACGGTCTGGACCTGCCCGACCAGCCAGCCGCGCTGATCGCGCCTCAGGCCGGCGCCGCGCCGGCGCCGGGCGTGGACGCGCTGCCCGACACGGCGCAGATCTGTTCCTGCAACCAGGTCAGCAAGGGCGCCCTGTGCGGCGCCATCGCCGACGGCTGCACGACCCTGGGCGACCTGAAGGCCCGCACCCGGGCGGGCACCACCTGCGGCGGCTGCGTGCCCCTGGTCAAGCAGGTGCTGGAAAGTGAACTGCGGCGCCGGGGCATCGCCGTGGACCACAGCCTGTGCGAGCACTTCCCGCACAGCCGCCAGGAGCTCTACCACCTGATCCGCGTCAACGACATCCGCGACTTCAAGACCCTGATCGCCCGTCACGGCAAGGGCAAGGGCTGCGACATCTGCAAGCCCACGGCGGCGTCGATCTTCGCCTCATGCTGGAACGAATACGTGCTGGCCCCCAGGCACGCCCCCCTGCAGGACAGCAATGACGCCTACCTGGGCAACCTGCAGAAAGACGGCACCTATTCCGTGGTGCCTCGCATCCCGGGCGGGGAAATCACGCCCGACAAGCTGATCGTCATCGGCGAAGTCGCCCGCAAATACGACCTGTACACCAAGATCACCGGCGGCCAGCGCATCGACCTGTTCGGCGCCCGCATCGACCAGCTGCCCCAGATCTGGCGCCGCCTCGTCGACGCCGGGTTCGAGTCCGGCCACGCGTACGGCAAGGCACTGCGGACCGTGAAGTCCTGCGTGGGCTCGACATGGTGCCGCTACGGGGTCCAGGACTCCGTAGCGCTGGCGATCGACCTCGAGCTGCGGTACCGCGGGCTGCGCTCGCCCCACAAACTCAAGCTCGGCGTCTCCGGCTGCGCCCGCGAATGCGCGGAGGCCCGCGGCAAGGACGTGGGGGTCATCGCCACCGAGAAGGGCTGGAACGTCTACGTCGGCGGCAACGGCGGCTTCACCCCGCGCCACGCCGCCCTCCTCGCCGAAGACCTCACCACCGAGGAACTCGTGCGCACCATCGACCGCTTCCTCATGTACTACGTCCGCACCGCCGACCGCCTGCAGCGCACCGCCGTGTGGCTCGAGAGCATCGAGGGCGGGCTGGACCACGTCCGGCAGGTGATTCTCGACGACTCGCTCGGTATCGCCGCGGATCTCGACGCCGCCATGGCCCGGCACGTCGAGGGCTACCGCGACGAGTGGCGCGACGTCCTGGAGGACCCGGTCAAGCTGGCCCGATTCGCCGGCTTCGTCAACGCCGCCGACGCGGTGGACGACAACCTGCAGTACGTCGGCGAGCGCGGCCAGGCGCGCCCCGCCACGGACGCCGACCGCGAGGCCGGCGTCGAGACCGTCGATTCCGAACGCCGGCCGGTCCTGGTCGCCGGCGCCACCCTGCCCGTCGGAGGACCGAGATGACCACCATGCACCCCGTCTGCACCCTCAGCGACCTGCTGCCCGAACGCCCCGTCGCCGCCCTGATCTCCGGCCACCAGGTCGCCGTCGTGCGGCTGCACGACGACCGCGTGTACGCGGTCGGCATGTGGGACCCCTTCGCCCGCGCCAACGTCATGGCCCGTGGACTCGTCGGGTCGTCCCTGGTGGATGGCGAGGAGGTGCCCGTACTCTTCTCTCCCATGTACAAGCAGGCGTTCGATCTCCGCTCAGGCGTATGCCTGTCGGATCCCGCCGCCGCGCTCGGCACCTGGGAGGTGACGGTCCTCGACGGCCGGGTGTACGTCGGGGGGCAGGTGACCTGCGAGTCGCCGGCCCGCCGCAGCGACGCGCCCCTGGCGAGGGCGGGCTGAATGGACGGTCCCGCCGCCGGCGCCCCGGGCGCCACCACCCTCGCGGGGTGCCGTGTCGTGTTGACCGCCAAGCGGCGAGCCTCTGAACTGGCCTCCGCGCTGGAACGGCGCGGGGCCGAGGTTCTGCGGGCGCCCATCCTGTCCATCGTGCCGCACGCCGACGACGAGCTGCTGATCGCGCAGACCGCGGCGCTCATCGCCGACCCTCCGGACGCGGTCGTGGCGACCACGGGAGTCGGCTTCCGGGGCTGGATGGACGCGGCCGACGCGGCCGGGTGCGCCGACGAGCTCCTCGCGGTGCTGCGCCGGGCCCGGATCATCGCCCGCGGCCCGAAGGCCCAGGGCGCCGTGCACGGGGCCGGGCTCACCGCGGACTGGGTCGCGGATTCCGAGACCGCCGCCGAGATCAAGGAACTGTTCGCCGACGAAGGTGCGGCCGGGCTGCACATCGCCGTGCAGCACCACGGCTCGGGCAGCGACGGCATCGACGAGCTCCTGACCGGGTTGGGCGCGCGGGTCACCTCCCTGGTCGTGTACCGGTGGGGGCCGTCTCCGGATCCCGAGGCGGTCTCACGCGCCGTCGGCCTGGTGGCCGGCGCTGAGGTGGACGCCGTCGCGTTCACGTCCGCCCAGGGGGTGGTCGAATTCCTGTCGGCCTGTGAGCGGGAGGGGCTCCGCGACGAGGTCATCGCCGCGATGGCCGGCCCGGTGCTCCCGGCGACGGTGGGGCCGGTCACCGCAGCGCCGCTCGTCGAGCTCGGACTGAGCCCCCTGGTTCCCGACCGGTACCGGTTGGGCGCCCTCGTGCGTGAACTCAGCGCCGCGCTGAACGACCGCTCCCCGTCTGACGTCGTCACCCCGTCGGGCGTGCTGCGGCTGCGTCGCGCGGCGGCCGCCCTGGACGGGCGCGCGCTGCCGCTCAGCCAGGTGCAGCTGGCCGTGCTGAGGGCCCTGGTGAGCGCCGAGGGTGGGGTGGTGTCGCGGGAGGACATCCTGGCGCTCCTGCCCGGGTGCTCGAACGATCCCCACGCCGCCGAGGTTGCCGTCGCGCGTCTGCGGGACAGCATGGGCGACCGCTCGCTGGTGCGGACCGTGCCGCGCCGCGGCTACCGACTGGAGGTCTCCGCATGACACCTGTCCTCATCGTGTGCGCGCACGGGACCGACGACCCGGACGGGCAGGCGGTCGTCCTCGAGATCGCCGCGGCGGCCGCGCGACGGCTGCCCGGGGTGACGGTCGAGGCAGCGTACGTGGACGTGCAGGAGCCGAAGCTCGGCGACGTCGTCGACCGCTGGGTGGGTGCCGGCGCGACGGTCGTGGTCGTCCCGGTCCTCCTGACGCTCGGATTCCACACGGAGGTGGACGTCGCCGGGGCGGTGTCCGCCCACCCCGGAGCGGTCGTCTCCACCGGCCCTCTCGGCCCGGACCCCCGCCTCGAGCGCGCGCTCGTGGACCGGCTGCGGGAGGCCGGGGCCCCTGAGGACGCGGCAGTGGTCGTCGCCGTCGCTGGGTCGTCGCGCCCCGAGGCGGCCGACGTCGCGCATCAGGTCGTCGCTGGTGTGCAGAGCCTGTGGCCGGGTCGTGTCTCGGTGGGCTTCCTCTCGGCCGCCGAACCTCGGGTCGCCGAAGCCGTCGCCTCCGCCCGGGGGATGGGCCCGGTGGCCGTGGCCTCCTATCTCATCGGCCCGGGGTTCTTCCAGCGCCGCGTGAACAGGGCCGGCGCCGACGTCGCGGCGGAGCCCTTGGGGGCCCACCCGCTGCTTGTCGAGGTGGTGGTCGACCGCTACCGGACGGCGGCGGCCGGCTTCGCCGACCAGCAAGGGGACCCCGGCTAATAGATACAAAATCCTTGTAGTAATCTTGCGCCCATGACAGAGATCTCCCTCACCCCCAAGTCAGGCTGCGGTTGCGGCGGTCATGACGAGTCCCTGCCCGAGCTCGATGCGCGCGCGATCCCGCACGCGGTCCGTCACGCGGCCATCCACGGCGTCGTCGACGGGCTCCAGCCCGGTGCCGCCTTCGTGCTGGTCGCCCCGCACGACCCGGTTCCGCTGCTGCGCCAGATCTCGGATCGCCACGGCGACTCGATCGCCGTCAGCTACGTGCAGGAGGGCCCCGACGCCTGGAAGCTGAAGCTGGCCCGCGTCTGATGTGCAGCTACTGCGGGTGTGACTCGATCACGGTCATCGGCCGGTTCATGGCCGAGCACGTCGAGATCGTCAACGCGTGCGGCCAGCTGCGCCGTGCCGTCACCGACGGCGGGGACGTTCCCGCCCGCGCCCGCGACCTCGCCCACCTCCTCGGTCCGCACACGCAGTCCGAGGAGGTGGGCCTCTTCAGCGTCATGAAACGCCGCGACGAGTTCACCGAGCACGTCAACGGCCTCTGCGGCGAGCACCGCTCGCTCGACGAGCTCCTGGCGGCCATCGCCGCCGGCGACCACTCGCTGATGGACACGTTCGAGGTAGCGCTGCGCGACCACATCGACAAGGAGGACAACGGTCTGTTCCCGGCGGCGGCCCTGGGCCTCGACGGAGACGAGTGGACCGAGATCGACGGCAAGACGCATGAGCACGACCACGCCACCGGCGTCCCGCACCACCACTGACGGTCCCGCCGCGACCCGCCGCCTCCGCGTCGCGCTCATCGCCCTGGCCGGCGTCTCCCTGCTCACCGGGCTGAACGCGGCGCTGCTCAGGCTGGGCGTCTGGGCGCCCGTGGCCTCGAGTCGGCTGGCCGACCTCCACGGACCCGCCATGACCCTGGGCTTCATGGGCACCCTCATCTCCCTGGAGCGCGCCCAGGCGCTGCGCAATCCGCTGGCCTACCTCGCGCCCGCGCTGCTCGGCGCCGGATCGCTGGCCCTGATTTCGGGCGCCCCACCCCTGCTGGGTGAACTCCTCCTGCTCGACGGCGGCCTCGCCTTCCTCGCCGTGGCCGGCGCGCTGTGGCTGCGCGCCCCGCTCCCGCTGGTGGCCGCGCAGGCGTTGGGGGCGCTCTTCGTCCCGCTGGCGGCCGCCGCGATCCTGCTGGCGGACGTGGCGGCGGCGCTCCCGCTGCTCGTCGCGTTCGTGGTGATCACGATCGCCGCGGAGCGCGCCGAGCTGGCCCAACTGACCATGGGGGCCCGCGCCGTCCCCACCCTGCTGACCTTGGCGACGGTGGTGGCGCTCGGCGCGGCGCTCGCGATCGCGCTGCCCGCCGTCGGATTCCGGGTGCTGGGGCTGGGCTGCGTGGCGGTGGCGGCCTGGCTGATCCGCGACGACGTGGGGCGCCGGATGATCCGCGCCGCCGGCTTCCGCCGCTTCAACGCGGCCGCGCTGCTCGCGGGCAACGTCTGGCTCGCGGTCGCGGGCGCGGTCTGGGTCGCCGTCGGGCAGCCGACCGCCCAAGGCCACTACGACGTCACGATCCACGGGGTGTTCCTGGGCTTCGGGGTGTCGATGATCATGGCGCACGCCCCTACCATCTTCCCGGCGGTCATCGGCCGGGCGCTGCCGTACCGAGTGTCCATGTGGCTGCCCCTGGCGCTGCTGAACATCGGCATGGCCACCCGAGTGTCCGGCGCCCTCGCCGGCGCCGGCCTGCTCTACCGAACCGGAGGAACCGTGACCGTGCTCGCTCTGCTGGCGTTCGCGCTGACCGTCGTCGCATCGGCGGTGCGGGGATGAGGCGCCGCCGCTCCCTGCGTGACTACGCGGTCCTGGTGTGGCTCCTGGCCGCGGCCGTGGTCGCGGTGGCCCACCGGTGGGTCCCGGAATCCACGTGGCTCATGGTGCACCTGGTGGCGCTCGGTGCCCTGACCCACTCGGTGATGGTGTGGAGCGCCCACTTCACCGCGGCACTGCTCAAGACCCGCGACGACGACGCCACGCGGCGGCGGGCGGACGTACGGCTCGGGGTGCTCGCCGCGGGCTCGCTGCTGGTGTTCGCGGGTGTCCCGACGGCGCAGTGGTGGCTGGTCGTCGTCGGCGCTACCGCCGTCTCAGCGGCCGTGCTGTGGCACGGCGCCGTCCTCGTCCGCGACCTCCGCCGTGCGCTGCCCGGACGCTTCCGCATCTGCATCCGCTACTACGTCGCGGCCGCCGCCTGCCTGCCGGTGGGCGCCGCGTTCGGAGCGACGCTCGCCTGGGGCCTCGACGACCGTTGGCACGCAGCGTTCCTCGTCTCGCACACCATGACGATGCTCCTGGGCTGGATAGGTCTGACCGTCGTGGGAACGTTCGTGACCTTCTGGCCGACGGTGCTGCGGACCCGGATGGACGACCGCGCCGAGCGACTCGCGAAGCAGGTGCTTCCGGTCCTGATGTCGTCGATCGGCGTGGTCATCCTCGGCTCCATGATGGGCGTCCGAGCCGTGTCCGTGGCCGGACTGGTCCTGTACGCCGGGGCGCTGATCTGGTGGGGCCGCTGCCTGGTCGCTCCGCTGCGCGCCAAGCCGCCGCGTGAGTTCGCCGCGGCCTCGATCCTGGCCGGCGCGGTGTGGGCCTGTGTCGCGATCATCGCGACCGCGGTCCACGTCGGCCACTCCGATGACGTCGAGCTGGCCTCCGGGTATCCGATGCTGGCGTCCCTGTGGGTGGTCGGCTTCCTGCTTCAGCTGGTGACCGGGGCCCTGTCGTATCTCCTGCCGTCGGTGATCGGCGGCGGCCCGCGGGTGGTGCGGGCGGGGGCGGCCGAGTTCGACCGCTTCGCGACCGTGCGGCTCGTCGTCATCAACGGCGGGCTGATCGCGTGGCTGACGCCGCTGCCCAGCTGGGTCAAGGTGACGGTCTCGGTACTCGTGCTGGCCGCGCTGGCGGCCTTCCTGCCGCTCATGGTGCGCGGCATCCGCGCCTCTGTCACCGAGCGCCGGCGCGCCGTGGCGGGAGTGCCCGCGGCCGAGATGCCGGAGCGCCGCAGCGCCTTCACCGGCGATGGGCTGGTGGCAGGGGTTGCCGCCCTGGCCATCGCGATCAGCGTGGGCGTGGGCCTGGACCCGGCGGCCGTGGGAGTCGCCCCCGTAGGGTCCGCGGCCGCCCCGGCGGCGGTGGCCGAAACCGGGACCACCGTCCGGGTCCAGGTCGCGGCCCGCGACATGAGGTTCGTGCCCGCCAGTGTGGAGGCGCAGCCCGGGGACCGGGTGATCATCGAGCTGGTGAACGAGGACCCCACCACGGTGCATGACCTGCTCGTCGGCACCGTCCGCACCCCCCGGTTGGCGCCCGGCGAGCGAGCGGAACTCGACCTGGGGATCGTGGGACAGAGCATGGCCGGCTGGTGCACCGTCGTGGGTCACCGGCAGATGGGCATGACGTTCGACGTGGTGGTGGCTGGTGCACCCGCTGCGGAGACCGGGCCGCAGGCCGCCGCCCCACAGCACGGCCACCAGGGCGCCGGAGATCCGGACGCGGAGCTGAGCGCCGTCGTTGACCCCGTCGCGCCTCCGCTGACCCCTGAGACCGTCCGCCGCTACGAATTCCGCGTCACCGAGGTGCCCCTCGAGGTGGCGCCGGGCGTGTGGCAGCGGCGGTGGACGTTCAACGGCGGCAGCGTCGGGCCGACGCTGCGGGGGCGGGTCGGAGACACCTTCGAGATCACGCTGATCAACGACGGGTCCATGGGGCACTCGATCGACTTCCATGCCAGCGCACTGGACCCGACGGGCCCCATGCGCACCATCGCGCCCGGTGAGCGCCTGACCTACCGGTTCACCGCGAACCGCGCCGGGGTCTGGATGTACCACTGCTCGACGATGCCCATGAGCGCCCACATCGCCGCCGGCATGCACGGCGCCGTCATCGTCGAGCCCGAGGCCGGCCTGCCCGAGGTCGACCGGGAGTACGTGCTCGTCCAGTCCGAGATCTTCCTGGCCGACGCCGCCGCGACCGCCGAGGACGCGACCGACCTTGACGCCGACGCCGTGCTGGGCGAGCACCCGGACAAGGTCGTGTTCAACGGCGTCGCGAACCAGTACGACCAGGCTCCGCTGGTGGCCCGCACGGGGGAGCGGGTGCGGTTCTGGGTGCTCGATGCCGGGCCGAACCGGGCGACCAGCTTTCACATCGTCGGCGCGCAGTTCGACACGGTGTACCGCGAGGGCGGGTATCTGCTCAAGGAGGGCGTCGACCCCTTCGGGACCACGGGAGGCGGCGCGCAGGTCCTGGCGCTGGCGCCCGCCGAGGGCGGCTTCGTCGAACTGGAGTTCCCTGAGCCAGGCCGCTATCCCGTCGTGAGCCACGTGATGGTCGACGCGGAGCGCGGCGCCCACGGGTACGTCGAGGTGTCCTGACCGTCCCGCCGCTGAGGCGCTGGCCTAGGATCGGAGTCGACCACTCGACGAAGGGAAACCGCCGTGTCTGAAGCCGGCCTCAACGCCGCCCGCCAGAAGATGATCGACGCCGGGGTCGCCGCGCCGGCCATCGAGGTCTTCTCCCGTTTCTACGAGCTCCTCGAGAGCGGCGCCACAGGTGTTATCCGCGAGGACACGATCGACCCGCTGCTGGACCCACCCATGCTGGCCGACGTCGACATCACCGAGGCGGAGGCCCGGGAGGCTATCGGGCAGACCGTCATCATCAAGCTCAACGGCGGCCTGGGCACGTCCATGGGGCTGGACAAGGCCAAGACGCTGCTCGAGGTCCGCGACGGGCTCAACTTCCTCGACCTCATCACCCGTCAGGTGCTGGCGGCGCGCGACCGCTACCACGCCCGGCTCCCGCTGCTGCTGATGAACTCGTTCCGCACGGAGGCCGACACGCTGGCGCACCTCGAGCAGTACCCGGAGCTGCCGGTCGACGGGCTGCCGCTCAGTTTTATGCAGAACCAGGAGCCGAAGCTCCGCGCCGATGACCTGACCCCGGTCGAGTGGCCGGCCGACCCCACGCTGGAGTGGTGCCCGCCGGGCCACGGGGACCTCTATCCGGCGCTGGAGGGCTCCGGTGTGCTCGACCAGCTGCTCGAGGCGGGCTTCCGCTATGCCTGCGTGTCCAACGGCGACAACCTCGGCGCGGCCCCGAACGCGACCATCGCAGGGTGGTTCGCCCGCTCGGGGGCGCCGTACGCCGCGGAGCTGTGCCGCCGGACGGTCAACGACAAGAAGGGCGGCCACCTCGCCGTCCGGAAGGCCGACGGTCAGCTCATCCTGCGCGACACCGCCCAGACGGCCCCCGAGGAGATGGACTTCTTCACCGACGAGCACCGCCACCCGTTCTTCCACACCAACAACCTGTGGTTCGATCTGCGGGTCCTGCGCGAGACGCTCACCCAACGAAACTCGGTGCTCGGCCTGCCGCTGATCCGCAACGAGAAGACCGTCGACCCGTCCGACGGCGAGTCGACCCCCGTCATCCAGGTCGAGTCGGCGATGGGCGCGGCCATCGAGGTGTTCGAGGGCGCCACGGCGATCTGTGTGGGCCGGGACCGGTTCCTCCCCGTCAAGACCACCAACGAGCTGCTGCTCCTGCGTTCGGACGTGTACGAACTCACCGACGAGGGGCGCCTGGTCTCGACGACCGAGACCTCGCCTGAGATCTCGCTGGACTCGCGGTACTACAAGAAGGTCGACAAGTTCGAGGCCCGGATCCCGGCCGCCCCGTCGCTGCGCGAAGCGGTGTCGCTCAAGGTGAAGGGGGACTGGACCTTCGGTGCCGGCGTCCGCGTCGTGGGTTCCGTGGAGCTTCCCGACGAGGGCGTGGCCCGCACGGTCCCGGACGGGTCCGTCCTCGGTGGGTGACCCCGAACTGGCGGCCGCCCTGGGGCTCGCCCTCACGGGCCGGCGCCTGCAGTTGTCCTCGCCGCAGCACCTCGCCGACGACCTGCGGCAGGCCGGCTTCGACGGCGACGCGCTGGTGCGGCTCCGCCGGGAGCGGCAGGCCGCGGGGGAGCCGTGGCCGTACCCGGTCCCACTCCATGAGCGGCGGGCCATCGGCTTCGCCCGGTTCGACGCCGCGCTGGCCGACGCGCGCTCGGCGCTGGGGCTGTCCGGGCTGACGGACGCGGTCCGCGCCAAGCGGCCCCTCAGCGCGGAGGAGCGCCGCCTGGCGGCGGACCGGCCGCCGCACTGGTGATCAGGGACGACCGGACGTCAGCGCGTCGCGGATCTCCTCCAGAAGCGTCTCGGTCTTGGTGAGCGCGGGAGCGTCCGCCTCCTCCCGGGCGAAGCGTTCCTTGGCCTTGGTGTAGGGCAGCACGACACCGAAGTACACGACCGTCGCGATGATGAGGAACGCCACCAGCGCGGTGAGGAACGCGCCGACGGACACCCCGGCCGGCTTGAACGACGAGAAGTCCGGCGTGCCGCCCAGCAGCCCGAGGAGGTCCATGAACATGGTGGTGAACGCCTGGACGACGGTGGCGAACGCGGCGCCGATGACGAATGCGACGGCGAGCTCGATGAGGTTGCCGCGCATGATGAAGTCCTTGAAGCCCTTCACGGGGTGCTCCTTCCAGAGAGGTGACGACGTGCGACCCACCGGCACGGACCGGCAGTTGCCGGCCGCATCGATGGGCCCCGGTCACCCTAACCGAATCCTGCGGCTCATGGCCCATCGGTGACACCGCTCAGCGCGATGCTCAGCTGACCTCCCTGGCCGAGAATCGCCACCATCGGCGCCGTCTCCACCGGAACGTCCACCAGGAGCAGATCGCTCTGGCTGCTGCCGACCGCGAGCCCGGCAGGTTCGGCCCGCTCGGGTACTGCGGCGACCCGGGCGTCATCCGTGAGGACGTCCGCTGATTCGGCTCCCGCGACGATCAGCGAGACGCGGTCCCCGGGGCGCAGCAGCGGCCGCAGCCCTGGATCTGCGAGCGCGATCGGCACGACGGCGCGACCAGGACCGACGGCGTCCGCGCCGGCCAGGAGGCCCGGTTGGAGGACGGTGCCCGCGGAGAGGGGGACGGCCGTCGTCGCTCCCACGGCGGCGGCCGCATCGTTCAGCGCATCCTTGGGAACGGCGTCGACGGGGAGGGCGGCCCGTCGGAGATTTTCAGCCGCGAGCGCGTGACCCGCGGGGACGTCGGTGGCGGCGATGAGGACCGGGGCGGTGGCGCCATCCGAGCCGGCGAGCCACTGGGCGAGTCCGAGGACCGACAGCCCGGCCAGCAGCGCGCCGATCGAGCGCCGGTGCCAGGAGACGAAGGCCGCGATGGCCGCGAGAGGTCTGGTCATGCCGCCATGGTGGGCGGTCAGCGGCCCGATCCTCCGTTGTCCACAGCCCGGATCAGGCCGTGGCGGCTCCCGCGGTCGCGGCGGGCTTCGGCGCGGCGGGCTTGGCGTCCGCCGCGGGCGCGGGGGCGGCGGTAGACGTCGCCGACTTCGTCGAACGGGAGTCGGTGGCGTAGAAGCCGG
>DISE01000047.1:0-135 GCA_002421865.1 Castellaniella sp. UBA6218
TCAACGACGCCGCCTCGATTCCCGAGGGCCTGCAGTCCCCCATCGTCAAGAACATCCATGCCGACGCGCTGCGCGCCCTGATCGAACGCACCGGCGCGCGGGACGGCGATCTGATCTTCTTCGGCGCCGACAAGG
>DISE01000047.1:164-12227 GCA_002421865.1 Castellaniella sp. UBA6218
TGTGGGTGGTGGATTTCCCGATGTTCGAATACGACGAGGGCGAGGGCCGCTACACGGCCGCGCACCACCCCTTCACCTGCCCCAAGCCGGGTCACGAGGATCTGCTGGAGACCGATCCGGGCAAGGCCCTGGCGCGCGCTTACGACATGGTCATGAACGGTTGGGAAGTCGGTGGCGGTTCCGAGCGCATCCACCGCGCCGATGTGCAGCGCAAGGTCTTCAAGGCGCTGAAGATCGACGAGGAAGAAGCCCGCCTGAAATTCGGCTTCCTGCTCGACGCCCTGCAGTACGGAGCGCCGCCGCACGGCGGCCTGGCCTTCGGTCTGGACCGTCTGGTGACGCTGATGGCGGGCGCTGAATCCATCCGCGACGTGATCGCTTTCCCCAAGACGCAGCGTGCCCAGTGCCTGCTGACGCAGGCGCCGTCGGCCGTGGACGAGAAGCAGCTGCGCGAACTGCACATCCGCCTGCGCCAGACGGAAGCCAAATAGGCGGGGAGACCGGCCATGCCCGTCCTGCGGGTCGTCAGCTACAACATCCACAAAGGCCGTTCGGCCACAGGTGGGCGGGAATCGCTGGCCGACCTGCGGCTGGGCCTGTACGGCCTGCGGCCCGACCTGGTGTTCCTGCAGGAAGTCCAGGGCCGCAACCAGGTGCGCGGCAGCCTGGACGCACAGCACGAATCCCTGGCGGCAGCCCTGCGCATGCAGGTCGCATACGGCTGCAACGCCGTGCGCGAATCGACCGATCACGGCAACGCGCTGCTGTCGCGCTACCCCATTCTTTATTACGAGAATCAGGACGTTTCCGATCACCGTCTGGAGCAGCGGGGCCTGTTGCACTGCGTGGTCCGGGTCGGGGATGTCCCGGTGCATTGCCTGGTGGTGCACCTGGGCCTGCTGGCGGGAGGGCGGTCGCGCCAGGTGCAGGCGCTGGTGGACCGCATCAGCCGCCTGGTGCCCGCGCATGAACCCCTGCTGATTGCCGGTGATTTCAATGACTGGAGCAATCGCCTGGCGCCGCTGTTCGTCGAGCAGTTGGGACTGGTCGAGGTCTTTGCCGCCGCGCCGCGGGGATCGGACGAGATCTATCGGCTGCGCCGCACCGTGTCGCGCCTGCGCGAGCGCCTGAGCTGGCTGCCCGGACAGGTGTTGCGGCGCGCGCCCGAGTTGGCCATGAACGGGAACGCGCGCCTGACGCCGCCGCCGCGGACCTTTCCGTCGGTGTTCCCCTGGCTGCGGCTCGACCGGATCTACCAGCGTGGCTTCGCCGTGCGCCGCGCGCGGGTGCTGCATGGCTCGCCCTGGAAGAAGCTCTCGGATCACGCGCCGCTGGTGGCGGAACTGGAACTTCCCTGATCCGGACCGGAACTTTTACGCAGTCTGGCTGCCTAACTTTCGTTACCTTAAAATTAGCACTCTTTGCCATGGAGTGCTAACATGATTTCATTCAGTACGAGGACCCTGTCACCATGACCCCCTCTTCGTCCGCCCTGTCACTCGCGCCGTCCCAGCTCGCGCTGGCGATCGGCAATCCTGGCGCGCTCGGCACCATCGATGCCTATATCGGCGCCGTGAACCGGTTGCCGATGCTGACCGCCGACCGTGAGGCCGATCTGGGAAGGCGCCTGCGCGATCATAACGATCTGGACGCCGCGCGCGACCTGATCCTGTCGCACTTGCGGCTGGTGGTCTCCATCGCCCGCCAGTACCTGGGCTACGGCCTGGCGCATGCGGATCTGATCCAGGAAGGCAATATCGGCCTGATGAAGGCCGTGCGCCGTTTCGACCCCGACCGCGGGGTGCGCCTGGTGTCCTTCGCTGTGCACTGGATCCGCGCCGAGATCCACGAATACGTGGTGCGCAACTGGCGCCTGGTCAAGATCGCCACCACCAAGGCGCAGCGCAAGCTGTTCTTCAACCTGCGCCGCATGCGGCCCGATGGCCACAGCCTGGCGCCGGACCAGGTCGCCGACATCGCCCGTGAACTCGACGTGCGGCCGGAAGACGTCGCCGAAATGGAAGTCCGCCTGTCGGGCGGCGATTTCGCACTCGACGCGCCGGCCGACGACGAGGACCGCTACGCGCCGTCCGACTGGCTCGCCGACGAGGCCCAGGAACCCGCCCAGGTGCTGGCGCGTCGCGGCATGGATGCGCTGCAGGGCGAGGGCCTGGATCAGGCCCTGTCATCCCTGGACGCGCGATCCCAGCATATCGTGCGCGCCCGCTGGCTGGCCGATGACGGCGGCGCCACGCTGCACGAACTGGCCGCGGAATACGGCATCTCCGCCGAACGGGTGCGCCAGATCGAATCGGCCGCCCTGAAGAAATTGCGCGTCGCCTTGAGCGGGCGGCAGGCGGACTTCGAGGCCGCCTGAGTCCCCTGCGGCCGGTCATACTCTCTTGCATTTTTCCCGCGCCGGGTCGTGAACTTTCGGCGCCGGGGGCGGACCAATCCCTCATGAGCGCACGCCGGCCACGCCGGCCTCACGTTCTGTCGTCCGCTTCTGCTTCTCCTCTTCCCCTCCCTATCGAAGCGGATGTTCACGGGATGCCGCCAGGCATCCCTTTTTTTTTCTATTCTCCAGAGTGCCGGCCCTCCGGGCCTGTAACATATCACCCGGGTGATCTGAGCGTATTTTCCTGACATGAAAATCGGCCTCTTGGTATTCGGACTGGCGGGCCTGCTGGCCCTGGTGTCTTTCATGCCTCCTCTGGCGGGGCGCCTGCGCCTGCCATATTCCGTGCTGCTGGCGATCGTCGGCTTCATCCTGGGCGTCATCATCCACGTGCATGGCTGGGCGCCGGGCGTCGTCGCCGATTTCCTGGATACGTTGCAGCACTTCGAGATCTCCTCCGAGACCTTCCTGTTCGTTTTCCTGCCCGTGCTGCTGTTCGAGACGGCGCTGGCCACAAATCTGCGGCGGCTGCTGGACGACATCAGTCCCATCCTGGTGATGGCGATCGTGGCCGTCGTGGTCTGTACCGTGGCGGTCGGCTTCTCCCTGGCGGCGATCTCCACCTATGGGCTGGTGGTCTGCCTGATGCTGGGCGCCATCGTCGCCACCACCGATCCGGTGGCGGTCGTGGGCATCTTTCGCGAGGTCGGCGCGCCGCGCCGCCTCACAAACCTGGTCGAGGGCGAGGCCCTGTTCAATGACGCGGCCTCGATCGCCCTGTACTCGGTGCTGCTCAGCGTCCTGTTCGGCGGCACGACGCCCTCCGTGATGGAAATCTTCCGCAGCTTCGCGGTCAGCTTTCTGGGCGGCGGTCTGGCCGGGCTGGTCATGGGCCGGGCGGCCATCGAGCTGTTCCGCTGGCTGCGCGGCTGGCCCACGGCCGAAATCACGCTGACGGTGGCGTTGGCCTACCTGACGTTCTTCGTCGGTGAACACTACCTGGGGGTGTCGGGGGTGGTGGCCACCGTGATCGCCGGTCTGGTGGTGGGTTCCAGCGGCCGCACGCGCATGTCTCCCACGACCTTCGAGCAGCTCGAAGGCGCCTGGGCGCAGTTCGGCTTCTGGGCCAATTCCCTGATTTTCCTGTTCGCCGCCATGCTGATTCCGCGCATGATGGCTGAAATCACCTGGATGGAAGTCTTGCTGATCCTGGTCGTGTTCATCGTCACCCTGGGGTCGCGCGCGGTCATCGTCTACGGTCTGCTGCCCTTGCTGGGCCGGCTGCGTCTCAGCACCGGGGTCAGCCCTTCTTATCGGGCGGTGATGCTGCTGGGCGGCCTGCGCGGGGCCGTGTCCCTGGCCCTGGCCCTGGCCGTCACGGAGCAGCCGGCGGTGCCCCACGAAGCGCGCCAGTTCATCGCCGTGGCCACGACCGGTTTCGTGCTCATGACTTTGTTCATCAACGGTCTGACGCTGCGGCCGTTGATCCACCGGCTGGGATTGAACCAGTTGTCGCCTGTGGACCGGACTTTGCGCGATCAGGCCCAGATCGTGGAGCTCGAGGCCCTGCGCCTGAAGATCGATGACATCGCCCACAACGAGCACGTCGGCGGCGAGGTCCTGGAACGCCTGCACGCGGTATTCGACGCCAGCCAGGCCGGCATGGACGGGTCGCGGGTGCATCAACTGACCCAGGACCAGAAAGTCGCGGTCGGCATGGGCATGCTGGCGGGGCGCGAGGAAGAAATGTTCTTCGAGACCCTCAAGGCCCAGGTTGTGGACTGGCGTACGGCCGAGTCTCTGCTGGCGCGCGCCGAGCGGCTGGGCGATGCGGTGCGTTCGGGTGGCCTGCGCGGCTTCGAGTCGGCAATCGAGGGCGATCTGCGCTATTCCCATGCGTTCCGAATGGCGCTGCGCCTGCACCACCAGACTGGCTGGCAGGGCTGGCTGGTGCGCGAACTGGCCCAGCGGTTCACGAACCTGATGTGCAAATGGTCCGTGGCGCGCCGCCTGATCCAGTTCGCCCGCACCGACGTGCAGCCGCTGCTGGGACCGGAGGTCACGGACATCATCGTGGCGGCGCACCAGCGCCGTCTGACGCTGCTCGAAGGCGCGCTTCAGGCCCTGGCGCTGCAATACCCCAACTATGCCCAGTATCTCCAGGAAGCCTATCTCGCGCGCATGGCGCGCGCCATGGAGCGCATGCGCTATCGCGACATGCTGGCCCACAACCTGATCAGCGGGGAAACCTATTCCGACCTGATTGAACAGACGGAAGCGCGCTGGGGGGCGCTGGAGAAGAGCGGAGTGCTGGACATCACCATGAGCGCGGCGTCGCTGGTGCAGCGGGTGCCCATGTTCGAGGGCATGGACGAACGCACCATGTCGGCCATCCGCCGTGTGCTCAAGCCCCGGCTGGTCCTGCCGGGCCAGGAGATCCAGACCCGCTTCGGCCGCGGCCGGGCCATGTATTTCGTGGCTTCGGGCGCGGTGGTCCTGGATCTGCCGGACGGTACCACGGCGGAACTGGGCAGCGGCCAGATTTTCGGGGAAGTGGCGCTGGCCATGGGGGATGATTTCCAGGCACGCGCGCGGTCGCTGGGCTACAGCCGCCTGCTGATGCTCCAGGAGCGTGACTTCAAGCGCCTGCAGCAGCAATTTCCGATGCTGCGCGAGAAGATCGGCCTGATCGTGCGCCAGCGTCAACGGGCGATGGAGGTCTGGCGGCAGTTCGAGTCCGGCGAGCGCCAGCACGAACCCTTGCCGGATCTCGGCCGGGCCGCGGCGGACGAAGCGCCGGCCGACGCCGAGGAGGCCGTCGCCTCGGGCGAGGCCGGCCCCACGGACATGGAACCGGACGCGCCCTGTCCGACCGGGGCGGACGCGCCGCCCGCAGCCGCCTGACCTACAGCAGCAGCCCGATGTCGTGGGCCATGTCCTCGGGCGTCAACGACGGCCCGAGGAGCGCGCGGGCCTCGCCCTCGCGGTCCATCAGGTAGAAGGCCGACGAATGGTTCATGGCGTAGCGTTCCGGCGTCGGACCGGGTTCCTTGGCGTAGAAGGCCTTGAAGGAGCGCGCGGTCTTGTCCAGCTGTTCGGGCGTGCCCGTCAGTCCGATGAAGGACGGATCGAAGGCCCGCACATAGGCGCCCAGGATGTCGGGCGTATCGCGCGCGGGGTCCACGGAGACCATGATGACGCGCACGTCGCGGGCCTGGTCGCCCAGCAGCTCCATCGTCTGGGCGGCTTGCGCCATGGCGGTGGGGCAGACGTCCGGACATTGCGTGTAGCCGAAGAACACCAGCAGGATCTTGCCCCGGAAGTCCGCCAGCGTGCGCCGCTGGCCCGTGGTGTCCACCATGTCCAGATCCCGCCCCAGGTGGGATCCGGTGATGTCGTTGCCTTCGAAGGGCAGGGGTTCGGCCTTCGAGGAGCAGCCCGGCAGCGCCAGGGCCAGGGGAAGGGCGGCGAGCGCGCCGGCCAGGAGCCGGCGGCGCGGAATCGAGAACGGCATGTCCATCATCCAGGTCGGTGAGTCGGCCAGGGCCGCGCCGGTGCGCGCCCGGGTCGGAATTCCGTCGGGTCAGACCGGGATGTTCACCAGAACCAGGCCAACCCAGTGATCCAGCAGCAGCGCGGCGAACAGCAGCGCCAGGTAAAGGATCGAATAATGGAACAGTTTACGCGCCCTGGCGTCTGTGTAGTTTCGATATAGCGCAAGCGATTGCCAGACGAAGCGGCCGCTGAGCAGGCAGGCGGCAGCCAGGTAGGCGGGGCCGCTCATCCGCACGACGTAGGGCATCACGGAAGCCGCGAACAGCGCGATGCTGTAGAGCAGGATGTGCAGTTGAGTGAAGTTCTGGCCGTGCGTGACCGGCAGCATGGGCAGACCGGATTTCTCGTAGTCGTGGTGGCGGTACAGGGCCAGCGCCCAGAAGTGGGGCGGCGTCCAGATGAAGATGATCAGCACCAGCAGCCAGGCCTCGGCCGGCACGGCGTCGGCCATGGCGGCCCAGCCCAGGGCCGGGGGCATCGCGCCCGAGAGGCCGCCGATGACGATATTCTGTGGCGTCAGGGGCTTGAGGATGGCGGTGTAGATCAGGGCGTAGCCGACGAAGCTGGCGAAGGTCAGCCACATGGTCAGCGCGTTGACCTGGGTGTACAGGATCCACATGCCGGCGCCGCCGAGCGTGCCCGCCATCAGCAGGACCTGGTGGCCGGCGATCTGTCCCGAGGCCGTGCCGCGCCGCGCCGTGCGCAGCATGCGCGCGTCGGTTTCGCGTTCGACCAGGCAATTGATGGAGAAGGCGGCCGCCGACAGCAACCAGATCCCCACCGTGGCGTTCAGCGCCCGCCACGGGTCGGGCAGGCCCGGCGTGGCCAGGAACATGCCGATCACGGCGCAGAACACGGCCAGTTGCGTGACGCGCGGCTTGGTGAGCGCCAGGTATTGGCGCAGCAGGGACGGGGATCGGTGGTGGGCGGTGGCGGCGGTGGTCATATCGGCATTCTAGGCGCTTCAGGGGGTTTCCGGTCGCGCCGCGGCTCATGGGTTTCCCTGCCCGGGATGGCGGGCTTGCCGGCCCTGGACAGGCGCCACAGCAGCGTGACGCTCACCAGAACCAGGCCGGCGGCGCCGCCGTTGTGCATCACGGCAATCAGCAGCGGCCATTGGAAGAAGATGGTGGTCAGCCCTGTCAGCAGTTGCAGGGCCAGCAGGGTCAGCAGCAGACGCGCGGGGCCGGCCAGGCCAGGCGTGCGGCGCCAGCGCCAGCCCAGGACGCCCAGCAGGGCGATGACCAGGAAGGCGAAATTGCGGTGCGTCCAATGGATGGCGGTGAGCGCGTCCTGGGAGATGAGTTCCCCGGACGAGAGTTGCCCCAGGCCTCGCAGCAGCGCATAGCCCTCGCGGAAGTCCATGGGCGGCAGCCAGGCGCCGTGGCAGGTGGGGAAATCCATGCAGGCCAGGGCCGCGTAGTTGGTGCTTACCCAGCCGCCCAGCGCCACCTGCAGGAACAGCACAGCCAGACCCAGGATCATCCAGACGCGGCCGGCGCCCGGATCGGCGGGGACCGGCGCATGGGTCTTTTCCCGTGCGGCCAGCCAGGTCATCAGGGCCAGCAGGCCCATTCCCAGCATCAGGTGCGTGGTCACCACCAGCGGCATCAGCCGGTGAGTGACGGTCCAGGCGCCGAAGGCGCCCTGGACGCACACCATGACCAGCACGCAGCCGGCCAGCGTCGGGCTGCGGTCCGGCAGGCGGCGCAGACGCCAGGCGCACAGGGCGATGGCGATGATCATCAGCCCCAGAAAGGCGCCCGCGTACCGGTGGATCATTTCGATCCAGGCCTTGAAGGCGCTGACCGGGCCGTAGGGCATGGCCTCCAGGGCCGCACGGATGTGCTCGCCGGCGCCCAGGGGACTGAAATGGCCGTAGCAGCCCGGCCAGTCGGGACAGCCCAGGCCGGAATCGGTCAGGCGCACGAAGGCGCCGAACATGATCAGGTCCAGCGTCAGGAACCAGGCCAGGAACACCAGTTTGCGATAGCGCGCGAGCAGTCCGGGCGCATCCAGGGAGGCGACGGGGGTCTCGACAGCGGCGCTTGCGATCCGGTTCATCAGCCGATCCGGGAGTTCTTCAGCAGTGTGCGGATGTCGTCACGCACGGCTTCGGGCTGCTGCGCATCGGGGAAACGCATCATCAGGTGACCCAGAGGGTCGACGATCCACAGCCCACGCGCCAGTTCGGCGGCGGGGTCGGCCGCATCGGGGGCCAGCCAGGCCGCCAGCCGGGCGGGATCGGCGCGCAGGATGTGTGTGCCGGTGTAGGCTTTTTCGACCACGGGGGCCGCGGGCGCGTCGTCAGTGATGAACCAGACGCGTTCCAGCCGGTCGACTTCCTTGCCCTGGCTGGCGTGGGAATTGCGCAGCACGAACAGCCCACGGACGCAGGATTCCGGGCAGGCGCCGGGCCCCGCGCTGATCAGCAGCCACTGGCCTTTGAGCTGGCTCAGGTCGTAGGGCTGGCCCTGTTCGTCCCGCAGGGCCAGATCGCCCGGGATGGGGCGCTGCGGCTCGATCAATTGGCCGTAGTGGGTGCGCGACTCGGGGCGCAGGCCCAGGGACGGCACGTAGTAGGCCAGCAGGGCGAACGCCACCGGCGCCAGGCAGACCAGCAGGATGGCGATGAGAGGGCGGATGGAGCGGGCGCGGGCGGGTGAGGTCGTCATGCGTGGGGAGAAGGTGAGGGGCGGCGCAGGGTGCGCCAGGCTGTGATGCAGGCCGCGATCAGTGCGATCGCGGCGAAGCTGAACCATTGCAGGGCGTAGTTGTAGTTCTGGCTGGCGTTCGTCGAGGGGCCAGGCCAGTCCTGGACCAGATCCGCGTCATGCGCGGGGTCCTGAAGCAGTACGACCGGCAGCAGATCCAGACCGGTGGCCGTCGCCAGGGCGTCCAGCGGCAGGTTCTGCATCCGGGGTGGGCGGCCGTCGGCGGCGGGGAAGGGTTCGGGCAGGGAGGCGTCCGGCCGGCCGGTCAGGCTGCCCAGATCGAACAGGCGGGGCACCCGGTGCAGCAGCGTGCCCTGGACCCGGACCGGACCGGGCGCCGCGTCCAGGTCGGGCAGCGTGGCGGGTGGCAGTGGACGGGCGACCCAGCCGCGCAGCACCAGCACGGCGGTGCCGGGACTGTCCTGGAGTTCGAGCGGGGTCGCCACCCAGAGACCGGGCCGGCCTTTGAGGTTGCGATTGTCCAGGAGTACAGTAAACGGGTTGAGCCAGTGCCCTTGGGCGCTGGCCGTATGCCAGTCGGGGCCGTCGCGGCGCCGCGCATCCAGCGTCCGGGCCGGCGCCCGCCTGCCCGCCTCGATGGCGGCCAGCAGCGTTTCGCGTTCATGGGCGCGTCGCAGTTGCCATTGGCCGGCGCCAACGCAGGCCGCGCCCAGCAACGCCAGCAGGATCAAGGCCAGGACGGCCTTCTTGCGGGATGCGGGTTGCGGCGGGGTCATACGATGCTTACATCCTGGTGTTGCGGGGAATACCCATGAAAATTCTGATCGTCGTGCTGTTCCTGGGGGTGCTCGTCAGCCTGGGTTCCGCCATGAAGTATCTCATGCAGGACCGGGGCCGCACCGACCGGATGGCCTGGGCCCTGACGTGGAGGGTGGGGTTGTCGATCCTGCTGTTCCTGTTCCTGTTGCTGGCGCATGCGCTGGGATGGATAAACCCGAACATGACATGACACCGGACACGGGGCGGTCCCTGCGGACTGTCCCATGTCCGTCGCGTCCGGGCGGCCTGCGAGCCGTGGGACGGGAGGATGCCTCGGCTGGAGATGCCCCCCGCTGGCCACTTACAGCCAGTACACGAAGATGTACAGGCCCAGCCAGACCACGTCCACGAAGTGCCAGTACCAGGCGGCGCCCTCGAAGCCGAAATGGTGTTCGGCGGTGAAGTGACCGCGCACCAGCCGCAGCCAGATCACGGACAGCATGGTGGCGCCCAGGATCACGTGGAAGCCATGGAAGCCGGTCAGCATGTAGAACAGAGCACCGTAGGCGCCCGAGGTGAAACGCAGGTTCAGTTCGGTGTAGGCGTGATGGTATTCATAGGCCTGGCAGGCGACGAAGGTGAAGCCCAGGAGCACCGTCAGGCCCAGCCAGAAGATCGCCTTGGATCGGTGCGCCGCGCGCAAGGCGTGGTGAGCGATGGTCAGCGTGACACCGGAGGACAGCAGCAGCGCGGTGTTGATGGTGGGCAGCCAGAACGGGCCCACGGTCTGGAAGGACGCGATGGTGCCCGCCGGGCCCTGGTTCGGCCAGGTGCCGCTGAAACCGGGCCACAGCAGGGTCTGGGTGTCCAGGCTGCTCAGCCACGGCGTGGTGACTTCGCGGGTGTACCACAGCGACCCGAAGAAGGCCGAGAAGAACATGACCTCGGAGAAGATGAACCAGGCCATGCTCCAGCGGTAGGAATGGTCGATGCGCTGGCTGTTCATGCCGCCTTCGGACTCGCGGATGGCGTCGCCGAACCAGCCGTAGAGCACGACGAACATGCACAGGATGCCGGCCAGGCAGAGCCAGGGGCCGATCGCGTAACTGTTGACCCACAGGGCCGCTCCGATCAGGGTGGCCAGCATGCTCAGGCTGGCCCGGATCGGGTGGACCGAATCCGGCGGGACATAATAGTAGGGGGCTTCGCCGGTGTGGGCCATCTGGGCGGTCGTCATTGTTGTCTCTCCTCTTGATCTTCCGTCTTTTAGGCCGTCGCCAGGCGCACGGCCAGTATCAGCAGCAATACGAACACCGCTCCGCCGATCAGGCCCGCCGCGATCAGGTGCGACGGGCGCAGATGCGACAGGTCCTCGTCGTGGCCGGAGCGCTTGCGCAGCCCCAGGAACGCCCAGGCGACCGTGCGCATCGAGCGCAGGAACGTGTTGCGTGATTCCGTCATCCCACGACCCCGTACAGATTCGCGCGCACGAAGGTCCACACCAGGATGGCCACGGCGGACAGGGCCAGGATCCATCCCATGCGGCGATTGCGGCGGCGTTGTTCAGGAGTCATGTCGAGCGTCTCAGTGGCTGGCTTCGTATTGGGGAGGCGTCACGAAGGTATGGTAGGGCGCGGGCGAGGGCACCGTCCATTCCAGGCCTTCGGCTCCTTCCCAGGGGTTGGCCGCCGCCGGCGCGCCTTGGCCGCGGACCGCCTTGATCACGATATAGGCCAGCAGCAGTTGCGACAGGCCGAACCAGTAGGCGCCGATCGTGGCGATCTGGTGGAAGTCGGTGAACTGCGCGGCGTAGTCCGCGTAGCGGCGCGGCATGCCGGCCAGACCCAGGAAGTGCATCGGGAAGAATGTGATGTTGAACGAGATCATCGTCATCCAGAAGTGCCACTTGCCCAGGCGTTCGTCGTACATGTGGCCGCACCATTTCGGCAGCCAGTAATAGGTGGCGCCGAACAGGGCGAACAGCGATCCGGCCACCAGCACGTAGTGGAAGTGNNGCGCCACCACGTAATAGGTGTCCTGGACCTGGATGTCGATCGGGGCGACCGCCAGCACCAGGCCGGTGAAGCCGCCGATGGTGAACACGAATATGAAGCCGATGGCGAACAGCATCGGGGTCTCGAAGGTCATGGCGCCGCGCCACATGGTGGCCGTCCAGTTGAAGACCTTGACCCCCGTGGGAATGGAAATCAGCATCGTGCCGTACATGAAGAACAGCTGGGCGGTGACCGGCATGCCCGTGGTGAACATGTGGTGCGCCCACACCAGGAACGACAGGATGGCGATGGCGCAGATGGCGTACACCATCGATGCGTAGCCGAACAGCCGCTTGCGCGCGAAGGTCGGCACGATCTGCGACACCATCCCGAAGGCCGGCAGGATCATGATGTAGACCTCGGGATGGCCGAAGAACCAGAACAGGTGCTGCCAGAGCATGGCACCGCCGTTCTCCGGATCGAAGATGTGCATTCCGAAGCGTCGGTCACCGCCGAGCGCGAAGAGCGCCGCAGCCAGGATCGGGAAGATGATGAGGACGAGGATCGAGGTGATGAGGACGGTCCAGGTGAACACCGGCATCCGGAACATCGTCATGCCGGGGGCGCGCATGCACACGATCGTCGTGATGAAGTTGACGGCGCCCAGGATCGTGCCGAAACC
>DISE01000009.1:0-8724 GCA_002421865.1 Castellaniella sp. UBA6218
CCGATCAGGCGCTTCACCGCGAACAGGGTGTTCTTCGGGTTGGTGACGGCCTGGCGCTTGGCCGGCGCGCCCACCAGGATTTCGCCGTCCTGCATGTAGGCGACGATGGAAGGCGTGGTGCGCGCGCCTTCGGCGTTTTCAATGATCTTGACCTTGGAGCCGTCCAGCACAGCGACACAGCTGTTGGTCGTCCCCAGGTCGATGCCGATGATCTTGCTCATGTTGGATCCTGTCGATGTTTGAATGAGAGGGCGGGCCACACGCCCGCCGATGATTCGGATATGGGGCCGCAGGCCCAGGTTTCAAGGCCCTGGGCGCATCAGGCGGCCGGGCCGGCCGACACCATGACCAGCGCCGGTCGCAGCACGCGGTCGGCGATCAGGTAGCCTTTCTGGAGCGTCTGGGCGACGGCGCCCTGGGTGTGTTCCGACGGCACGGTGGAGATCGCCTGGTGGCGGTGCGGATCGAAAGCATCGCCGGGCGCCGGAGCGATCTCGCGCATCTGATTGCGCTCGAACGCCGTGTTCAGTTGCCGCAAGGTGGCCTCGACACCCGCCTTCCAGTCCTCGACGGTCTGGTTTTCCTGGGCCAGCGCGGCTTCCAGGCTGTCGCGCACCGGGATCAGGCTCTCGGCGAAGGACTCCGTGCCGAACTTGCGGGCCTTGGACACGTCTTCCTGGGCGCGACGGCGGACGTTCTCGACTTCGGCGTGCGCGCGCAGCAACTGGTCGTGGTAATCGGCGACCTGCTGCTGGGCCTCGGCCAGCAGCGCGGCGAGGTCCTCGCCCGGCTGCCCGGCGGCAGCGGTCGGGTTCTGGCCTTCGGTCTGGGTTTCGGCGCTCGGCGCGGCTTGCGGATCCAAGTCTTCCTGGGGTGCCGACATGGTGAAATCTCCAATGCTGAAATGGGTGAACGAAAAAACAGATGGGGACGGGCGCGCGTTATTCAAGCCCCTGAGCGACGGCCCGGGGCGCCCGTCGCGGGCGGCCGCGGGGCGGCTACGTCCAGCCGGCCAGGTTGTCGGCGATCAGTCCGGCGAAATCCCGCGCCCAGTCCGGGTCTGCGTTCAGGCAGGGAATGTAGCGAAAGGCCCGCCCGCCCGCCTTGAGGAACGCCTCGCGGCAGCCCATGTCGATCTCTTCGAGGGTCTCCAGACAGTCAGCCAGAAACCCCGGGCACATCAGGTCCACCGTGCCGACGCCTTCCCGCCCCCAGGCTTCCAGCGTGGGCTGGGTATAGGGCTGAAGCCAGGCCTCCGCGCCGAAACGGCTCTGGAAGGCCACATGCAGCCGTTCGCCATCCGCGCCGAGGCGCTCGCGCAAGGCCCTGGCGGTCCGCATGCAGTCGCGGAAATAGGGATCGCCCTTGCGCACCACCCGCTGCGGCAGGCCATGGAAGCTGAGCAGCAGCCGGTCGGGCTTGCCGGCCTGGTCCCAGTGGGCACGCACCGAGCGATGCAGCGCGTCCACGTAGACATCGGACGTCGGAAAGCGGTCCAGGAACCGCAGCGTGGGCTGGTGGCGCAGCCGCGCCAGATGCGCGGCCACGGCGTCGACGACCGTGGCCGTGGTGCTGGCGGCGTACTGTGGATACATCGGTACGACCAGGATGCGGCCGCAGCCGGCCGCGCGCAAGGTTTCGAGCGCGGCGGGCAGGGCCGGCCGGCCGTAGCGCATGGCCAGTTCGACCCGCGTATCCAGACCGCGGTCGCGCAGGGACGCCGCCACGGCTTCGGCCAGATCCCGGCTGTGGACCAGCAGGGGTGAGCCCCGGTCGAGCCAGATCTCGGCGTATTTCGGGGCGATGGCCGACGGCCGCCGCGTCAGGATGAACAGGCGCAGGATGACTTGCCACAACACAGCCGGCAATTCCACCACCCGGGGGTCGGACAGGAACTCGCCCAGATAGCGGCGCACCGCCGCAGGAGTCGGCTCGTCGGGCGTGCCCAGGTTGACCAGCAGGACGCCCAGCGGCCCGCGGTCGGGTCCGGACGCGTCCGGATCCAGCGCCCCGGGATCGGGCGCTTCGGAGAGAAAACGGATCATGATCTGAAAATAGATAAAGACGGCATCAGGAGGAAGCCTGGCCGAGGGCGTTGGACAACATGCGTGCGGTGATGTCGACGATCGGAATGACGCGGTCATAGGCCATGCGGCTGGGGCCGATGACGCCCAGCGTGCCGATCACCTGGCCATCGATCCCGTAGGGCGCGGTGATGACCGAAACGTCCTCGAGCGGCACCAGGCGCGAATCGCCGCCGATGTAGATCTGCACGCCCTGGGCGCGGCTGGAGACGTCCAGCAGGTGCAGCAGGTCGGTCTTCTGCTCGAACAGCTGGAACAGACGGCGCAGCCGGTCCATGTCGGCCGTCATCTCGGACACGCCCAGCAGCTTGCCTTCGCCGGAGATGACGACGGCCTCGTCGTCCGTCTCCGGCGAATCCAGGCCGGCGTCCACGGCCTGCTGCATCAGGCGGGAGATGTCGGTGCGCAGCGAGGCGAGTTCGTCGGCCAGAGCCTGGCGGACCGCATGGAAGGACTTGCCGGAAAACTGGCGGTTGAAGAAATTTGAGGCTTCCAGCAGTTCGGCTTCCGAGTATTCGCGCGAGACAAACAGGATGCGGTTCTGCACGTCGCCGTTGGGCGTGACGATGATGAGCAGCACGCGCCTGTCCGACAGGCGGATGAATTCGATGTGGCGGAACACCTGGGTTCGCTTGGGGGTGAGCACCACGCCCGCGAACTGCGACAGGTTTGACAGCAGCGAGGCGGCGGCGGTCACGGCGCGGCCGGGCTCGGCCGCCGGCAGGCAGTCCTCGATGCGCAGATCGGGGCTGAGTTCATAAGGCCGGGCGGTCAGCAGGCTGTCGACGAACATGCGATAGCCGCGCGGCGTGGGTACGCGGCCCGCCGAGGTGTGCGGGCTGTGAATCAGGCCCAGGTCTTCCAGGTCGGCCATGACGTTGCGGATCGTGGCCGGAGACAGGTCGAAGACCTTTGACAGCGTGCGCGACCCCACGGGCTGGCCGTCCGCGATATAGCGTTCGACCAGCGCTTTCAGCAATGTCTTGGCTCGATCATCCATGTCAGTGTCCAGCGTGGGATGAAAACGGCCCGCCCGCGTCGGCAGCCGCGCCCTCATCCCCCTATAATCGGTTACGCCTATTATTCCATTAATTCCGGGAGACCCCCCGCCCATGCACTTCAAGACCGTCGCACTGATCGGCCGCCACCAGGACAGCGGCATGGACGCGCCCCTGCGCCGATTGGGCCAGGTCCTGTCCGATGCGGGGCGCGACGTCCTGATCGAAGCCGAGACGGGCCGCAACACAGGGGTCGCCGATTTCCCGCTGGCCTCTTACGAGGACATCGGCGCGCGCGCGGATCTGGCCATCATCATGGGCGGCGACGGCACCATGCTGGCGGCCGCGAGGCAACTGGCCACGTCCGGCGTGGCCATGATCGGCATCAACCATGGCCGCCTGGGCTTCATCACCGACATCCCCCTGGGCAGCGCGGACGAGGCCATCACCCGCATCCTGCACGGCGCCTTCGTCCAGGACGAGCGCATCCTCCTCGAAGGCCGCGTGATGCGCGGCGACGAGACCATCTTCTCCGGCCTGGCGCTGAACGACGTGATCATCAACCGCGCCGGACGAGGCGGCATGATCGAACTGCGCGTCGAATGCAACGGCGCCTTCATGCACAGCCAGCGCGCCGACGGCCTGATCATCGCCACGCCCACGGGGTCGACGGCCTACGCCCTGTCGGCCGGCGGGCCGATCCTGCACCCCCAGGTCGACGCCCTGGTGCTGGTGCCCGTCGCGCCGCAAACCCTGTCGAACCGGCCCATCACCCTGCCCGACGACAGCGTTCTGAACATCACCATCAGCGCCCTGGGCCGCGTGGAATCGGGCGCCAGCGTCCACTTCGACATGCAGGCCCTGTCCAACTGCCAGGAAGGCGACCGCATCGATGTACGCCGCAGCCCGCACCGCGTACGCCTGTTGCATCCCCAGGGCTACAGCTACTTCTCCACCTTGCGCAGCAAGCTGAACTGGAACCGCATGCTGCATCCCTGGGACGAAACCGACCAATAGGGCCGACGGCCCGGCCACCATCATGCTGCGCGCGCTGCACATCCGTGACTTCGTCATCGTCGACCAGGCCGACATCGCCTTCGATGCCGACTTTACCGTCTTTTCCGGCGAGACGGGGGCCGGCAAATCGATCCTGATCGACGCCCTGGCGCTGGCCCTGGGCGGCCGGGGCGACGCCACCTTGATCCGCCAGGACGCCCCGCGCGCCGACATCAGCGCCGTCTTCGACGCGCCCGGCGCCGCCACCGACTGGCTGGCCGAACAGGCCCTGGAAGGCCCCGAACTGATCCTGCGCCGCGTCATCGATGCCCAGGGCCGCAGCAAGGCCTGGATCAACGGCGTGCCGGCCACCCTGGGCCAGTTGCGGGATCTGGGCGCACTGCTGGTGGACATCCATGGCCAGCACGCCCACCAGAGCCTGTTGCAAGCCGCCAGCCAGCTCGATCTGCTGGACACCCACGGAGGCCACGCCGAGCAGGCCCGCGCCCTGCGGCAGGCCTGGGCCGACTGGCGCCAGGCGCTGGCCGCACTGGACGCCGCCCGCAGCGACGCGGCCGGCCAGGCGGCCCGACTGGAACAATTGGCCGCCGATGTGGCCTGGCTGGATGAACTGGCACCCGAACCCGGGGAATGGCCGGATCTTTGCGCCCGACAGTCCCGACTGGCGCACGCGCAGGCCTTGCTGGCCGGCGCAGGCCAGGCCGTCGAGGCGCTGGACGGCGAATCGGGCTCGGCGGCGCAGGCCTTGCACGCCGCGATCCAGTCGCTTCAGGCCCTGGTGCGCCACGACCCTTCCCTGGAAACGCACTGCCAGACCCTGGAATCGGCCCGCATCCTGTGCGCGGAAACCGTGTCCGGCCTGAACGCCTACGCCGACCGCCTGGAACCCGATCCCGACGCCCTGGCGCGGGCCGACGCCCGCATGGGCCGCATGTTCGAGGCCGCCCGCCGGTTCCACATCGAACCCGAGGCACTGGCCGAACACCACGAAACGCTGCGCGCCCGGCTGCGCCAGGCCGAGGCGGGTCAGGACCTCGAGGCGCTGGAACAGGCCTGCGGCCAGGCCGAATCGCATTACATGGCCCTGGCCGGAGCCCTGGGCGCCGCGCGCCGGGCCACGGCCACGCAACTCGCCACGCAGGTCACCGCCGCCATGCAGACCCTGTCCATGGACGGCGGTGTCTTCGACATCGCCCTGACGGACGGCAAACCATCCGCGCATGGCCTGGAAACCGTCGAGTTCCTGGTGGCCGGCCACGCGGGCGTCACACTCCGGCCGCTTTCGCGCGTGGCCTCCGGCGGTGAACTGGCACGCATTTCCCTGGCCCTGTCGGTGATCGCCAGCCAGGCGGCCCGTGTACCGACCCTGATCTTCGACGAGGTGGACGCCGGCATCGGCGGCGCCGTGGCCGAGGTCGTCGGCCGCCTGCTGCGTGAACTGGGCGCGCGCCATCAAGTCCTGTGCGTCACCCATCTGCCCCAGGTCGCGGCCTGTGCCGCCCGGCATTTCCAGGTCAGCAAATCCACCCGCGACGGCCGCACTCTGTCGGCCATCCGTCCTTTGAACGCTGAATCCCGCACCGAAGAAATCGCCCGCATGCTGGGCGGTCTGAAAATGACAGCCGCCACGCGCACGCACGCCCGCGAGATGCTGGATGAACTCGGGCACGGGGCGGGCCGGCAGGGGCCGTTTCAAACCGAATGAATCGAAGCGCCCCGCCAGGCGCGACGTGAGGCGCCATCATGGCCGGGGGTCCTCCGCACCCGCCGTTCGGCAGGGCCGGAACATCCTAGGCCATCACCCCTTTTTGGCGGCCGAACACTTCGGGCAGATGCCATAGAGCATCATGTTGTGGCTTTCGAGGGTGAAGCCGTTTTCCTTGGCCACCCGATGCTGGCGTTTTTCGATTTCCGCATCGGAAAATTCCACCACCCGGCCGCAGTTCGTGCAGATCAGGTGATCGTGGTGGTCGCCGTCGTTCAGCTCGAACACCGCCTTGCCGCCGTCGAACTGGCTGCGCAGCAGGATTCCCGCCTGCTCGAACTGAGTCAGGACGCGATACACGGTGGCCAGACCGATGTCGACGTCTTCGGTGATCAGGGCGCGATAGACGTCTTCGGCGCTATGGTGACGGGTTTCCGCCTTGCGGAACACATCGAGGATCTTCAGGCGCGGAAACGTCGCCTTCAGGCCCATGGTCTTGAGTTCGATCTGGTCGTTCATGGTTGAAGTATCCCGGGGAATGCGGCTAAAGGCAAGCGGGCCGGAACCCCACCGCATCCGGCCACGCGCATGCGCAAATCCTAATTCCCTTTATGATAGCGGTTTTAGCGGCCGCCATACGCGGCCCTCGAATCCACCACGGGGACTTTCGTGCACATCCGATCCAGCGCTCTTTCCCACCGGCTGACCTTATGCCTGGCCGCCAGCGTCATGGCGCTGGGCCTTGCGGGCTGCGGCTCGACGAACTGGGGCTTCCCCTACCGGGCCACCATCCAGCAGGGCAACTGGATCACCTCGGAACAGGTCGCCAAGCTCGAAACCGGCATGACCCGCGACCAGGTGCGCTTCATCCTGGGCACGCCCACGCTGCAGGACATCTTCCACGCCGAACGCTGGGATTACCCTTACTACAACCAGCCCGGCTACGGCCAGGACGAACTGCGCAAGTTCACCGTCTGGTTCGAGAACGATCGGCTGACGCGCTGGACGGGCGACGAACAGCCCGACCGCCAGCCCTTCCAGAAAGCGGACAGCGGCAAGGAAGCCATCCAGTCGGCCGATGCCGAACGCGCGGCCCGGCAGGCCACATCCCCGGGGCTGGACCATTCCGCCGCCCCCAACGGACAGGCCGCCGGCGGCGCGCCGCAAGCCACCGTCAAAGCCGTCCCCGCCGACACCACCCGCCCGGAGGGACAGGAATAATGCGCATCGCCATCGCGGGCGCCTCGGGCCGCATGGGGCGCATGCTGATCCAGGCCGTCCTGGAATCCCAGGACCTCACCCTGGCCGTGGCGCTGGATCGCCCCGGCAGCGACGCCATCGGCCAGGACGCAGGCGCGCCCCTGGGCATCTCCACGGGCGCGCTTATCACCGATGACCTGGCCGCCCTGGCCGAAGCCGATTGCCTGATCGATTTCACCCGACCGGAAGGCACCCTGGCCCACCTGGAAGTCTGCGTCGCACATGGCGTCAAATGCGTCATCGGCACCACCGGCTTCGACACCGAGGGCAAGCAGGCCATCCGCGCCGCCTCCCAGAAGACCGCCATCGTCTTCGCCCCCAACATGAGCGTGGGCGTCAACGCGACGCTCAAGCTGCTGGACATGGCCGCCCGGTTGCTGAACAGCGGCTATGACGCCGAAATCTTCGAGGCCCATCACCGCAACAAGGTCGACGCGCCTTCCGGCACCGCCCTGGCCATGGGCGAAGCCGTGGCGCGCGCCTGGGGCAAACCGCTGGACGAGATCGCCGACTGGGCGCGCCACGGCGAGACCGGCCCGCGCGAAACCGGCCATATCGGCTTTTCCGTGCTCCGCGGCGGCGACATCGTCGGCGACCACACCGTGTACTTCTGCGGCACGGGCGAACGCATCGAGATCAGCCACCGTTCCAGCAGCCGCGCCACCTACGCCCAGGGCAGCCTGCGCGCCGCCCGCTATCTGGCCCGCCGCGAATTCGGCCTGTTCGACATGCAGGACGTGCTGGCCACCTGAGACGACCGGACTCAGTCCAGCACCACGGGCTCCTGTTCAAGATCCACCCCGAACCGTTCCCGCACGTCGGCGCGCACGGCCCGGGCCAACGCCAGAACATCCGCCGCCCGGGCGCCGCCGTGGTTCACCAGCACCAGCGCCTGGCGCTCGTGCATGCCCACGGGGCCCAGTCGCCGCCCCTTCCAGCCCGCCCGCTCGATCAGCCAGCCCGCCGCCAGCTTGACCCGGCCATCGGCCTGAGGGTAGGTCCGCAGGTCCGGAAACCGTTGCTTCAATCCTTCCGCCTGGCCAGCCTCGATCACCGGATTCTTGAAGAAGCTGCCCGCGTTGCCCAGCACCGCCGGATCGGGCAGCTTGCGGCGGCGGATATCGCACACGGCGTCGAAGACCCGGCGCGGAGACGGCGCCGTCGATGCGGCACTCGCCGGGTCGCCGGCGCCAGGCGCCCCGCCCTCGCCCCGCAACCCGGGATGGTCTCGCAGATCCGGATAGTCCAGACGCGGTGTCCAGGCCTTGGGCAATGCGAACCGCACCCGCACGATCAGCCAGCGCCCCGCCCCGTCGCGTTTGAACAGGCTGTCCCGGTAGGCGAAGCCGCACTCGTCGGGGCGCAATTCGTGTTCGCGTCCCGCCCGCAGATCCCAGGCCACCACCGAATGCAGGCGCTGCTCCAGTTCCAGCCCGTAGGCGCCGATGTTCTGCACCGGCGCCGCCCCCACCGTCCCCGGAATCAGGGCCAGGTTCTCCAGCCCCGGCCAGNNCCGTGCCAGGGTTCTCCGGCGGCGGCCTCGACGATCCAGTGGTCGGCGGTCTCATCCCGCAAACGGATGCCGCGCAGCGCCACCCGCAGGACGCGATGGCGCGGTTGGGCCTGGATGACGACATTGCTGCCACCGCCCAGGATGAAC
>DISE01000009.1:8741-8936 GCA_002421865.1 Castellaniella sp. UBA6218
CGGCAGGCCCAGGGTGTTGCGGGCTCGCAGGTCCTGATCGGAGAAGACGGGGGGCTGGGCGGACATGAGGCAAGAGAGCTGGATGGGAAGGCGTAAGCATACCGCGCGAGGTCCGGGCGGACGGATTTCGGGGCGGGGATCCGGCGATTTGACAGCCCTGGATATCGTGTTTTATAGTTCTGCCTCTTGCTTGAT
>DISE01000111.1:0-5741 GCA_002421865.1 Castellaniella sp. UBA6218
TCGAGCACCAGCAGCACTTCGTGCGGCGCGCCGGGCGCGGCTTTTTCGATCACCCGCTTGACCTTTCTGATCTCCTCCATCAGGTGCAGCTGGGTCGGCAGCCGGCCCGCCGTATCGACCAGGACCACGTCCGCCGACCGCGCGCGTCCGGCGTTGACCGCGTCGAACGCCACGGCCGCCGGGTCGCCGCCTTCCTGGGCGATGACGGTGACGCCGTTGCGCGCGCCCCAGGCCACCAGTTGCTCGCGGGCCGCCGCGCGGAAAGTGTCGCCGGCCGCCAGCAGCACCGAGGCCTGGCGCTCCCGGAGCGCATGGGCCAGCTTGCCGATGGAGGTGGTCTTGCCCGCCCCGTTGACTCCCGCGATCATGACCACCATGGGCGCGGCCTCGCCGACGACGAAGGGCTTTTCCAGGATCTTGAGGTGCTCGGTCAGGATGTCGCGCAGCGCGGCGCGCACGGCCTCGGGCTGCTCGATGCGCTGGCGCCGCACGCGCGCGCGCAGTTCAGCCAGCAGTTTTTCCGTGGCCTCGACTCCGGCGTCGGCCATGATGAGCGCGGTTTCCAGTTCCTCGAACAGGGTCTCGTCAACCTTGACCCCGGAGAACAGGCCGCCCAGGCTCTGGCCCGTGCGCGACAGGCCGCGCCGCAGCCGGCCGAGCCAGGATCCGGTGGGCGCTGCCCCGGGGGACGCCGGTTCCTTGGCCGACCGGTCCAGCCTGGCCAGGGGATCCGACGTCTCGTCCGGCCGGTCCGACCAGGCGTCGGGGGGCTGCGTGAGCGTCCCGGCCGGCGCCGGCTCGACACCATCGGTGAATTCGGACACGGGGTCCGCCGCCCGGAACGGCATCTCGGGGGGGGCCGCATCGGGCACCACGGCGCCGGACGCGGTGGCGCCCGGCGGCAACTCGGTCGGCGCGACCGGCGCCACTTCGGGCGCGTCCGGAGCTTCCGGCACGCCGGGGACGCCCCCCTGCGGGAGCGCCGATTCCTGCGGCGCGGGCGCCTTTTTGCGTTTAAAGAAACTGAACATAGGCTTTACACTGAAAACGATCCGGCCAAGGCCCGGCACGGACCGAGTGCCGTGAGATTCACGACCCCGTCGACCGCGCATGAAAAAACACCAGATCCGTATTGTAGGCGGTGCCTACCGCCGCACACCCATCTCCGTCCCGGAAGGCGATCACCTGCGTCCGACGCCCGACCGCGTGCGGGAAACCCTGTTCAACTGGCTGGCGCATTTCTGGGACGGCGCGTTCGCCGGCCGCCGGGTGCTGGACCTGTTCGCCGGAACAGGGGCGCTGGGCTTCGAAGCCGCGTCCCGGGGCGTGGAGACCGCCCAGCTGGTCGAGCAGGCCCCGGCCGCGCTGGCCGGGCTGAGAGCCGTCCAGGCCCGCCTCAAGGCACCCGCCATCCGCATCCACGCGGGCGAGGCCTGCGCATTCCTGCGCGCCCAGCCGGCCCCGTCCTACGACCTGGTGATGCTCGATCCGCCCTTCGGCGCAGGCTGGCTGCCACGGCTGCGGCCCTTGCTGGACCGGGCTTTGCTGCCGGGCGGTCTGCTGTATCTGGAATCGGAGGCCGCCCTGGACGGATTGCCGCCGGAATGGGACCTTCTGCGTCAAGGGCGGGCGGGCCAGGTCCACTACGGGTTGATCCGGTTTGCTGCAATGCAAAAAAGTATGAATAATAGCCAGTCAACCTATACGGAGACCGCATGATCACCGCCGTCTATCCGGGCACTTTCGACCCGCTCACCCGAGGGCACGAGGATCTCGTGCGACGGGCGGCCAGCCTGTTCGACCAGGTCGTTGTGGGCGTGGCCCACAGCCAGAACAAGCGGCCGTTCTTCACGCTCCAGGAACGCCTGGAAATCGCCGAGGAAGTCCTGGGGCACTACCCCAACGTGCGGGTGCGCAGCTTCGGCGGCCTGCTGAAGGATTTCGTGCGCGAGCAGGACGCCCGCGTCATCGTGCGCGGCTTGCGCGCCGTGTCGGATTTCGAGTACGAATTCCAGATGGCCGGCATGAACCGTCACCTGCTGCCCGAGGTCGAGACCTTGTTCATGACCCCCTCGGACCAGTACCAGTTCATCTCCGGCACCATCGTGCGGGAAATCGCCATCCTGGGCGGGGACGTCAGCAAATTCGTGTTCCCGTCCGTGGAACGCTGGCTGCACGCCAAGGCCAAGGCCCTGCGTGAAGCGCAGGAAGCGGCGAACGGGAAATAAAGCCTAGCCGGGCCAGTTGACGGGCCCGGCGTCGGGATGCACTTTCACCAGCCGGCAGGGCTGGTCCAGCCATTGGGAAAACCAGGCCGAGGCCAGGTCGCCCTCATCCACGACCCGCACATCGCGCCCGCCGATCCGCGCAGTGCGCTCGACGCTGTCGTCGTCCTCGATCACATCCAGCGGCACATCCAGGCGCAACATGCCCGCCGCACGGATCACCAGATAGCCGAAACGCAGGCTGACCTCCAGCTCCGCCAGGCCGGGGGCCCGGCCCGCATCCAGCCAATGGTCCCGGTCGTCGACCGCCAGCCAGCGGCGGTCGTAGGGCCTGGCGGCCTCGTCGGCCAGGGCGGTCGCCCCGGCGATCGGCTGAAAAGCGGATTCGGTCGTCATTGTGTGGTTTCCATCATGATCATTGTCCCAGCAGGCCCTTGATGGCCTTGCCGATCCGTCCCACCGGATCGGCGCCGGACGCCGGCGACACCGGGTTTTTCGAAACGGCGCCGGGCGCCTCGGGTTCCGGCGACGGCAAGGCCTGGTTGATCAGATCCTTCCCCTTGAGCAGCTCCATCAGCCCCGACTTGAGGGCGCGCTGGATGGAAGGGTTGCGGATGCTCGACCAGTCCACCTCGTATTCCGGGTGGTCCCAGGCACCGGTGATGCGGATCGGGATGGTCGCGCCCAACAACGGCGTCAGCGCCACGTCCAGTCCCTTGGGCAGTCGCGCCGCCACCTGGGCCTGCAGCACCATATCCAGGCTGCGCCCGGGCACATCGATGCGCGCCGGCTTGCCCTCGGACAGCCGCACCAGATCGGACACCACGGACAGCTTGGACAGGGTTCCCTGGCCATCCTTGAGATCGAGGCGGGCGTCCAGGCTGCTGAATGCGGTGCTGCTGCGGCTCTCGAACGGCGAAGCCAGGGCGTCCAGACGCCCTTTCAGGACATTGCCCAACGCGGCCGCCACATCCGTCAAGGTCCGCGCGGCATCCACGCCCTGCACGGCGCCATCCCGCACCTGAACGGACACCCGGCCCGCCAGCGCACGCTGCAAGGCATCCATCGTGTCGCCCTGGGCGCGCAGATCGATCTGCGCCGCGCCGCGCCCCGACAGCAGATTCCGGCCCATGGCGGCCTGGATCAAAGGCGCCACGGCGACCTTGTCCAGGTTCAGCTTCAATCCGAACGTCCGGTCGGACGCCGCGCTGAACTGGCCCGACAAGGTGCCCTCATACAAATTGGCCGACAGTTTGGAAATGCTCAGCACCCCCTTCTGGACACGGGCCTGAGCGCTCACGCCCGTCATCTGCACATCGCGCACCCGCAGATCTTCGACCCGCACATCGCCCTCGACATCCTGGCCCTCCAGGAACGACAGGTCGATCGGCTCGGGCGCCGCCTTCGCGGCGTCCGGGCCCTTGTTCCGACCTGCTTCCCCGCCCTTGTCCGTTGCCTGATCGGCCGTCTGGCCCGCGCCAGCGGGTTTGGCGGCGGCGGGGGCGGGCGGCGCCGGCAGCCAGCGGTTCAAGTCGAGCTTTTCCGTGTGCAGGGTGAACCGGGTTCGGGGCTGGGGCGTGGACAGCTTCGTCGTCTGAGACTTGAAGGCCGCCTGTCCGCCGTCGATCACGGCATTCAGATCAGCCGACAGCAGGTCCTGCACCAGATCCAGGTGCACGCTGCCGATCATGGGGAATTCGTAGCTGCCTGACGGCAGCGCCTGATCGCGCACACCCATGTCGCCCTTGATGGCGCTCAGGGAGCCCTTGCGCAGGGTCGTGTTCCAGGCCAGGGGCGAGGTCAGCTTCAAGCGCAACAGGCGTTCTCCCTGGGTCAGTCCGCCGTCCAGGCTGGCCGCGCGAAACTGCCATTCGTTGGCGTTGCCCGACAGCCCTTCGAGACCGATCGAAACGGCCAGGGTGTCGTCGCCGGTCCATTTCAAGGTGCCGGTCACGGGATCGGCCTGGGCAGAATCGGGCGAGATCGCCAGGGCCGGCGCGTCCAGGGCCAGATCCAGGGCGCGCTTGCCGTCCTGGCCCACGGCGCGCAGAGCCAGTTTGTCGACCTTGAGCGCGGTGTTGCGCTGGTCCAGGCGCAATTGCGCGGCCGTCAGGCTGGCCTTCAGTCCCTGGATCGGGTGGGCGCCGACGATATTGCCGCTCAGCGCCAGTTCCAGGTTGTCGGCGGAAAAGCGCCGGGCCTGGCCGTCGTAGGCCAGATTGCCTCGCAGCGCGGCCTGAGACTGGTCCAGATTGCCCAGACGTCCGCTCAGCTGCACGTTGATCTTCTGCGCCGAATAGCCGCGCCCGCCCGGGTTCAGGCGCAGCAGCGCCTGGGCCTGGAGTTGGGCGTTCTGCACCGGGTCGTTGCCCGTGATCACGGCCTTCAGGGACACATCGAAGGGCTGGTCGTAGGTGACCCGGCCGGTGTTCGCTTCGATCCGGTCGAAAGTCGTGGACAGGCCATCGCGCTGGTCGACATACTGGACCCGGCCCGACTTCAGTTCCAGGCCGGCGATGTCGATGTTGAACTCCGACCGGGCGCCGGGCGCCGCCGCGGCGACCGCCAGGGGCGCGGCCACCGGCGCGGACGTCCCGTCCGCCCCCAGCAGGTCGCTGAAATTGAAGCGGCCCCGGGCATCCCGCACGACATAGGCCTTCAGGCCCGTGACGGCCACGTGATCCACCACCAGCCGGTTGGACAGCAAGGGCCAGATCGCCACCGCGAAGCGGGCGCTGTCGATGGACACGAAGGTGTCCTTGGCGTCCCGGTTGGACAGGGCCACGTCGCTGACGGACAGGCCGATGCGGGGGAACAGCGACAGGCCGATGTCGCCGCCGATGGTCAGCGTGCGCGCGGTGCGTTCGAACACCAGGGATTCCAGCCTGGACTTGTAGGCGTTCGGATTGAAAGTCAGCAGGAAGATCGCCAGACCGACCACCGCCAGCAGCAGCGCCACGACCAGGCTGAACAACACCCGCTTCAACCAGACATTCATTTTTTAACCCACACCCTCGATCGGCAGTCCGCC
Organism: Castellaniella sp. UBA6218; assembly: GCA_002421865.1. Taxonomy (GTDB): domain Bacteria; phylum Pseudomonadota; class Gammaproteobacteria; order Burkholderiales; family Burkholderiaceae_B; genus Castellaniella. Next base: position 5,257 of record DISE01000111.1, read on the forward strand.
ACTGGCTGGACGACAACCGGAATGCTAACCCATGCCTGCACCCGGCACGGCCTTTTGCGGCGTCCAGCCGCATTCTATTGCACCGCATTGCATTTCGTAGAAGAATGCGACCGGCTTCATATTATTAAAAGTCATATGGAAATACGTTCATCCACCTGACACAGACCTTATATTGAGACCGCGACCGCCGAAACGATGACCGGCCGCGCCAAGACGCCACATACAGACGCCGCACAGGAGACTTTTCATGACCCGCCGTTTCGAGACCCTGGCCATCCACGCAGGCTATGCCCCCGATCCCACCACCAAATCGGTTGCCGTGCCGATCTATCAGACCACCTCGTACGCGTTCGACGACACCCAGCACGGCGCGGACCTGTTCGATCTGAAGGTCGCCGGCAACATCTACACACGGATCATGAACCCGACCACTGCCGTCCTGGAGGAGCGCGTCGCCGCCCTGGAAGGCGGCGTGGCCGCGCTGG
>DISE01000111.1:5795-5928 GCA_002421865.1 Castellaniella sp. UBA6218
CTGGAAGCCCTGATCGACGAGCGCACCCGCGCGGTGTTCTGCGAGTCCGTCGGCAACCCGGCGGGCAACATCATCGACATCCAGGCGCTGGCAGAAGCCGCCCACCGCCATGGCGTGCCGCTGATCGTGGACA
>DISE01000112.1 GCA_002421865.1 Castellaniella sp. UBA6218
GACAAGAACCTGTACGACCTGCCGCCGGAAGAAGACGCCAAGATCCCGACGGTGTGCTCGTCGCTGGACCAGGCGCTGGAGGCGCTGGACCGTGACCGCGAGTTCCTGACGCGCGGCGGGGTCTTCAGCAACGATCTGCTGGACGCCTACCTGGATCTGAAGTCCAACGAACTCGACCGCCTGCGCGTGACCCCGCATCCGGTCGAATTCGACATGTACTACACCCTCTAGCGAGACGCGCGGTGGACACGACCAGCCTCGACCTGCTGTGCACCGCGGTCCTGCTGCTGGACGAGTCCCACCGCATCCGCCACGCCAATGGCGCGGCGGAGGAATTGCTGGGCCAGTCCCGCCGCCAGCTGGCGGGGCAGCCCGCGCAGCCCTGGCTGGATGGCCGCGACAGCGTCCTGAAAACTCCGCTGCGGGGCCAGCCCTGGGCCTGGTTGATCGAAATCCCCGTTCACCAGGGCGTCCACCTGGACGACCTTCGGCAGGCCCGAGGCAGCCAGGAAGCGCAGCGCGAGACCCTGCGCAACCTGGCGCACGAAATCCGCAATCCTCTGGCGGGTCTGCGGGCCGCCGCCCAGTTGCTGGAAATGGAACTGCCGCGCGACGATCTGCGCGAATATACCCGCGTGATCGTGGCCGAAGCCGACCGGCTGGCCGGTCTGGTGGCCCGGCTGGCTTCGACCAGTCAGCCTGCCGCGGCGCCCAGCGTTTTCAATGTCCACGAGGTGTGCGAACGGGTCCTGTCCCTCATTCGCCTGGAATTCGGCGAACGGATCCGGCTGGAGCGCGACTATGATGCTTCGGTGCCCGACATGCGGGCCGATCGGGATCCGTTGCTGCAGGCGTTGCTGAACGTGGCGCGCAATGGCGCGCAGGCGCTGGCTGAAACCCCCGGCAAGGCCGATCCCGTGCTCCGGCTTAGCACTCGCATTCTGCATCAACCCATGCTGGCCGACGGCCAGCACCGCATGGGGCTGCGGATCTCGGTCGCCGACAATGGTCCGGGCGTGCCCGAGGCGCTGCGCGACAAGCTTTTCCACCCTCTGGTCACCGGCCGGGCTCAGGGCACAGGCCTGGGACTGAGCCTCGCCCAGGAATGCCTGCAGCGGCAGGGTGGGCTGCTGGAGTTCGACTCCGCTCCGGGCCGCACCGAGTTCCGCCTGTTGCTTCCGCTGGAAGTCGCATGAGGACGGGACGGGAAGCGACATGAACACGATCTGGATCCTGGACGACGAGCCCGGCATGCGTTGGGTGCTGGAAAAGGCGCTGGACAAGGCCGGCTGGCCGGTGCGCAGTTTCGCCGACGGCGCGGCGCTGAAGGCGGCGCTCGACGCCCTGGAGGGCGCACAGGATCCGCGAGCGCCTGCCGTGCTGGTGTCCGACATCCGCATGCCGGGACCCGATGGTCTGACGCTGCTGGCCGCAGTGCGCGAGCGCCTGCCGAGCCTGCCCGTCATCATGATGACGGCCTATACCGATCTGGATACGACCGTGGCGGCCTTCGAGCAGGGCGCCTTCGACTACCTGGCCAAGCCATTCGACATCCAGGCCGCCGTCGAACTGATCGCCCGCGCCGCACAGTCGGCGCCGTCTCCGGCCGGGAACGATGCCGTGCGGGAAGGCCAGGCCGATGCCGGGCCCGTGCTCGGCGCGGCGGAAATGGCGCCTTCGCAGTCGCCGGCCATGCAGGATGTGTTCCGCGCCATCGGCCGCCTGTCCCAGTCAGGCGCCACGGTTCTCATCACCGGGGAATCCGGGACCGGCAAGGAACTCGTGGCCCGTGCCTTGCACCGGCACAGCCGCCGCGCCGCGGGTCCTTTCGTGGCGGTGAACGCGGCCGCGATCCCGCGAGATCTGCTCGAGGCGGAACTGTTCGGCCATGAACGCGGCGCCTTCACCGGCGCGGTCCAGTCCCGTCGGGGACGTTTCGAGGAAGCCGACGGGGGCACGCTGTTCCTGGACGAGATCGGCGACATGCCGGCCGAGCTGCAGACCCGCTTGCTGCGGGTGCTGGCCGAGGGCGCCTTCTACCGGGTGGGCGGCGCACGGCCCGTCCAGGCGGATGTGCGCATCGTGGCCGCGACGCACCAGCCGCTCGAAGAACGGGTGCGGGCGGGCCTGTTTCGCGCCGACCTGTTCCACCGTCTGAACGTCATCCGCCTGCGCCTGCCGCCGCTGCGGGAACGCCGCGAAGACATCGAGTCCCTGGCGCGGCATTTTCTGGCGCGCAGCGCGGCGGAACTCGGTGTGCCGGTGCGCCGGCTCGACCGCGCCGCGCTGGATGCCTTGCGCCGTTTCGACTACCCCGGCAACATCCGCCAGTTGGAAAACGTCTGTCAGTGGCTGACGGTCATGGCGCCCAGCGCGGAAGTGGGTGTCGAGGATCTGCCGCCCGAAATGCTGGCCGCCAATGACGCCGGGGTGTCCGGTCAGAGCGTGGAATCCGGGCAGGACCATATGCCGTTCCGCATGCATGACATGGCCGAGGCTTCGACTATCGCGCCGAAGTCCGCTCGCGCGCCCCGGCCCGACTGGCGTGCCGGACTGGAGGCGGAGGCGTGGGACCGGCTGGCCCGCCGCGAACCCGGCGTGATGGATGCGCTGCAGCGGGATTTCGAACGGACGTTGCTGCGGGCCGGTCTGCGCCAGGCCGGCGGGCGGCGGGGCGAGGCCGCGTTGCGTCTGGGCATCGGCCGCAACACGCTGACCCGCAAATGCCGGGAACTGGGTCTGGACAACCCCGATGAGGACGAAGAGCCAGAAACTTCAGGCGGCTGAAGGCGCGCCCCGCAGAGTGGCCTGGGCACGCCGGGCCATCAGGGCTTCGCGGTGGATGAAGGCCGCGATTTCCGGTGTGGCGGGATGATGGTGCATGCCGTAGGGCGTGTCCCATTGGGCCAGCCGGCCTTCCTTCAGGATGCCGATCCGGTCGGCCACGGCGAAAGCCTCCGCCTGGTTGTGGGTGACCAGCAACGCGGTGCGTCCGGCCGCTTTCAGCAGATCGCGCAGTTCGAAGGCCAGCCGTTCCCTCGCATCCACGTCCAGATTGGAGAAAGGCTCATCGAGCAGCAGCAGCTCGGGCTCGGGCGCCAGCGCCCGTGCCAGCGCCACACGCTGCTGCTGGCCGCCGGACAATTCATGGGGATAACGCGCCGCCTGCTCCGCAAGACCCACGAGATCCAGCAGGGCGCGCACACGCCGGTCGCGCTCGACCGCGTTCAGCCTGCGCAGGCCGAAGCCGACGTTGGCCGCCACGTCCAGGTGGGGGAAGAGCGCGTAGTCCTGGAACATCATGCCCACCCGGCGGTGTTCGGGTTCGACGCGGAAGCCTTTATCCGACAGTGCCCGCCCGTCCAGCCGGATCGAGCCTTCGTCCAGCGGCTCGAACCCGGCGATGGCACGCAGCACACTGGTCTTGCCGCAGCCTGAGGCGCCCAGCAGACAGGCGATCTGGCCAGTCTCGAGAGTCAGGGTCAGTTCGCGCAGCACGGTGCGCCGGCCGCCGTCGGCGGCGTAGCTCAGGGAAATCCGGTTCAGTTCCAGCATGTCGTTTCTCAGGAGGCGGGGCGGTCCAGCAGGCGGGCCAGCAGGATCACGGGCAGCAGGCCGGCGGCGACGATGCCCAGGGCGGCGATGGCGCCTTCCTCGTAGGTGCCGCGCGCGGCCTCGGCATAAAGCCAGGTCGCCAGGGTGTCGAAATTCAGGGGCCGCAGCAGCAGCGTGGCGGGAAGTTCCTTCATCGCATCCACGAACACCAGCAGCGCCGAGGCGGCCAGGGCCGGACGCAGCAGGGGCAGGTGAACGCGTCGCAGCATGCCGTGAACGTTTTCGCCCAGCAGGCGCGCAGCCTGGTCGATGGATGGCGGGATCCGGTCCAGGCCCGCTTCCAGCGTGCCTACGGGAATGGTCAGGAAACGGATCACATAAGCCAGCGCCAGGGCGGCCGGTGTGCCCAGCAGCACCAGGCCCGTCGGGTCCAGGCCGATTGCCGCGCGCAGCGCCGCCAGACCCCGCTCGATCGCCATCAGAGGGAACAGCAGGCCGATCGCCAGGACGGTGCCGGGCACGGCGTAGCCCAGCGTCGTCAATCGGGGCAGGGCGCTGCGCCAGGCGCGCGCTCGGGGCAGGATGCGGCGGCTCCAGGCGACGATCAGGCCGATGGCCAGGGCGATGACCGTGGCCAGGGCCGAGATTGCCAGTGTCTGCCCGGCGGCTCGCAGCAGGCCGGGCGAGGGCCCCTGGCCGCCGCCCAGGCGTTCGAGCGCGAGGGCCAGCAGATAGGCGGCCGGGGCGACGAAGCCGATCAGGACGGGCGTCACACCCAGCAGGGTGGCGAGCCAGCCTGCCGTGCCGGTCAGCCGGCGCGGGCGGATCGGCGCCGCGCGCCGGTTGCCGGTGTAGCGCAGGCGCCGGCGGCCGTGGCGTTCGATCGCGATCAGGATGGTCACCAGCGCCAGGGCCACCAGCGCGATCTGGGCGGCGCCCGCCAGGTCTGAACGGGTCACCCAGGTGGTGTAGATGGCGACGGTCAGAGTCTGGACCCCCAGGAATTCGGAGGCGCCGATGTCGTTCAATGTTTCCAGCAGCACCAGGCACAGGCCCACGGCGATGGCCGGCCGGGCCAGGGGCAGGGCTACGTGACGGAACGCGCTCCAGGGGCCGTATCCGAGCAGCCGGGCGGCTTCCATCAGGTGGGCCGCCTGGCTGGCGAACATGCTGCGGGTGGTGAGATAGACGTAGGGGTACAGCACGAACGACAGCAGTACGATGGCGCCCGGCAGACTGCGCGGGTCCTGCAGCCGGAATTCGCGCGGGCTGGAATAGCCCAGAATGGCGCGGACGGCCTCCTGGACGGGGCCGATGGGGTGCAGGATATCGAGGTAGGCGTAGGCCACGATGTAGGTGGGCACGGCCAGCGGCAGCAGCAGCGCCCAGGACAGGACCTTGCGGGCGGGGAAGTCGTAGGCTGTGACCAGCCAGGCGGCGCCCACCCCCAGGGCGGCGGCCAGCATGCCTACGCCGGCGAGCAGACCCAGGGTCTGGGCCAGCACGTCCGGCAGCACGAATCGCAGCAGATGGTCCCAGTGGGCGCCCGATCCCTGGCCCGCCTGACCCACCAGAGCCAGGACCGGAGCCAGCACGGCGAGCGCCGTCAGGACCGTTCCGGTGTGCCAAGGCCAGGCCTGGAACCGGCCGGTCGCCATGCGCGCGTCCCGCCTACTGGTTCAGGCCGGCGCGGTCGACCAGTTCGCTGGCCTGCTTGCGGTGGCGCGCAATCTCGGTCAGCGGCAGGGTGTCGATCGTGAGGGGGCCGAAGCTGGCCACGGTCGGGTCGAGCGTCACGCCCGCCCTGACGGGGTATTCGTAGTTGGCCCGTGCGTAGAGGCTCTGGGCTTTGTCCGATACCAGATATTCCAGCAACTGGACGGCTTCGGCGCGGTGCGGCGCGTGACGCGCCACGGCGGCCCCCGAAACGTTGACGTGGGTGCCCGGCGCGTTCTTGAACGTGGGCCGGATGACGCGGATGGCGTCGCCCCACCGGCGGGCATCGCTGCCTTCGGCGGCGTTCTTCATGTGGCCTGCGTAGTAGGCATTGGCGATGCCGACGTCGCAAATGCCGCCCAGGATGTCGCGCGCCACATCCCGGTCGCCGCCAGTGGCGGGCCGGGCCAGGTTGGCTTTCACGCCGCGCAGCCATTGTTCGGCCGCCTCGGCGCCGTCGTGGGCGATCAGGGCGGCGATGAGCGCGGTGTTGTAAGGATGCTGGCCGGAGCGGATGCAGACTTTCCCTTTCCAGCGCGGGTTGGCCAGATCTTCGTAGTGGAAAGACTGGATGTCCAGGTCCTTGGCGACGTAGGCCACCCGGTCGCGCAGAGACAGGGCGAACCACTGGCCGTCGGCCGCGCGCAGGTTGGCGGGAATGGCGGTACGCAGCGCGGCGGAGTCGACCGGCTGTGTGACTTCGCCGTCCACCAGGTCCAGAAGGTTGCCGATATCCACCGTCATCAATACATCGGCCGGCGATTGCGCGCCTTCGGCGCTCACCCGTTCGAGCAGGCCATCCTTGACGAAGACCGTATTGACCTTGACGCCGGTATCCTGGGTGAAGGCGGCGATCAGCGGTTCGACGAGCTTGGGCTCGCGGGTGGTGTACAGATTGACTTCCTTGGCCAGGACGGGACCGGCCATCAGCGACAAGGCTGCGGCCAGCAGGGACAGGCGTCGGGCGAAGGACGGAGCGCGGAAGCGGATCGGCATGACGGTGCTCATAGCAATGAATGAAAAATGAGAATGGTTCTCAAAATGGATTAGCAATTTATCACCGCATTCAGCTTAAGGCAAGCTGAACAGGCTAAAATGCGTCGCGATCCAGAGGCCGCCGGGTTCCGCGACTCAGTCTTGCGCGAAATCAAGAAAATCACCGCGCCATGCGGAGATCCGCCTTGTGTTTCCCGGCCATCGCCTTACCATTCCCTTTATAGACATTCATTCCCGAATCCTGGAGTCCGACCTTCGTCATGGCCGCTTTCAATTCCGAGCAAGTCCTCAGTGTGCGCCACTGGAACGACACGCTTTTTTCCTTCAAGACCACCCGCGATCCCGGCCTGCGCTTTCACAATGGCCATTTCGTGATGCTGGGACTGGAAGTCGAGGGCAAGCCTTTGATGCGCGCTTACAGCATTGCCAGCGCCAACCACGAGGACAACCTGGAATTCTTCAGCATCAAGGTGCCGAACGGTCCGCTCACCTCGCGCCTGCAGCACCTGAAACCGGGGGACGCCGTGCTGGTCAGCCGCAAGCCGGTCGGCACGCTGGTGGCCGACGACCTGAGGCCGGGTCGCCACCTGTATCTGTTCGCCACCGGCACGGGACTGGCGCCGTTCCTCAGCATCATCAAGGATCCGGAGGTCTACGACCGATTCGAAAAGATTGTCCTGATGCACGGCGTGCGCTTCGTCAGCGAACTGGCCTACGCCGACTACATCCGCCGCGAGTTGCCCCAGGACGAATACCTGGGCGAAATGGTGCGCGACAAGCTGATCTACTATCCCACGGTGACGCGCGAACCTTATGAACACCAGGGCCGGCTGACAACCCTGGTCGAAAGCGGCAAGTTGTTTGACGATATCGGTTTGCCGCCCTTGGATCCGGCCGTCGACCGCGCCATGATCTGCGGCAGTCCGGCCATGCTGACCGACATCCGCGCCATGCTGGATGCGCGGGGCTTCGTCGTCTCGCCGGGGGTCGGCGAGCCGGGCGACTATGTCTACGAGCGCGCCTTCGCCGAAAAATGAACCCGGTGCGGCATCGTCTCGGCTTTTATTTTTCGCTATTGGTCGGTACACTCTGATAGTCTTTTAACCATTACCGAGTGTCCACCATGAGCAAGGCAATCATCCATACCGATGCCGCCCCGGCCGCCGTCGGCCCGTATTCCCAGGCGGTCAGCGCGCCGGCCGGCAAACTGGTCTTCCTGTCGGGCCAGATCGGGCTGGAGCCCGGCACGGGCGAGCTGGTGTCGGAAAACTTCGAAGGCCAGGTCCGTCAGTCTTTCGCCAACATGCAAGCCGTCATCGAGGCGGCCGGCGGCACGCTGAACGATATCGTCAAGCTGACCCTGTTCCTGACGGACCTCAGTAAATTCGCCAGCGCCAACGCCATCATGGCGGAAATCATTCCGCAACCCTATCCGGCGCGTTCGACCCTGGGAGTCGCCAGCCTGCCCAAGGGCGCCCAGTTCGAAGTCGAAGCCATTCTGGCGCTCTGACATCCTTCATCGTCCGCCGGAACACGCATCGTGAATTCGGCTGAAAAGCCGCGCCGGGCCGTGACCGGTGCCCGAAAGCCGGCAGGTGCGCCGCAAGCCCGCCTGTTCGAACGCCTGGGCCTGCGCACGGCCGCCGATTTCGCGACGCATCTGCCGCTGCGCTACGAAGACGAGACCCGCATCACACCCATCGGCGATGCCCGGCCGGGTGTTCACGCCCTGTTCGAAGGCGAGATCGCCGACAGCGAAATCCGCTTCGGTCCACGGCGGACGCTGCAGGCCACGCTGACCGACGATTCCGGCCGCCTGTGCCTGCGCTGGCTGCACGTCTATCCGGGGCAGCAGGCCCGTCTGCATGCCGGCCGCCGGATTCGGGCGCGGGGAGAGGTCCGGGCGGGCTTTCATGGCCTGGAAATCGTGCATCCGCTCGTGACGGAGCCGGGTACGCCGCTGCCCGACACCCTGACGCCCGTCTATCCCACGACCCAGGGCCTGTCCCAGTCCTCTCTGCGCAAGGCCATCGCCCGCGCCTTGGACGAAGCCGACCTGGGCGACACTTTGCCGTCCGCAGTGCGCGAAGCCTATCGGCTGGCCGATTTCGAGCCGTCCCTGCGTCTGCTGCACCATCCAGGACCGGATATTTCCCTGGAATCGCTGGCCCGGCACAGCCATCCCGCCTGGCGGCGCATCAAGTTCGATGAATTGCTGGCGCAACAACTGGCCCTGGCCGATGCCCGGGCCGCACGCCGCGCTCAGTCCGCGCGCAGTCTGCGGGGGGACGGCAGCCTGACGGGCCGCCTGCTGGCTGGCCTGCCGTTCGCGCCCACCGGCGCCCAGTCCCGCGCCGCGGCGGAAATCGGCGAGGATCTGGCGCGCACGCATCCCATGCATCGTCTGTTGCAGGGCGATGTGGGCAGCGGCAAGACGCTGGTGGCGGCGCTCGCGGCCGCCCAGGCGATCGAGGCCGGCGCCCAGGTCGCTGTGATGGCGCCCACGGAAATCCTGGCCGAGCAGCTCTGGCGCAAATTGTCCGACTGGCTGGGGCCGCTGGGCGTGGTACCGGTCTGGCTGGCCGGCGGCCTGCCGGCCGCCGAGCGTCGGCAGGCCTTGCGTGCCATGGCGTCCGGAGAAGCCCGGCTGGCGGTCGGCACCCAGGCCCTGATCCAGGACAAGGTGGAATTCGAATCTCTGGGACTGGTGATCAGCGACGAGCAACACCGTTTCGGCGTCGGGCAGCGCCTGGCGCTGAACCGCAAGGGCGACCAGGCCCGGTTCAGGCCGCACCAGCTCAGCATGAGCGCCACGCCCATCCCGCGCACCCTGGCGATGGCTTTTTTTGCCGACATGGACGTCTCGGTGCTGGATGAACTGCCGCCAGGCCGAGTGCCCGTGCGCACGCGCCTGTTCGACGACCGGCGCCGCGACGAGGTCCTGGCCCGCGTGGGCGAGGTCGTGCGTGCCGGGCGCCAGGCCTACTGGGTCTGCCCTCTGGTCGAGGAAAGCGAAGCCTTGCAGCTGCAGACGGCCGTCGATACCCATGAGTTGCTGCGCGCGGCCTTGCCGGATCTTCGCATCGGCCTGATGCACGGCCGCCTGCCGGCCCGGGAAAAGTCGGAGGTCATGGACGCCTTTCGCGCTGGGGACATCGATCTGCTGGTCGCCACCACCGTCATCGAGGTCGGCGTCGATGTGCCCAACGCCGGCCTGATGGTAATCGAACACGCCGAACGCTTCGGTCTGGCGCAATTGCATCAGTTGCGTGGCCGGGTCGGGCGGGGCGGTGGCGAAGCCACCTGCGTCCTGCTGTACCAGCCTCCCTTGTCGGCCATCGCCCGGGAGCGCCTGCGGGCCATGTACGAGACGACCGACGGTTTCGAGATCGCGCGCCGCGACCTTGCTCAGCGCGGGCCCGGAGAACTGCTGGGTCTGCGGCAGTCTGGGCAGGCTTTGCTGCGTTTCGCCGACCTGGAGTCCGACGAAGACCTGCTGGAGCAGGCCCGCGAGGCGGCCGCCTGGCTGTCGGCCGATTTTCCCGAGCACGCCCGCGCCCACCGGCAACGCTGGATGGCGGGGGCCGACCAGTATCTGCGCAGTTGAGAGGAATCCTCATGACGCTGACCGAACTGAAATACATCGTCGCCGTGGCGCGGGAGCGCCATTTCGGGCGGGCTGCGGAGGCCTGTTTCGTCAGTCAGCCCACGCTGTCGGTGGCCATCCGCAAACTGGAAGAAGAACTGGGTGTGGTGCTGTTCGAGCGCGGTGGCGCCGAGGTCGGCATCACCCCCATCGGTCTGCGTGTCGTCGCCCAGGCCCAGAAAGTTCTGGAAGAGGGGGCCAACCTGCGCGAAATCGCCCGTCAGGGGCACGACCCGCTGGAAGGCCCGCTGCGTGTGGGCGTGATCTACACCGTGGGGCCGTACCTGCTGCCTTACCTGGTGCCAGAACAGATCCGTCGCACTCCCCAGATGCCGTTGCTGCTCCAGGAAAACTACACCGCGCGGCTGCTGGAATTGCTCCGGCAGGGCGAGATCGACTGTGCCATCGTCGCCCTGCCGCTGCCCGACACCGGCTTGTCGCAATGCGCCCTGTACGACGAGCCTTTCTTCGTCGCACTGCCTAACGGCCATCCCTGGGCGCAGGAGACGCAGATCGATTCTGCCCGCCTGAAGGAAGAGACCATGCTGTTGCTGGGTGCCGGCCATTGCTTCCGCGACCAGGTGCTGGAAGTCTGTCCGGAACTGTCGCGCTTTTCGGCTTCCAGCGAAGGCATCCAGCGCACTTTCGAGGGATCCTCTCTGGAGACCATCCGCCATATGGTGGCCGCGGGCATCGGCATCACCGTCCTGCCTGCGAGCGCTCTGGGCATGCAAGGCGCCGAAAGCCGGCTTCTGCGTTTCGTGCCGTTCAAGCCTCCGGCCCCCGATCGGCGCGTGGTGCTGGTCTGGCGCAAAAGCTTTCCGCGCCAGGCGGCCATCGAGGCCTTGATCCAGGCGGTGCGCCACTGCGGCATGCCGGGCGCGACCATGCTGGAAGATCCGGCTCCCGTGACCGCCGACTCGGACGGATGAAGGGACTCGGCATCCCGGAGTCGATCCATGTGAAAGGGTTTTCCCTATGTTATCCTGAAGGTGTCCGATCGATTTCTAGAAGGAGCAACCCTATGGCCAAGACCGTCAAGAAAACCAGTCCGAAGAAATCCTCCATCGCGCCGTCCAGCGGCCTGCCCATCGACATCGGCATCTCCGCCGAGGATCGCGCCGAGGTCGTCGCGGAACTGTCCAAAACGCTGGCGGACACCTACACGCTGTACCTGATGACCCACAACTTCCACTGGAACGTCACGGGGCCCATGTTCAGCACTCTGCACCAGATGTTCATGACCCAGTACACGGAGATCTGGCAGGCGCTGGACGCCATCGCCGAGCGCATCCGGGCCCTGGGGCATTACGCGCCCGGCACCTATGCCGAATATGCGCGGCTCAGCTCGATCGCCGAGCCCACGACGGTGCCTTCGGCAGAGGACATGCTGCGCATGCTGGTCGACGGCAACGAATCGGTCGCGCGCACCGCGCGCCGGGCCTTCCAGTGCGCAGACGCCGTGAACGATCAGCCCACGGCCGACCTGCTCACGCAGCGCCTCGACGTGCATGAAAAGAACGCCTGGATGTTGCGCAGCCTGCTGGCCTGACCCCATATCCGCGCGCTGTTGAGCGACGGTGCGCAACGCGATATCGGGAAAACCCCCGTACGGCGCAATGGCCGCTGTCCGGGGGTTTCGTGTATTCTTTTCCAGGTCTTTCACAGGAGGTTTTATGAACGTACGCTTTACGCCGATGGCAGCCGCACTGGGTCTGGCCGCCGGCATGATGCTTTCTTCCGTGGCGCATGCCGATACCATCCGCATCGCCATCGCGGGGCCCTTCACCGGGGCGTTGACCCAGTACGGAGACATGGTCAAGGAAGGCGTGGACACGGCGATCGAGACCATCAACGCCAATGGCGGCGTGCTGGGCAACAAGCTGGAAGCCGTTGTGATCGACGACGGCTGCGAGCCCAAACAGGGTCCGGTCGTGGCCAACCGCGTCGTCAATGAAAAGATCCACTACGTCGTGGGCCACGTGTGCTCGGGCGCCACGATCGCCGCGACGCCCGTCTACAACAACGAAGGCGTGGTCATGATCTCCCCGTCCGCCACTTCGCCCCTGGTGACCGACGGCAAGAACTACGACATGATCTTCCGCACCATCGGCCGTGACGACCAGCAGGGTCCCGCCGCTGCGGAATTCATCGCGCAAAAGGTCAAGCCCAAGGCCGTGGCCGTGCTGCACGACAAACAATCGTACGGTCAGGGCATCGCCACCGCCGTCAAGGCCGATCTCGAAAAGGCCGGCATCAAGGTCGTCCTGTTCGAGGGCATCAACGCCGGCGACAGCGACTATTCCGCCGTGATCACCAAACTGAAGTCTTCGGGCGCCGACTTCGTCTACTACGGCGGCTACCACCCCGAAATGGGCCTGTTGCTGCGCCAAGGCGCCGAACAGGGCCTGCAGGCCAAATTCATGGGTCCCGAAGGCGTGGGCAATCCGGACATCAATGCCATCGCCGGCCCGGCCGTCGAAGGCATGCTGGTGACCCTGCCGGCCGACTTCACCTCCGATCCGGCCAACGCGTCGGTGGTCAAGGCCTTCAAGGACAAGAACCGCAATCCGGGCGGCGCCTTCCAGCTGACCGCTTACTCCGCCGTCGAAGCCATCGCCGCCGGCATCAAGGGCGCGGGCAAGGACGATCCGGCCAAGGTCGCCGCCTGGCTGCATGGTCACTCGGTCAAGACCCCGATCGGCGACATCGCGTGGAACAAGCAGGGCGACCTCAAGTCCTTCAAGTTCGACGTCTTCACCTGGCATGCCGACGGTTCCAAGTCCGTCTTCAAGTAATCCGTTCCGGGGCGTTCCGGCGCCCCGGCGACGCCAAACGGCGCAGCCCTTCCGGGCTGCGCCGTTTTTCATGGTCGGGCCATGCCGGTGCGATTCAGTCCTGGATGCGTTTGCCGGTATCGGCGTCGAACCAGTGCGCCGGGTGCTCGCCATCCGGCCCCAGCACGATCTCGTCGCCGCTCGACAAGGTGCGCTCCCTGGTTTCGGATACGGCGCAGCGCAGAACCAGGGCCTGCTCACCCCAGCGGGCATGGATCAGTTGTTCGGACCCAAGGATCTCGATCATCTCGACCCGGGCATGCAGGCCCGGCGCGCCGAGCTTCAGATGTTCCGGGCGCAGCCCCAGGATCAGGCCGCGCGCGGGTCCGGGGGGCGCGGCCAGGGGCAGGACGGTGCCATCCGGACCGGCGGCCCGGCCCTGGCCATCGGTGTCCACCCGCAGCAGATTCATCGGCGGCGAACCGATGAAGCCGGCCACGAAGAGGGTGGCGGGGCGTTCAAAGACCTGAGCGGGCGTGCCGATCTGTTCGGGCACCCCTTTGTTCATGACGATCATGCGATGGGCCAGTGTCATGGCCTCGACCTGATCGTGGGTGACGTACAGGCTGGTGGTGCCCAGGCGCTGGTGCAGCTTCTGGATTTCCAGGCGCATCTGCACACGCAGTTTGGCGTCCAGGTTGGACAGAGGCTCGTCGAACAGGAACACGGCCGGTTCGCGCACGATGGCGCGGCCCATGGNNACGCGCTGACGCTGGCCGCCGGAAAGTTGGCGCGGCCGCCGTTCCAGCAACTGGTCCAGCTCCAGGATGCGGGCGGCTTCCTCGACGCGGCGGCGGATTTCTTCGCGCCCCAGGCGACGGATCTTCAGGCCGTAGGCCATGTTGTCGAACACGCTCATGTGAGGATAGAGCGCATAGTTCTGGAACACCATGGCAATGTCGCGCTCTGCGGGTTCCAGGTCGTTGACCACCCGGTCGCCAATCGCGATTTCTCCGCCGGTGACGGTCTCCAGCCCCGCCACCATGCGCATCAGGGTCGATTTGCCGCAGCCCGACGGCCCGACAATCACGACGAATTCACCGTCACGGACTTCCATGTCGAGGCCGTGAATGACGGCTACATTGCCCGGATAAATCTTGCTTACGTTGCGGAAACTTAGGGTTGCCATGGGAGGTGCGGTTTCCTATTTCTCTGAATCGACCAGGCCCTTGACGAACCATTTCTGCATCAGGATGACGACGGCGGCGGGCGGCAGCATGGCCAGCATGGCCGTGGCCATGACCAGATTCCATTCGGTGACGCTGTCGCCTCCGGCGATCATGCGGCGGATGCCGACCACGACGGGGTACATGTTTTCGTGCGTGGTGATGATCAGCGGCCACAGATACTGGTTCCAGCCGTAGATGAACTGGATCACGAACAGGGCGGCGATGCTGGTGCGCGACAGCGGCAGCAGGATGTCCTTGAAAAATCGCATGGGGCCGGCGCCGTCGATGCGCGCGGCCTCGACCAGTTCGTCGGGCACGGTCAGGAAGAACTGTCGGAACAGGAAGGTGGCCGTGGCCGAGGCGATCAATGGCAGGGTCAGGCCGGCGTAGCTGTTGAGCATGCCCAGGTCGGCGACCACCGCGTAGGTGGGCGCGATGCGGACTTCCACGGGCAGCATCAGGGTGACGAAGATCATCCAGAAACACAGCATGCGCAGAGGAAAGCGGAAGTACACCACGGCGAAGGCCGACAGCATGGAAATGGCGATCTTGCCGATGGCGATCGCCAGGGCCATGAAGGTGCTGATCCACAGCATCCGGCCCACGGGCGGCGTGTTGATCGCTCCGCCTTTCAGTACGGTCCAGTAATTGTCCAGAAAGTGGACGCCCGGGACCAGTGACATCGGCGCCCTGGCGACTTCCTGGGCCGTCTGGGTGGAGGCCACGAAAGCCACGTACAGTGGAAAGGCGATGACCGCCACACCGAGGATCAGCGTGAGGTGCGAGACGATGTCGAGCAGCGGGCGGCGTTCAACCACGGGCGCCTCCGGAAAGCAGGGTATCCATCAGTAGTTCACTTTGCGATCGACGTAGCGGAACTGCAACGCCGTCAGGCCGATCACGATCAGCATCAGGATCACCGACTGGGCGGCGGAGGCGCCCAGGTCCAGCCCCTTGAATCCGGCGTTGTAGACTTTGTAGACCAGGATGTCGGTGGCATGCCCCGGCCCGCCCTGCGTGACCACGTCGATCACCGCGAAGGTATCGAAGAACGCATAGATGAAGTTGATCACCAGCAGAAAGAAGGTCGTGGGCGAGAGCAGCGGAAACACGATGGTGCGGAAGCGCCGGACGGGGCCCGCGCCGTCGATGGCGGCGGCCTCGATCAGCGAACGGGGGATGGACTGCAGGCCGGCCAGGAAGAACAGGAAATTGTAGGACACCTGTTTCCAGATCGAGGCGAAGACGACCAGCGCCATGGCGTCGGCGCCGTCCAGGCGTGGATTCCAGTCGAAGCCAAGCTGCGCCAGATAGACCGCCAGGATGCCGACCGAAGGCGAGAACAGGAACAGCCACAGCACCCCGGCGACCGCCGCCGCGACCGCATAGGGCCAGATCAGCAGGGTCTTGTAGATGCCCGCTCCGCGCACCACGCGGTCGGCCATCACGGCCAGCAGCAGCGAGATCGCCAGTCCGCCGCAGGCCACCAGCGCCGAGAACCAGAGCGTGGTGCGAAATGAGCTCAGGTAGTCGGCGCTGGAGAACAAGTCCGCGAAGTTGTCCAGCCCCGCGAATTGCGAGGACAGTCCGAAGGGGTCCTCCAGCCGGAAGGACTGCCACATGGCCTGGCCCGCAGGCCAGAAGAAGAACACCAGCGTGATGGCCAGCTGCGGCGCCAGCAGCAGCCAGGGCAGGCTGCGGTGGCGGAAAACGACGCGTTTCTCCATCAACCTACTTGACGCTCTTCTGGAAGCGTTCGAGCAGGGCATTGCCCTCGGCGTTCATTTTCTTCAGACCTTCCTCGGGGCTGGTCTGGCCGGCGAAGATCTGTTCCATGGTGCTGTCCTCGATGTCGCGGATCTGCGGCAGATAGCCCAGCCGGATGCCGCGCGAATTCGCGGTGGTGTTGGCGTCGAGTTGCCTGACCGCGATTTCCGTGCCCGGGTTCTTGTCGTAGAAGCCGGATTCCTTGGTGGCCTGATAGCCGGCCTTGGTGACGGGAACGTAGCCGGTGCCCTGGTGCCAGGCGGCGGCCTGTGCGGGGCTCGCCAGGAACTTGAAGAACTTGATCACGCCCTTGTAGGCGGCGTCGGACTTGCCGGAGAACACCCACAGCGAGGCGCCGCCGATGATGGAATTCTGGGGCGCGCCCTGCACGTCGGGGTAATAGGGCAGGGTGCTGGTGCCGAAGGCGAAGCCACCGGTCTTGATGATGGAGGCGCGCATGCCGCTGGAACCGGTGTACATGCCGCACTTGCCCGAGGTGAACAGGGCGTTGCCCGCATCGCCTCGCCCGCCGTAGGTGAAGGTGCCGGTTTTGGCCATTTCGGACAGGAAGCCCAGGTGCTTCTTGAACAACGGGCTGTCGAGTTGCAGGCGGGCGTCCAGGCCGCCGAAGCCGTTGTCCTGGCTGGCGTAGGGCGCGTTGTGCCAGGCGGCGAAATTTTCCAGCAGGATCCAGGACGGCCAGGCCGAGGAGTAGCCGCATTCCATGCCGGCGGCTCGCAGTTTTTTCGCGGCCTCGGCGACCTCGGGCCAGGTCTTGGGCGGATGTTCTGGATCCAGACCGGCTTTCGTGAAGGCGTCCTTGTTGTAGTACAGCACGGGGGTGGAACTGTTGAAGGGCATGGACACAAGCTTGCCGTCGGGGGACGAGTAGTAGCCGGCCACCGCGCCCAGGAAGGCGGACGGATCGATCGGGTCGCCGACGGATTCGGACAGCGCCTGCACGGGTTTGATGGCGCCCTTGGCATACATCATCGTGGCGGTGCCGACCTCGAAGACCTGGAGGATGTCTGGAGCGTTGCCTGCGCGGAAAGCGGCGATCCCCGCGTTCATCGATTCGCCGTAGTTGCCCTTGTAGACGGCATGCACGACGTAATCGGACTGGCTGGCGTTGAAGTCCTGGGCGAGCTTGGCGACGCGTTCGCCCAGGGGGCCTTCCATGGAGTGCCAGAACGTGATGTCGGTGGCGGCGTGGGCCATGCCCGCGCTGGTCAGCAAGGCGACCAACGCGGTCGTGCGGAACAAGGAAAAAGCCATGGTGGTCTCCTGTGATTGTGCCCCCCGGTCCCATCGGGATGGCGGCGGGAGAGGATTATAGAGAGCCATTGTGATGTGGCGATGACAGCTTTGGCAATCCCTGATTTCCTGGCCCTTCCGCCTTGTTTTCCCCGAGGGGCCCGGCCGGGGTCTTCAGTGAGACGGCTCTTGTACGTACAATGCCGGGTCATGAAAACAGAACTCTCTCTCGCGCTCATTGGTGGCGGCAATATGGCCAACGCACTGGCCAGCGGCCTGATCGGCAGGCGTTGCGCGGCTGGCAACGTCCATATCATCGACCCCGGCGAGGCGACTCGCGAAGCCTGGGAAGCATTGGGCACCACCACGGCCGCGGCGCCCGACGCGCGCCTGTCCGAATGCCGCGTCTGGTTCTTCGCCGTCAAGCCTCAGGTGATGGCCGAAGTCGTGCGCCAGTGCCGGCCGTGGCTGCGTCCCGACACCTTGATCATCAGCATCGCCGCAGGCATCCCCGGCGTGGCGATCGCGCGCTGGCTGGGCACCGATGTCCAACCCTACGCCCGGGTCGTGCGCTGCATGCCCAACACGCCCGCGCTCATCGCCAGCGGCATGACGGGCATGGCGGCCTTGCCGGGCGTGAACGAGTCCGACCGCGCGCTGGCCGAGGAACTGCTGCGCGCCGTCGGCGAGGTCATCTGGGTGGAAGACGATGCCGCCATCGACGCCGTCACGGCGGTGTCCGGCAGCGGCCCGGCTTACGTCTTCCTGTTCCTGGAATCCCTGATCGCAGCCGGGATCGAACAGGGGCTGACGCCGGACCAGGCACGCCGGCTGGCGTTGGGCACTTTTCATGGCGCCACCCAGCTTGCGATGCTGTCGCCGGACTCGCCCGCAGTCCTGCGTGAACGGGTGACCTCGAAGGGCGGAACCACGGCGGCGGCCCTGGCGGTCTTCCAGGATAGCGGCCTGTCCGACATCATGCGCCAGGCGGTCGCCGCCGCCGCCCGTCGCGCGGGAGAACTGGCGCGGGAATTCTCGGTTTGATCCGTCCCTGAATAATGCGGCGCGGCGCGTCGTCACGTTCCGTCATAAGGGATTAACCGTAGTGACACCCTCTGGGTGAGCCGTCAGAATACGCCTGCCGCTCAGGGCGGAAGCAAAATCAAAGCTTTTGGCGCCCCTGGCTTCGACCCTGACCGGGTTGTCGAAACCGCCAACGGCGCCTCTACCGGAGACTATCGAATGAAGTTCAAATTGCGTATTACCCCCTGCATCCTCGCGTTCGGATCTCTGGCTCTGGTTGCCGGCGCCCATGCCGACACCCTCAAGATCGGCATCCCCCAGCCGATGACCGGTCCCAACACCCAGTACGGCGATCAAATCCAGGCGGGCGCGCTGACGGCCATCGATGCCATGAACGAAGCCGGCGGCATCAAGGGCATGAAGATCGAACCGCTGCTGATCGACGATGGTTGCGAACCCAAGCAGGCCGTCCCGGCCGCCAATCGCGTGATCAACTCCGGCGCCAAGTTCGCCGTGGCCCATGCCTGCTCGGGCACCACCGTGCCGGCCGTGAACGTCTACGAACAGGAAGGCATCGTCGCCATCACCCCGGGCGCCACGTCCCCGCTGGTGACCGACACGATCAAGCCGCACTTCTTCTTCCGCACCATCGGCCGCGACGACCAGCAGGGTCCCTTCGCCGCCGATTACATTGCCAAGCAGCTCAAGCCCAAGAAGGTCGCCATCCTGCATGACAAGCAGACCTATGGCAACGGGGTGGCCACCCAGGTTCAGAAAGCCCTCGAAAAGGACGGTGTGAACATCGCGATGTTCGAGGGTATCAACGTCGGCGACAGCGATTATTCCGCCGTGATCTCGAAACTGAAGGCGCTGGGGCCCGATCTGATCTATTTCGGAGGCTATCACCCCGAATTGGGCCTGCTGCTGCGCCAGGCGCGCGAACAGGGCCTGGATACCCAGTTCATGGGCCCCGAAGGCGTGGCCAACAAGGATCTCGCCGCCATCGCCGGGCCGGCCGTCGACAAGCTGCTGGTGACGCTGCCCGCCGACTTCACCAAGCGCAAGGGCAACGAAAAGATCCTCGAGCAGTTCAAGAAATACCAGCGCAGCCCCGACGGCGCGTTCACCATGACCGCCTACGCGGCGATGCAGGTGCTCGCCGACAGCATCAACGCGGTCGGCGCGGACCCGGCCAAGGTCGCCGATTACATGCACAGCCACAGTTTCGACACCGCCATCGGCAAGGTCGACTACGATGCGAAGGGCGACCTCAAGCACTTCGAGTTCGCCGTCTTCCGCTGGGATGCCAATGGCAACCTGACCCAGATCCAGCCCTGACGGGCAGGGCCGGCCCCGGCGAAAGCCGGGGTCGCTGCGGTTCTTCCGGGCGCCTGTCGCCCGGCCGTCTTTTCGTCTTACTCCCCCCGACATCATGTCCGACCTGCTTCCTCTATTGACGCAACAGCTGTTCAACGGCTTGTCGCTGGGCGCCATCTATGCCCTGATCGCCATCGGCTACACCATGGTCTACGGCATCATCGGCATGATCAACTTCGC
>DISE01000065.1 GCA_002421865.1 Castellaniella sp. UBA6218
TCGCATGGTCGGTGAGCCAGTCGACGATCGTGCCCTTGCCTTCGTCACCCCACTGGGTGCCGATCACGACGATGTTCTTGCTCATAATTCTTTCGAAAGGCGACGGAATGCCGCCATGGAAAACGGGTTAGTTTATACCATCGGTGACGATGTCCGGCGATCGCCGCCTTCAGGCGGCGCCGCCCAGGGGCCGCAGCGCCCAGCCATCGCCGGTGGCGGCCAATTCCTGATCCACGAAAAATTCGTCCGGGCACTGGCGTTCGCCCGGCAGCGACTGGATCACGACGCGTCCCTGTGCCCGCAGCGCGCGAATGGCTTGCGTCAAGGCGGGGTCGTCGGACCAGGGCGCGCGGATGGCCTGCACGGGCCGCGCGTCGGGCAGCCCTGCGGACAGCTTGCGCAGGTCCAGGCTGAACCCGGTGGCGGGCCGGGCGCGGCCGAATTTTCGGCCGATGCCGTCGTAGCGCCCGCCGCGCACCAGGGCGTCGTGCCAGCCCGCCGCGTAAATGGCGAACATGACGCCGGAGTGGTAACCGTAGCCTCCGCCCATGTCCGCCAGGTCGAGCGCGATCGGCGCGTCCGGCAGGGCCGCGCACAGGGTCCCCAGATCGTCCAGCGCGGCACGCACGGCCGGCAGGCCGGGCAGGCGCTCGCGGGCGCGCTCCAGCACCGACAGGTCGCCGTACAGGGCGGTCAGGGCACGCAACGCGTCCAGGGTGTCGCCGCGCGCGCCGCATGCGGCGCACAGAGCCTCCAGACCGGGCACATCCTTGGCACTGAGCAGTTCAAAGACCCCGTCCGCGGCTTCGGCCAGGGCCGGATCGGCATCCACCAAGGCCCGCCCCACCCCGGGATGATTCAGGTCAAGACGCGGTTCGCGCACGCCGGCCCGGCGCACGGATTCCAGCGCCAGGCGGATCGACTCGAGGTCGGCCTGCACCCCCGCATGACCGAAGATTTCCGCGCCGATCTGCAGCAATTCCCGGTCAGACAACAGGCCGGCCGCCCGCGCGTGCACCACCGGCCCGCAATAGCACAGCCGGGTGACCCCCTCGCGATTGAGCAGATGGGCGTCGATGCGCGAGACCTGGATGGTGATGTCGGCGCGCACGCCCATGGTCAGGCCCGAGAGCTGGTCCACCAGTTTGCAGGTGCGCAGGCGCAGGGCCTCGTCGTCGGCCGGCATCAGGGAATCGAGGTATTCCACCATCGGCGGCGCGACGAGCTCGAAGCCGTAGGTCCGGTACAGATCCAGCAGTTCGCGGCGCAATTCCTCGATGCGGCGCGCCTCGGCGGGCAGGACGTCCGACAGGTTTTCCGGCAGCAGCCAGCTTGACATCATGGTCGGTCGATCCTCGTTCAGCGGGCAGCGGGCTGCGCGGCGGCCTTGCCGCCCCCGGCGCGGTCCCAGAAACGGAAGAAATCCGAATCCGGACTCAGGACCAGGGTGCCGCTGCGGTCGGCGAAGGCCGAACGGTACGCGTCGAGGCTCTTGTAGAAGCTGTAGAAATCGGGATCCTGGCCGTAGGACTTGGCGTAGATGGCGGCTGCGGTGGCATCGCCCTCGCCGCGCTTGGCCTGGGCTTCGGCATAGGCCCGTGCCAGAACTTCCTGGCGCTTGCGGTCGGCCTCGGCGCGGATGCGTTCGCTGTCGGCGGCGCCACTGGCACGCAGACGGTTGGCTTCCTGCTTGCGCTCGGCTTCCATGCGCCGGTAGACGGATTCGGAGATCTCCGGCGCGAAATCGATACGCCGCAGTCGCACGTCGACCACGTCCACGCCCAGCGGCTGGGCGCGGCGCGCCACGGCGGTCTGGATTTCCTTCATGATGGTGTCGCGATCGGAGGAGACGACCTGCTTGACGGTGCGCACGTTGACGGCGGCGTTGAGGGCGTCGCGGATCTGCGCCTGAAGGCGCTCGACGGCCGCGTTGCTGTTGGCGCCGAATGTGACGTAGTACTGGCGCGGATCGGCGATGCGCCACTTGACGAAGGAATCGATCAGCAGGTTCTTCTTCTCGGCGGTCTGGATGCGTTCCGGATCGCGCGTCTCGATGGTCTGCAGCCGCTTGTCCAGATAGACGACGTTCTCGAAGGGCGGCGGGAACTTGAAGTACAGCCCTGGCTTGGTGATGGTTTCGCGAACTTCGCCCAGGGCGAACAGCAGCGCGGAATCGCGCTCGCGCACCACGAACATGCACGAGGACAGTACCGCGACGAGCACGACCAGACCGACCAGGGCGGGGAAAAAGCGTTGCATCTTGGGGCTCCTAGTTCGAATACGGGCTGGTCATCAGACTGTCCAGACCGGACGGCACGCCACGCTGCGGCGCGCGACCGGACCCGGATTGCCCCTGGGCCGCCTGCGCGGATCCGGCGGCCGCCGGCGCCGAACCGCCCGACGAACCGGTGTCGCGCGAACCCGATGAGGAGGAACTCCCGGCCGTGTGCGCGGCCTGGCCCATGATCTTGTCCAGCGGCAGGTAGAGCATGTTGTTGCCCACCGGCGCGTCGATCATCACCTTGGCGCTGTCGCTCAGGATGTCCTGCATGGTTTCCAGATAAAGTCGTTCGCGCGTGACGCCGGGTGCCTTGGCGTATTCGGCGGCGATACTGTCGAAGCGCGAGGTATCGCCCTGGGCCTGGCCGATGACCTTGGCGCTGTAGCCTTCGGATTCCTGGATCATGCGGGCCGCCTGACCCTCGGCCTCGGGGAGGACCTTGCTGGCGTAAGCATTGCCTTCGTTGATCTGGCGTTCCCGGTCCTGACCGGCCTTGACGGCGTCGTCGAACGCGGCCTGGACCTGTTCAGGCGGCTGGACGTTCTGGATGGCCACGGTGGAGATCTGGATCCCGGTCTTGTAACGGTCCAGGATGGACTGGGCCAGCGCCTGGACTTCGGAAGCGACCTCGGTGCGTCCGGAATACAGGACGAAGTCCATGGGCTTGCGGCCGACGATCTCGCGCATGGCGGTCTCGGCCGCCTGGCGCACCGATTCGTCGGGCTGGCTGGTGTTGAACAGGTAGGCCGGCGCGCCATCGGGCAGCAGCCGGTATTGCACCACGAACTGCACGTCGACGATGTTCTCGTCGTTGGTGAGCATCAGCGATTCGGACAGGACCTTGTTGCGCGACGAACCCCGGAATCCGACCTCGAAGGTGCGCAGCTGGGAGATGTTGACCGGCTGGGCGGCTTCGATGGGGTACGGCAGGCGCCACTGCAGGCCTGGATTGAGCGTCTTGACGTACTGTCCGAAGCGGGTGACGACGGCCACCTGGCCTTCCTGGACGATCATGAAGCCGCTGGCCAGCCACAGCAGGACGGCGGCCACGATCAGCAACAGCACGAAGCGGGGGGACGGCCCGGGCAGGGACGGCATGCCGCCGCCCGATGGCGGACGGGGGCCGCGCCCGCCGCCACGGCGGCCGAACAGGCCGTTCAGGCGCTTGCTGAAATCACGCCAGACCTCGTCCAGGTCGGGCGGCCCGGAGGACTGGTCGGGTTTGCCGCGAGGATCGTCGTTCTGGTTCTGGTTCTGGTTGCCCCGTCCCCAGCCCGGATCATTCAGGTTGAACAGTTTCATCGCACGCATTGTTTCCCGTAGGCTCCCCACCAAATTCAACGATCGACTGACGCAAGCCGTCCAGCCCGCTGCGTTGCAGGGCGCTGACAAAGACTCGCGCAATCGTACCATGTTCGTTTCGCTCGACCCGGGGCGCATACCCCGCCGTGTCGATTTTGTTATAGACCAGGATCTGCGGGATTTCGTGTGCCTCGATGTCGCGCAGGACCTGGTTGACCGCCGCGATCTGTTCGTCGCGCTGCGGGCTGGCCGCGTCGATCACGTGCAGCAGCAGATCGGCATGGATGGTTTCCTCCAGCGTCGCCCGGAATGCCGCGATCAGCATGGGCGGCAGGGACCGGATGAAACCCACAGTATCGGACACGACGACCTGGCCTGCGCCCTCGATCCAGACGCGCCGGGTGGTGGTATCCAGCGTGGCGAAGAGCTGGTCGGCGGCGTAGGCGTCGGCACGGGTCAGCGCGTTGAACAGGGTGGACTTGCCCGCATTGGTGTAGCCGACCAGTGAAACCGACAGGGTCTTGCCACGCACCCGGGCGCGGCGCTGGGTCAGGCGCTGGCGCTGGACCCGGTCCAGGCGTTCTTTCAAGGCGCGCACGCGCACACCGATCAGGCGCCGGTCGGTTTCCAGCTGGGATTCGCCGGGGCCGCGCACGCCGATGCCGCCACGCTGGCGTTCCAGGTGGGTCCACATCCGGGTCAACCGGGTGGACAAGTGCTGAAGTTGGGCCAGCTCGACCTGCAGCTTGCCCTCGTGGCTTTTCGC
>DISE01000057.1 GCA_002421865.1 Castellaniella sp. UBA6218
GGAGACCTTGTCGCCCAGCTTGACCAGGACTTCCTTGACCACCCCGCCCTGCTCGGCCGGGATTTCCATGGAGGCCTTGTCGGACTCCACGGTGATCAGGCTTTGCTCGGCCTGGATGGCGTCGCCCGCCTTGACCAGGATCTCGATGACTTCGACCGTGTCGAAATCGCCGATGTCGGGGACGTTCAGATCGATGAGGCTCATGCCGTCCCCCTTACAGGATGATGCGGCGGAAGTCCGCCAGCAGGCCAGCCAGATAGGCATTGAAGCGCGCGGCGGCGGCCCCGTCGATCACACGATGATCGTAGGAAAGCGACAGCGGCAGCATCAGGCGCGGCTGGAAAGCCTTGCCGTCCCAGACCGGCTGCATCGTCGAGCGCGACACGCCGAGGATGGCGACTTCGGGCGCATTGATGATGGGCGTGAAGTCCGTGCCGCCGATCCCGCCAAGGGACGAGATCGAGAAGCAGCCACCCTGCATCTGCGCGGGGGAAAGCTTGCCCTCGCGGGCGAGCCCGGCGAGTTCGGAGGTTTCCGCCGCCAGTTCCATGACGCCCTTCTTGTCGGCGTCCCGGATCACCGGCACCACCAGGCCGTTGGGCGTGTCCGCCGCGAAGCCGATATGGAAGTAGTGCTTGAGCACCAGATTGTCGCCGTCCAGCGAAGCGTTGAATTCCGGGAATTTCTTCAGCGCCGCAACCACGGCCTTGATCAGGAAGGCCAGCATGGTGACCTTGGCGCCGGACTTCTTGTTTTCCGCGTTCAACTGCTGGCGCAGGGCTTCCAGCTCGGTGATGTCCGCCACGTCGTTGTTGGTGACGTGAGGGATCATGACCCAGTTGCGGT
The DNA here is from genome assembly GCA_002421865.1 of Castellaniella sp. UBA6218. Classification (GTDB taxonomy): domain Bacteria; phylum Pseudomonadota; class Gammaproteobacteria; order Burkholderiales; family Burkholderiaceae_B; genus Castellaniella. The sequence continues at coordinate 847 of DISE01000057.1, forward strand.
GCAAGTTGGCGCCGGAGATCTTCTTGATGCGCGACAGCGGTTTGGTCTGGATTTCACCGAACTTGGCGAAATCGACCTTGGGCCAGCCCAGCACGCTGAAGCCGCCGCCCGCGGGCATGGCCGGGCTCACGGGGCTGGTGCCGCCGGCGGCCAGGGCCTGCTTGACGAAAGCGCGCACGTCGTCAGCCGTGATGCGGTTCTTGGGGCCGCTGCCGCTGACCTGGGTCAGGTTGACACCCAGTTCCCGGGCAAACTGGCGCACCGAAGGCGAGGCGTGCGGCAGGTTGCGCAAGGGCACTTCGGCTTCGGCGAAGGACGCCGTCGGCGAAGTGCGCTCCGGGGCGCTGGAAGCCATGGAAGGGATGGCCGGAGCCGCGACGGCCGCGGGGGCCGGCGCAGGGGCCGGCGCGGGCGCCGGAGCCGTTGCGGCGGGCGCCGGGGCGGACGCAGGGGATGCGCCGCCGGCGGTTTCCACCACCAGGATTTCCGTGCCTTGGGAGACCTTGTCGCCCAGCTTGACCTTCAGGGCCTTGACCACCCCGCCCACCGAGGCCGGGATTTCCATGGAGGCCTTGTCGGATTCCACGGTGATCAGGCTCTGTTCGGCCTGAATGGTGTCGCCCACGGCCACCAGTATCTCGATGACCTCGACCGTATCGAAATCGCCGATGTCGGGCACGACCACGGACTGCGTGCCGCCCGCGGCGGCCGGCGCGGCGGGCGCCGCGACCGGAGCGGCAGCGGGGACAGGAGCGGCGGCCTGGGCCGCGGGCGCGGGCGCCGGAGCGGCGGCGGTCGCCTGCGCGGGGGCGGCGGCGCCCGAAGCCTCGACTTCCAGGATGACCGAGCCTTCACCGACCTTGTCGCCCAGCTTGACCTTCAGGGCTTTGACCACCCCACCCTGCGAGGCCGGGATCTCCATGGAGGCCTTGTCGGATTCGACCGTGATCAGGCTCTGTTCGGCCTCGATCGTATCGCCCACGGCCACCAGGATCTCGATGACTTCGACCGTATCGAAATCGCCGATGTCGGGGACTTTGATTTCCACGATATTGCTCATGTTGTTCGTCCTCCTCAGGCGTAGTGCGGATTGGCCTTGTCGGGGTCGATGCCGTACTTGGCGATCGCCTCGGCGCACTTCTTGATGTCGATGGTGCCTTCATCGGCCAGGCTGCGCAGAGCGGCCAGGACCACGAAGTGGCGGTCGATCTCGAAGTGCTTGCGCAGTTCGGACCGGAAGTCCGAGCGGCCGAAGCCGTCGGTCCCGAGCACCTTGAGGCCGCGCCCATTCGGCACGAACGGACGGATCATGTCGCCATAGGCCTTGATGTAGTCGGTCGAGACGATGACCGGGCCCTGCGTGCCCTTGAGCTGACGGGTGACGTAGGCTTCCCGGGCCGGCTCGGCCGGATGCAGCAGGTTGTGGCGCTCGGCGTCCAGGCCGTCGCGGCGCAGCTCCGTGAAGCTGGTCACGCTCCAGACGTCCGAGGTCACGCCCCAATCTTTTTCCAGCAGTTCCTGGGCCGCCAGGACTTCGCGCAGGATCGTGCCCGAACCCATCAGCTGGACATGGGTCTTGGCCGGCTTGGCGCTGGACTGGAGCTTGTACATCCCCTTCAGGATGCCTTCCTCGTCACCGGCCTTCAGGCCCGGCTGGGCGTAGTTTTCGTTCATGA
>DISE01000083.1 GCA_002421865.1 Castellaniella sp. UBA6218
GCCGACGGCGAGCGCCGCTACATCATCGCTCCGCGTGGCCTGGAAGTCGGCGCAACGGTCGTGTCCGGTCTGGAAGCGCCGATCCGCACCGGCAACACGCTGCCCATCCGCGCCATTCCGGTCGGTTCCACCATCCACTGCATCGAAATGCAGCCGGGCAAGGGCGCCCAGCTGGCCCGTTCGGCCGGCGCGTCCGCCGTGCTGATGGCTCGCGAAGGCGTCTACGCCCAGGTCCGCCTGCGTTCCGGCGAAGTCCGCCGCGTTCACATCGACTGCCGCGCCACCATCGGTGAAGTCGGCAACGGCGACCACAGCCTGCGCCAGATCGGCAAGGCCGGCGCGGTGCGCTGGCGTGGTGTGCGTCCCACGGTCCGTGGCGTCGCCATGAACCCGGTGGATCACCCGCATGGCGGCGGCGAAGGCCGCACCGGCGAAGGCCGCGAACCCGTCAGCCCGTGGGGTACTCCCGCCAAGGGCTACCGGACCCGTCGTAACAAGCGGACGGACAATATGATTGTCTCTCGCCGCAAGCGCAAATAAGGGGCGAACACTATGTCACGTTCGATCAAGAAAGGCCCGTTCGTCGATGCGCATCTGATCAAGAAGGTCGATGCCGCCGTCGGGGGCAAAGAAAAGAAGCCGATCAAGACCTGGTCGCGCCGATCCACCATTCTGCCCGAGTTCATCGGGCTGACGATTGCCGTGCACAACGGCCACCAGCACGTTCCCGTCTACATCAACGAGAACATGGTCGGCCACAAGCTCGGCGAATTCGCCCTGACGCGCACCTTCAAGGGGCACGCGGCGGACAAGAAGGCCAAGAGGTAAGCCATGGAAACTACCGCAGTCATCCGCGGCGTCCATATTTCCGCGCAGAAGACCCGCCTGGTGGCGGACCTGATCCGTGGGAAGTCCGTGGCGCACGCCCTCAACATCCTGACGTTCAGCCCCAAGAAGGCCGCCGGCATCCTGAAAAAGGCGCTGGAATCGGCCATCGCCAATGCCGAACACAATGATGGCGCCGACATCGACGAACTGAAGGTCACCACGATCTACGTCGACAAGGCCCAGTCGATGAAGCGGTTCTCCGCGCGCGCCAAGGGCCGTGGCAACCGCATCGAAAAGCAGACCTGCCACATCGTGGTCAAGGTCGGGGCGTAAGGAGTCGCAATGGGACAGAAAATTCACCCGATTGGGTTCCGCCTCGCGGTCAACCACAACTGGACTTCTCGCTGGTATGCGAACGACAAGGTCTACGGCAGCATGCTCGCCGAGGACATCCGCGTGCGCGAATACCTGAAGAAGAAACTCAAATCCGCTTCCGTGGGCCGCGTCATCATCGAGCGCCCCGCCAAGAACGCCCGCATCACCGTGTACTCGGCCCGTCCGGGCGTGGTGATCGGCCGTCGCGGCGAGGACATCGAAACGCTGAAGGCCGACCTGCAGCGCCTGATGGGCGTGCCCGTGCACGTCAACATCGAGGAAATCCGCAAGCCGGAAACCGACGCGCAACTGATCGCCGACTCGATCACCCAGCAGCTTGAAAAGCGCATCATGTTCCGCCGCGCCATGAAACGCGCGATGCAGAACGCCATGCGTCTGGGCGCCCAAGGCATCAAGATCATGTCTTCGGGCCGTCTGAACGGCATCGAGATCGCCCGTACCGAGTGGTACCGTGAAGGCCGTGTGCCCCTGCACACCCTGCGCGCGAACATCGACTACGGCTTCTCGGAAGCGCAGACGACCTACGGGATCATCGGCGTCAAGGTCTGGGTCTACAAGGGCGACATGCTGCCCAACGGCGAAATGCCCCCGGAAACCGCCGCCCCGCGTGACGAAGAGCGCCGTCCGCGCCGCGCGCCGCGTGGTGATCGTCCCGGCCGTCCCGGCGACAACCGCGGCCGTGGCCGTGGCCCGCGCCGCGATGCGGCTTCGGCCGCTCCGGCGTCTGAAGGAGAATAAAACATGCTGTCACCCTCTCGCAGGAAGTACCGCAAGGAACAGAAGGGCCGCAATACCGGCCTGGCCACGCGCGGCGCCCAGGTTTCCTTCGGCGAGTTCGGTCTGAAGGCCACCGGTCGTGGCCGCCTGACCGCCCGCCAGATCGAGGCCGCCCGTCGTGCCATCAACCGTCACATCAAGCGCGGCGGCCGTATCTGGATCCGGATCTTTCCGGACAAGCCCATTTCGCAGAAGCCCGCCGAAGTCCGGATGGGTAACGGCAAGGGCAACCCGGAATACTGGGTCGCGGAAATTCAACCCGGCAAGGTGCTGTACGAAATGGAAGGCGTGAGCGAAGAACTCGCCCGTGAAGCCTTCCGCCTGGCCGCCGCCAAGCTGCCCATCAGCACGACCTTCGTGTCGCGCCGCGTGGGCGCCTAGGAGAGATCAGGATATGAAAGCCAGTGAACTGCGCGCCAAGGACGCCGCCGGGCTCCAGACCGAGCTCGAGAGCCTGCTGAAGGCACAATTCAACCTGCGCATGCAGCGTGCCACCCAGCAGCTTTCCAACACCAGCCAGTTGGGCAAGGTGCGTCGCGATATCGCGCGCATCCGCACCATCATGACTGAGAACGCAGGAAAGTAACATGACCACCGAAACCCAGAAAGACACCACCAAGCGTCAGCGTACGCTGGTCGGCAAGGTCGTCAGCAACAAGATGGACAAGTCCGTCGTCGTCAGCGTCCAGACCCGTGTCAAGCACCCCGTGCTGGGCAAGTTCGTCAACCGCACCGCGAAATACAAGGCGCATGACGAAGCCAACCAGTACAACGAAGGCGACACCGTCGAAATCGCCGAAGGCCGCCCCATCTCCAAGACCAAGTCCTGGACGGTGGTGCGCCTGGTCGAGGCCGTGCGCATCATCTGATGCCGCATGGGCGTAGCGTGGAGGCCCTCCGCCTCCGACGCTATCGACCGCGTCAGCTGTACCCCGGACCCCGCCTCGTGCGGGGTCTGTTCATTTCCGCGTCAGCGGGACGACGTCCGCACAGGGGAGTCGCGCGGATTCCTGTAGCATGATGGCTTTCGCAAGGGACTCCGTCATGGACATCACCTGTTTCGACGATCTCCTGCAGGCCGCGCGCCTGCAACCCGAACCGCAGCGCCTGCTGTTCGTCTTCGCCGCCAGCTCGGTACCGGACGATGCCACCCCTGAACAAAAGGCCAGCCACGCCCGGGGCGAAGGCGGCGAACTCACGCCTGTCCTGTGCGTGGACAAAACCCCCGGCGAACTGGATGCGTTCGCCGCGCTGGTCGACGAATCGCGCCGCACCGGCCAGGACTGGCAGGTAGTGTTCGTGGCCGCCATGGCCGACCAGTCGGCCTATCTGCCCGACAACAAAGACGTCGATCAGGCCTTCCAGCGTATGACGCAGATGATCAAATACGGCACCATCGGCTCGCTGCTGGCCTTCGATCGGGCGGGCGAACCGATCATGTTCGGCGCGGCCTGACGCGGCGCGCCGCGTCCGCCGGCCTTGACGGGGGCGGGCGGATTCCTGCTACCCTCGGGGTGTCGATGCCGGCACGCGGCATCCGGAGAACCCTCATGAAACCGTCTCTTGCGCGCGGGCTCGGCCTGTGCCTGCTCGGCCTGCTGACCGCTTGTGCGGCCCCCTTGCGGCACGATACCGCCGTGACGCCCCCGGCGGCCGTGTCCGCCGCACCCGTCACCCGCGCCGCCGCGGCGGCCTACGACGCCGGCCTGGACATCTTCCATCCGGTCGCCGCGCGTCACGGGATGGTGGTCTCGGAACAGGTACTGGCCTCGCGCGCCGGCCTGGAGATGCTGCGGGCCGGCGGCAACGCCGTCGACGCGGCGGTGGCGGTGGGTTTCGCCCTGGCGGTGACGCTGCCCAACGCGGGCAACCTGGGCGGTGGCGGGTTCATGATGGTGCACGAGGCGCGCGGCGGCCGCGATCACGCGCTGGACTTCCGCGAGACGGCGCCCATGCGGGCCGCACGCGACATGTATCTGGACGCGCACGGCGAGGTCGTGGACGGGCGATCGCTGTACACGCATCAGGCGGTGGGCGTGCCGGGAACGGTGGCCGGCCTGACGCATGCGTTGGAGCGCTGGGGTTCGCTGCCCCTGTCCCGGGTGGCGGCGCCCGCCATCCGTCTGGCGCAAGAAGGTTATGAGGTCAGTCCCGCCCTGGCGGATGCTCTGGCACGGAACGCCGGACCCATGGGCCGCTGGCCGGCGACGCGGGCGATCTTCTGGCGCGACGGCCGTCCGCTGCGGGCGGGCGAGCTCCTGGTCCAGCGAGACCTGGCGCGTTCCCTGCGCCTGATTGCACGCCATGGTGCGGACGCGTTCTACCGGGGGCCGATCGGGGATGGCCTCGCCGCCGAAATGGCGCACCACGACGGGCTGATCACGGCGCGCGACCTGGCGGCCTACCGTGCCGTCGAACGCCCGCCCATCGTGGGCGAATATCGTGGCTACCGGATCGTGACCATGCCGCCGCCCAGCTCCGGGGGCATTCATCTGACGCAGATCCTGAACATGATCGAAACCTGGCCCATCGCGCAATGGGGCGCGGGCGGCGCGCGGACGATCCATCACATGGCCGAGGCCATGAAGCTGGCCTACGCCGACCGCGCGCAATACCTGGGAGACACGGATTTCGTGGAAGTGCCCGTGACCGGTCTGATCTCCAAGGCCTATGCCCGGCACCTTGCCGCCGGCATCGCGCCGGATCGCGCACGGCCGGCCACCGACATCCGGCCCGGCCGCCCGCAGCCCTACGAAAGCGATCAGACCACGCATTTTTCCGTGGCGGATGCGGCGGGCAACGCGGTGGCCGTCACCTATACGCTGAACACGAATTTCGGCAGCGGGATCGTGGCCGCTGGCACGGGGATCCTGCTGAACAACGAAATGGACGATTTCTCCGCCAAGCCGGGCGTGGCCAATGTCTACGGACTGACCGGCGGAGAGGCCAACGCCATCCAGCCCGGCAAGCGGCCGCTGTCATCCATGACGCCGACGATCGTGCTGCGGGATGGCCAGCCCTGGCTGGTGACCGGCAGCCCGGGCGGCGCCCGCATCATCACCACGGTGCTGGAAACCGTGGTCGACAGCGTCGATTTCGGCATGAATCCGGCCGAGTCGGCCGCACAGCCGCGTTTCCACCACCAGTGGCAGCCAGACGAGCTGCGGGTGGAAAAGGGCTTCAGTCCCGACACGCTGGCGCTGTTGCGCCGCTACGGGCACCGGGTCGTCGTCAAGCCGACGATGGGCAAGACACAGACCATTCTCATCCGCGACGGCGTCCTGTACGGGGCCTCGGATCCGCGAGGTCCGGACGGCGCCGCGCTGGGGTACTGATCGGGGTCCGGCGCGCGGGCTCCGCCGTCCGGCGGCGAAGCCCGGCCACCCCTAGGCCGGCTGCTTCGTCTCTTCGCGGCGCAGTTCCTTGCGCAGGATCTTGCCCACGTTGCTGCG
>DISE01000135.1 GCA_002421865.1 Castellaniella sp. UBA6218
GTTCAACGTGGTGGATAATCCGGTAAATGCGCTGATCGATGGCAACTACATCGGCATCCTGGCCTGGGCCATCGGCCTGGGGATCGCCCTGCGACATGCCAACGCATCCACCAGGCACGTCATGGCGGACCTGTCGATGGGGCTATCGTACATCGTCAGGGTCGTCATCCGCACGGCCCCGGTCGGGATCTTCGGGCTGGTCGCCTCGACCATGGCCGAGACCGGTTTCGGCGCGCTGCTCGACTACGCCCGTCTGCTGATGGTGCTGCTGGGCTGCATGCTGTTCGTGGCGCTGGTGGTCAATCCACTGATCGTGTTCCTGCGGCTGCGGACCAATCCTTATCCGCTGGTCTTCACCTGTCTGCGCGAATCCGGCGTTACGGCGTTCTTCACGCGCAGTTCGGCGGCCAACATTCCGGTCAACATGGCCCTGTGCCGCAAACTGGGCCTGGAGGAGGACACGTATTCCGTGTCCATTCCCTTGGGCGCCACCATCAACATGGCCGGCGCCGCCGTCACCATCACGGTGCTGACGCTGGCGGCGGTCAACACCCTGGGGATCGCCGTGGACTTGCCCACGGCGCTGCTGCTGAGCCTCGTGGCGACGGTCTGCGCCTGCGGGGCGTCCGGCGTGGCTGGCGGGTCGCTATTGCTGATCCCGGTGGCCTGCAGCCTGTTCGGCATTTCCAACGACCTGGCGATGCAGGTCGTCGGGGTGGGCTTCATCATCGGCGTACTGCAGGATTCCGCCGAGACGGCGTTGAATTCCTCGACCGACGTGCTGTTCACAGCCGCGGGTTCAGGCCTCCCTCGGCCCAGCGTTCGATGAGGGGCCAGAGGGCCTCCGGGGAGTCGGCGATGGCGTCGGCGCCCCAGCGGGCCGGGTCGTCCAGCGAACAATAGCCGTAGGCGGCGGCCACGGTCGCCATGCCGGCTGACTGGCCGGCCACGATGTCGCGTTCGTCGTCGCCGATGTAGATGCAGCGTTCGGGCGCGACGCCGGCCTGGCGGGCGGCGTGCAACAGAGGTTCCGGATGCGGCTTGGTGTGGGGGGTGGTGTCACCGCCCACCGTCACCAGACAGCGGTCCTGCAGACCCAGGTGGCGCACGATGGGCAGGGCCAGAGATTCGACCTTGTTGGTCACGATGCCCCAGCCGTATGCCTGGCCGCCCAGCAGATCCAGCAGTTCCGCAATCCCCGGGAACAACCGGGTGCGCACCAGCATGGCCTCGGCGTAATCGCGCAGAAATTGTTGGCGGGCGGCCTCGTATTCTCCGGACCGGGCGTCCAGATCCAGGGCGGCCTTCAGCAGACCTCGCGCGCCGTGCGAGGCATGCGGACGCAGGGTTTCGTAGGGCAGGGGAGCCAGACCCCGATAGTGGCGCTGGCGGTTGGCGGCGGCGGCCAGATCGGGCGCCGTGTCGGCCAGGGTGCCGTCGAAATCGAACAGGACGAGGCGGCGCATCGCGGTCATTCCGGGCGGCGCGCGGCCATCAGGTAATTGACGCTGGTGTCTTGCGTCAGGCTGTAACGCCGGGTCAGCGGCTGGTAGCCCATGCCGGACAGTCCGACGACCTCCAGCCCCGCCCCGCGCGCGGCGGCGGCCAGTTCGCTGGGCGTGATGAAATGCTCGTAGCTGTGGGTGCCCCGCGGCAGCATGCGCATGACATATTCGGCCGCCACGATGGCCAGCAGGAAAGATTTCGGGTTGCGGTTCAGCGTGGAGAAACAGACCAGGCCGCCCGGGCGAACCAGTCGGGCGCAGGCGCTGACGACCGAAGCCGGGTCGGGCACGTGTTCCAGCAGTTCCATGCAGGTGACCAGGTCGAACCGGCCAGCGTGATGCTGCGCGTAGTCCTCGGCACTGACGCATTCGTACTGGACCTGGACACCCGATTCGTGACCGTGCAGGCGTGCGATCTTGAGGGACTCCTTGGCCAGATCGATGCCCGTGACGTGGGCGCCTTCGGACGCCATGGCTTCGGCCAGCAGGCCGCCGCCGCAGCCGACATCCAGCGCCTGCAGGCCGTCCAGCGAACCGGCCTGGGCGCGGATCCAGTCCAGACGCAAGGGATTGATGTCGTGCAGGGTCTTCAGTTCGCCTTGGGGGTCCCACCAGCTGGAGGCGAAGGCGCTGAATTTGTCGAGTTCCGCCGGGTCGGCGTTGGCTGCGTGCATGGGGCGGGCTCCAGGGGATCCAGAAATGAATAGGGCTCCGTTGAACGGAGCCCTATTGTAGCCGCCGCGCGGTGTGCGCGGCGGCCTCGTGCGGCCAGCGGAATTACTTGCGGGTACCGACGATTTCGATTTCCACGCGGCGGTTCTGCGCGCGGCCTTGACGGGTCTTGTTGGACGCGACAGGTTGCAGTTCGCCCTTGCCTTCGGCGTAGATGCGGTCGGCCGGCACGCCCTTGCTGATCAGGTATTGCTTGACCGTGTTGGCGCGGCGTTCGGACAGCTTCTGGTTGTAGGCTTCGGTGCCGATGGAGTCGGTGTGGCCGGTGGCGATGACCGTTTCCAGGTTGACCGAACCGGCTTGCTGGGCGACTTGATCCAGCACTTGCTTGCCTTCGGGCTTCAGGGTGGCCTTGTCGAAGTCGAAGAAAGTGTCGGCGTTCAGGACGACCTTGCTGGCGGTCGGTGCGACGACGGGGGCTTCGGCGACGGGCTTGCCGCAGCTTTCGGCGGCGGAGGCCGGCGTCCAGAAGGCATCACGCCAGCAGTTCTGGCCGCTCGCGTCCTTCCAGACGTGGCCGTCCACGTTGGTCCAGTTGTCGGAGGCCGAAGCGGTGCCGACGACACTCATGGCAGCGATGGCGAGTCCAATAGCGATTTTGGAGGGTTTGTTCATGTTTCTCCTCGTTTGAGCATGATGCTTGAAAGTGACCGCAGCGAACCCCCGCCGCATATCGAAAGAACGCTTCCAGTATAGCAATGTCGAGTTGGAATGCTCAGAGTTGCGCTGGGTTTCATGCGTGTTAGGCGAAATCTTAAGGCATTTCCCCCGCCGGGTTAAGCACAAATCCCTTCGCGCGCCCTCTGGGCCTTATTTACGCGAATGGAGGTGTCTGGGTGTAGGCTTTTCGCAACACCCGGGTCGCAGCGGGCGCGGGTGCCGGCCGCCGGCGAGGTCGGCGGGGCCGGCCGGCCAGGGGCTCCTGGGCGAATGATAGAATCACCGATTGGCCAGGGTGCCGGATAAACGGGTAATCCGTCGTGCCGGGCGCCGTCCGGTCCAGTCATTCAAGCCTGAAAGGTTTTTCGGATACGCCATGGATTCTTTCGCCAAAGAGACCCTGCCCATTTCGCTCGAAGACGAAATGCGGCGCAGCTACCTGGATTACGCGATGAGCGTGATCGTGGGGCGCGCCCTGCCGGATGTGCGCGACGGGCTCAAGCCCGTGCACCGGCGCGTGCTGTTCGCCATGCACGAGCTGAACAACGACTGGAACCGCGCCTATAAGAAGTCCGCGCGCATCGTCGGTGACGTGATCGGTAAATACCACCCTCACGGCGACTCCGCGGTGTACGACACCATCGTCCGCATGGCACAAGACTTTTCACTGCGCCACATGCTGGTGGACGGTCAGGGCAACTTCGGCAGTGTGGACGGCGACAACGCCGCCGCCATGCGGTACACCGAAATCCGCATGTCGAAAATCGCCCAC
>DISE01000033.1 GCA_002421865.1 Castellaniella sp. UBA6218
ACGCGCGCCAGCTGGGCGTTGTTGCCCCATTCCAGATGGGCGTCCAGGGGCAGGTGATAGGCGAACAGATTGATCTCGCTCGCCATCAGGGCCGACAGGCGATGGTGCTTGGGGCCGCGGACGCAGGGATCCTCGTTCTTCCAGAACCAGCCGTGATGCACCAGGATGGCGTCGGCCCCGAGCGCGACGGCGGCCTCGATCAGGGCCTGCGAGGCCGTCACGCCAGTGACGATGCGGCGGATCCCGTCGCGCCCCTGGACCTGCAGGCCGTTCGGGCAATAATCACGGAAGCGTTCCGGCTGCAACGTATCGTTCAGCCAGTCCGCCAGTTCCTGGCGGGATATTTGAATAGGCATACGGTGTCCTTTAGCATGTCTTTTTGCCGCCGGGCCGCCCCCGGGCGGCTCATGCTCCATGAGAGGCGGCAAGCCGCGGACGCGGCGCAAGGGCTTTCAAGGTAGATCGATGTTCATCAAACGATTGTGGCTGATTTTCGCCCAGACCGTGACGGTCTGTCTGGGGATCCTGTTCCTGGTGGTCACCCTGCGTCCCCAGTGGCTACCGGGCGGGGCGCCGGGGACGGGAACCGCGCCCGGCGCATCCACGCCCGCAGCCGTGGCGGGATCCGCACCGACCAGCTACGCCGCCGCCGTGGCGCGGGCCGCGCCCTCGGTAGTCAACATCTACACCGCCAAGCACGTGGACGTGCCGCTGGTGCCGCTGCCCGACGACCCCAGGCTGGAACAGTTCCTGCGCGGCCTGCCGGGCTTCACGCGGCGCGAGGCCTCCACCAGCCTGGGCTCGGGCGTGATCGTGCGCGCCGACGGCACGATCCTCACCAACTACCACGTGATCGAGGCCGCCGACGCGATCGAGGTACGCTTGCGCGACGGGCGCCGGGCCGCCGCGAAACTGGTCGGCGCGGACCCCGAAAGCGACCTGGCGGTGCTGAAGATCGGCCTGCGGGACTTGCCGGCGATCGCCTTCGATCCCGAACCGTCGGTGCGCGTGGGCGATGTGGTGCTGGCGATCGGCAACCCGTTCGGCGTGGGTCAGACCACGACCCAGGGCATCGTGTCCGCCGTAGGGCGCAACCGCCTCGGTTTGAACACCTACGAGGACTTCATCCAGACCGACGCGGCCATCAACCCCGGCAACTCGGGCGGCGCGCTGATCGATACCCGGGGCGAACTGGTCGGGATCAACACGGCGATCTATTCCGAAACCGGAGGGTCGCTGGGTATCGGCTTCGCCATTCCGGCGGCCACGGCCCACCACATCCTGGACGAGATCCTGGAGCATGGTCGCGTGCGACGCGGCTGGCTGGGGCTGGAGCCCCAGGACATCACGCCCGACCTGGCGCGGGCCTTCGGCTTGAAGGACACGCGCGGCGCCATCGTCGCCCGCATCCTGCCCGGCGGACCGGCGGCGCGCGCCGGAGTGCGGGTGGGCGACGTCATCCGCTCGCTGGACGGCCAGCCGGTGGAAGACGCCTACGACCTGGTCAACCGGCTGGCGCCGCTGCCGGAGGACTCGACAGCCCGGCTGACGCTGCTGCGCCAGGGCCGGACCCTGACGCTGGACGTCCGGGTGGGGGTCCGCCCCCCTCCCGCGCGCAGTCCGGGGCGCTGAGAGCCATCGGCACACACCCGCCTCCCTCTTGAATGGGCCGGCCCGGTCACGAATCGCCGGACGATCGCCCGGTGCCTGCGCCCAGCGCGCGTTCGGCCAGGATTTCGTAAAAGGAGCCTTCCGGACGCGGCGCCGAGGCCACCAGCACGCAGCGGCGGGGCGTCCAGTCCAGGGGATCGGGGACCGGCAACGCATCCGGGTCTCCCGGCTCCGCCCGCCGCAGCAGCGACACATGCGGTCGGAAGGGCTCGTCCGGGCGGTCGAAACCCCGGCGCGCCAGCGCCCGCCACAGCCACCCATGCAGCGCGTCCAGCCAGGGCGGCGACGCCGACGGACCGGCCCAGACGATCCGCGGACCGTGAAAGCGCCCATAGCGGTCCAGACGCAGAGTACCGCCGATCAAGGTCGCATCGTTCAACAGCCCCGCGAGTTCCGCGACCCGTTCGTGGGGCACCGTGCCCAGAAAGGCCAGAGTCAGGTGCAAGGTGTCGGGCCGCATGACGCGGCCGCCGAACACCGCTTGGGCGCGGTGCGCCCAGCCGGACAGCGTGCCAGCGACGGCGGCGTCCGGCCACAGGGCGAAGAACACGCGCCGCCCGGCGGATTCGGTACCTGGCGCGGGAATCACGTGCCCGCGCGGTCCGGCCGGACGCACGGTCATGCGCCGTCCGCCGGCGCCGGCGGCTCCGCTCCGTTCGCATCGTCCTCGTGCAGCCCGATGATCGTCCAGCCCGCGTCGGGCTGCAGTTCCTGGTCCAGCGTGAACGGTTGCGCATAGCCCTTGGGGTTCAGCGCGAACAGCGGGATCACGGGATGGTCGGGCCGGGCGGCCAGGTATTGCGAAAAATCGAAGCTGTCCGACAGTCGTGTGGCCTTGACCCGGGCGCCGGCCGCCAGCAGGGCGGACAGCTTCCAGTANNTCCCGCGACCGGGGCAGGCTGAAGACCTTGCGCTTGCCGAATTCATCGCGGGCGCGCGCCGTGATCAGCTGGTTGACGTCGTCGCGCACGCCCAGGGCGAGCAGTCGCCCCAGACCGGTGGTGTCGAGATTGCGCTGGGCATGTTCCGAAACCGGGCTGCCGTGATAGGTGGGCAGGCCCATCATCCGGGCGAGCGACAGACTGTACCAGTCGCTGTCGCACAGCCGCACCGGCACACCCTGCTCGTGCAGCGCCTGACCGATGGCACGGGCGACGGGATTGGCGCCCGCGATCAGGAAGCCCACCCGGTCCGGCTCCGCCACTTTCAGCAGACGGGCCATGGGCCGCGCGGTCAGGCTCTGCCAGATCACCGTGCCGATGATCAGCAGGAAGGTCATCGGCAGCAGCCGGTCGGCGTGGGGCACATCCATCTTTTCCAGGCGCAGCGCGAACAAGGCGGACACCGCCGCCGCCACGATGCCGCGCGGCGCGATCCAGGCCAGCAGGCCGCGCTCACGCCAGCTCAGCGCCGACCCCCAGGTGGAGAACAGCACCTTCAGCGGCCGTCCCACCCACAGCATCGCCGCCAGCACGGCCACGGCGGGCCAGCCCAGGCCAAGCATCTGGGCGGGCGCCACCCGCGCCGCCAGCAGGATGAAGAGGGCCGACAACAGGATCTGGCTGAGGGTTTCCTTGAACTCCAGGATCTCGCGCACCGGGATCCCGGGCCGGTTCGCCAGCCAGATGCCCATGACGGTCACAGCCAGCAGACCGGATTCGTGCTGAACCGCGTTGGACAGGGCGAAGGCGGCGAACACCAGCGCCAGCACCGACAGATTGATCAGGGAATCCGGCACCCAGCCACGCCGCAGCAACGTCCCCAGCAGCCAGCCCGCCGCCGCCCCGATGCACAGTCCCACCGCCAGCGTGGCGCCGAACGCCCACAAGGCATGGCTCCATGCGTGGGTCATGCGCAGGGCCACCATCAGATCGTAGGACACGACGGCCAGCAAGGCGCCGATCGGATCGATCAGGATGCCCTCCCAGCGCAGGGCATGCGCCACAGGTGCCACCGGGCGCACGGTCTTGAGCAGCGGCGCGATGACGGTCGGTCCGGTCACGGCCGTGATGGCGCCGAACAGGATCGCCAGATCCCAGGGGAAGTCCAGGAAGACATGCACCGCCACGGCCGCCACGGCCCAGGAGATCAGCGTGCCGCCCGTCACCAGTCGACGCACCACCTGCTCGAGCCCGCGCGTCTGATGGAATTCCAGTGTCAGGCTGCCTTCGAACAGGATCACGGCCACCGACAGGGACACGATGGGAAACAGCAGGTCGCCGAACAGAGCGTCCGGATCCAGCCAGCCGGCCAGCGGTCCCACGGCGATGCCCGCCAGCAGCAGGAACAGAATCGCCGGAACCTTCAGGCGCCAGGCCAGCCATTGGGCCCCCATGGCCACCAGGCCGATTCCGGCCAGCATCAGTTCAGGGCTGCCCATCGTCCCTGCCTTTGCCATCGGCGGCCTGTCCATCGGCCACACGCCGCCCCAGGCCCAGCCAGGGCCGCCAGCCCCGCTTCCGCATCTGGCGCCAGCTTTTGAGCAGACCATAGGACAGATGCGTCTTTTCCTGCCCGACAGGGATGTCGGGCCGCACCCGCATCCAGGACGATTTGGCGTACCCCAGACGCTGGTCCGGATAGACGCTGCGATGGCCGATGATCAGATAGGCGGCGATGGCCGATCCGGCCGCATACAGCGTGCCGACCGCGCCGCCGAACAGCTCCACCCCCATCAGGATGGCGGCCAGCGGCGTGTTCGACGCGGCGGCCACCACCGACACCAGCCCCACGGCCGCACCCAGGGTGGGACTGATGCCGAACAGGTGCGCGAAAGCGTTGCCCGCCACGGCGCCGATGACGAACTGCGGCGTGACGATGCCGCCATAGAAACCCGAACCCAGAGTCACCGCCACCAGGATCGTCTTCCACAGGAAGCCCGCGTAGGGCATGGCCTCGCCCGCCAGCGCCCGGTCCATGAGCGGCAGGCTCAAGCCCAGATAGTCCGTGGGGATGGCGACGGAAACCAGCAGCGCCAGTACCAGGCCACCCGCCAGCGGCATCAGCGGCGGCCACACGGCCCAGCGGGCTTGCAGCCGCTGGCAGGTGTTGCGCACGGTGTAGATCAGATCCACGAACACGCGCGACACCAGCCCGCACAGCATGCCGACCAGGATGGTGCGCAGGAACAAGGACTCGGAAAACACCGGCAGCACATCGACGGCGTAATGCTCATAGGGAATGCCCAGGCCCTTGCTGACCTGGTAGGCGGTTACCCCCGCGATCAGCGCGGGAAACAGGAAATCGTGGCGGATGCGGCCGATGATCAGCATCTCCACACCATAGAGGGCGCCGGCGATGGGCGTGCCGAACACGCTGGCGAAACCGGCGCTCACGCCGCAGGCCACGATGCGCTGGCGCAGGTCGGCGTTCAATCGGAAGACCTGGCCGATCACTGCGGCGAGCGACGCCCCGAGGTGGGAACAGGGACCTTCCTTGCCGGCCGAGCCGCCACTGGCCAGGGTGATGACGGCCGCCACCGGCTTGATCCACAGAGTGCGCCAGGGCATGCGGCCGCCCTGCTCGTGCACGGCGGCGAAAATGGAATCCTTCAGACCGGAGGCCTCCAGGCCGCGACGCGCATGGCCCATCAGCAGGCCGTTGGCCAGGCCCGCCAGAGGCAACAGGACCCAGTAAGCCCACAGGGGCATGGACTGGGTCCGGCCTGTCGCGAAGAACAGCGTGTGCAGGAACAGGCTGGTGCCGACGCCGACCACCAGCCCGGTCAGGGAGGCCAGGATCAACCATTGCAGCACCGTCGCCAGCATCACGGCGGGCTCCAGCAGGTCGATTCGGGGCGCGGAGGGCAGTTTCATGGGGCGGACGGCGGACGCGCCCGGTGCGGGGCTGATCCCGGGCAGTATAGCCGAGGCGCCCGACCCGTTCGCGCCGCCACG
Organism: Castellaniella sp. UBA6218; assembly: GCA_002421865.1. Lineage (GTDB taxonomy): Bacteria > Pseudomonadota > Gammaproteobacteria > Burkholderiales > Burkholderiaceae_B > Castellaniella. Next base: position 5,568 of record DISE01000033.1, read on the forward strand.
GGTTCGCTCCCCCTGCAAGATCGGGGCCAAGGGAGGGAAATCCCCTTTCTTTCTAGGGTGATTACGGAGTGGTGCGAGAGACGACCCTTGCTACTATTCAGGTTCTCATCTCCATCGACACAGAACAGGAACCCACCATGCCCATCACGAAATGGCTGGCCGCGTGTGCTGTGGCGGTCACCGCCGCCATCGCCGCCGCTCCCGCTCAAGCGGACACCAAATTCATCAACATCCTGACCGGCGGTCAGAGCGGGGTCTACTACCCGCTCGGCGTGGCGCTGTCCCAGATCTACAACAAGCACATCCCCGACGCCAAATCGACCGCCCAGGTTTCCAAGGCCTCGGCCGAGAACATGAACCTGCTGCAGGCGGGACGGGGCGAACTCGCCTTCGCGCTGGCAGACACCGTGTCCGACGCCTACACCGGCAACGCCGAGGCCGGTTTCAAGGCCCCGCTGAAGAACCTGCGCGGCATGACGGCCACCTACAACAACTATATCCAGATCGTCGCCAACAGCGATTCCGGCATCAAGACACTCGCCGACCTGAAAGGCAAGCGCATCTCCGTGGGCGCCGCCCGTTCCGGCACGGAACTGAACGCCCGCGCCGTCCTCAAGGCCGCCGGCCTGACCTATGCGGACTTCGACAAGGTCGAATACCTGCCCTTCGGCGAATCCGTCGAACTGATGAAGAACCGCCAGCTGGACGTGACCCTGCAGTCTGCCGGACTGGGCGTGTCCTCCATCCGCGACCTGGCGACCTCGGTCAAGATCACGGTCGTACCCATCCCGGCCGACGTGATCGCCAAGATCGGCAACGCGGCCTACCAGCCGGCCACCATTCCCGCCGGCACCTACGAGGGCCAGACGGCGGACACGCCCACGGCGGCGGTGCCGAACTTCCTGGTGACCGCCTCGACAGTGCCCGACGACCTGGTCTATCAGATGACCAAGGTCTTCTATGAGCAGCTCGACACCCTGAAATCCGCGCACAACGCCGCCAAGTCGATCGAGCGTGACAACGCACTCAAAGGCATGCCGGTGCCGCTGCACCCGGGCGCCGAGCGCTATTACAAGGAAGTGGGTCTGATCAAATGATCCAGCGCGGGCGCCGCGCCGCATCCGGGCCAGCCCGGGGCCGCGACGCTCCCTCTCCTCCCTCCGGGCGGTTCCGACCTGCGTCTGAACCGCCTTTTCAATCCCCAGGTTCCCGTTTATGAGCTCTCCCCACGATACCGCGGCCCAACCTCTGCCGCGCGCCATCTTCTGGATCGCCGTAGTCTTTTCCTGCTTCCAGATCTGGACAGCGGCCTACAGCCCGCTGTCCAGCCAGGTGGTCCGCTGTGTCCACGTCGGCTTCGTGCTGCTGATGGTCTTTTCCCTGTATTCGGGCGGCGGCCGCGCGCGACGGGCGCTAGGCTGGGGCCTGGGTACCCTGGGCTTCGTCCTCGGCCTGTACCACTGGGTCTATGAATCCGACCTGACGGCGCGCGCCGGCCAGATGACCGACGCCGACATGGTGGTCGGCATCATCACCATCGTGCTGGTCTTCGAGGCCACCCGCCGCATGATGGGCTGGGCGCTGCCCATCATCTGCGGCCTGTTCCTGGCCTACGGGCTGTTGGGCCAGTACATGCCCGGCCCCTTCATGCACCGGGGCTATGGCTTCGACCAGATCGTCGGCACCCTGAGCTTCGGGGTCGAGGGCATCTACGGCACGCCCACCTATGTGTCGTCTACTTACATCTATCTGTTCATCCTGTTCGGGGCATTCCTGGAGCAGGCCGGCATGATCCAGCTGTTCAGTGATTTTTCCATGGGCATGGTCGGCCATACGCGCGGCGGTCCGGCCAAGGTCTCCGTGGTCAGCTCCGGCCTGATGGGCACCATCAACGGCTCGGGCGTGGCCAATGTCGTCACCACCGGACAGTTCACCATCCCGCTGATGAAGCGCTTCGGCTATTCCTCCGCCTTCGCCGGCGGGGTCGAAGCCACTTCCAGCATGGGCGGGCAGATCATGCCCCCGGTGATGGGGGCGGTCGCCTTCATCATGGCCGAAACCCTCAACATCGCCTACGTGGAAGTCGTCAAGGCCGCCATCATCCCGGCCATCCTGTACTTCACCACCGCCTTCATCACCGTCCACCTGGAAGCCGGCCGGCGCGGCCTGCACGGCCTGGCGAAGGAAGACTGCCCCGATCCCTGGAAGGCCGTGCGCGATCGCTGGTACCTGCTGCTGCCCCTGATCGGCCTGGTGGTGCTGCTGTTCTCCGGCTACACGCCGCTGTTCTCCGGCACCATCGGCCTGGGGCTGACGGTGATCCTGATTTTCGGCGCCGCCGTCATCCAGGGCGCCTCGCAGCCCGTCCTGCGCTACGTCTTCTGGCTGCTGCTGGGCATCGCCTGCGCGGGGTTCATCCAGTTCGGCGTCACGGACTTCTTCGTCATCGTCGCCGTGCTGGGTCTGGCGCTGCTGGCCCGCAAGCATGGACGCGACACCCTGCGGCTGGCCGTGAACTCCCTGGCCGAAGGGGCGCGCAACGCCCTCTCGGTCGCGGCGGCCTGCGCGCTGGTCGGGGTCATCATCGGCATCATCAATCTGACCGGCGTGGCCGCCGAATTCGGCGGCCAGGTCATCGCCATCGGCGAGAACAGCCTGTTCCTGGCGCTGTTCCTGACCATGATCACCTGCCTGGTGCTGGGCATGGGCATNNCCGAACTACATCATCACCAGCTCGCTGGCCGCGCCCATCCTGCTGAAACTGGGCGTGCCGCTGATCATCTCGCACATGTTCGTATTCTATTTCGGCATCATGGCCGACCTGACCCCACCGGTGGCGCTGGCGGCCTTCGCCGCAGCGCCCATCGCCCGGGAAAACGGCCTGAAGATCAGCATCCAGGCGCTGCGCGTGGCCGTAGCCGGCTTCGTGATCCCCTACATGGCGGTCTATTCGCCCGCCCTGATGCTGCAGGGCGGCGACACGCTGGACGTGGCCTACATCGTCTTCAAGGCCCTGGTCGCCATCACGCTGTGGGCGGCCGGCATCACCGGCTTCCTGCTGGCGCCGATCGGCTGGTTCGCACGGCTCTACGCCGTCGCCGCGGCCATCCTGCTGGTGGCGGCGATCCCGCTGACCGATGACATCGGCTTCGCGGCCACGGCGCTGTTCCTGGTCTGGCACGTGACGCAGACGCGCCGCGCCCGCGCCGCCGGAACGCCGGCCTGATGCTGGGCGCTCTGGGAGTCTGCCTGACGTTGGCGGCGGCGCCGCAGGTGCCGCCGCGCTTCGTGCCGGTGCGGGCCTTCACGCTGGCCTGGACCCACTCGATCGAGAAGATCCGCTGGGAAGAGGACTACACCGTCCGGGCGGGCCCGGACGGACGCCCGACGCTGTTGCCCGGCCAGGCACGCATCCTGGGCTCGGGCGCGGGCATGGAGCCGCCGCCGGACGCCACGCTGCGCCCCAACGGCTGGTACGTCTACCAGCCCCATACCGGCCCGCTGGACGAACTGCGCCTGTCGCGCTCTCCCTACACAGCCGACTACGACTGGTGCGTCGACGGACGCTGCGAGCCGATGCGGGCCATCATGCCGACCGACGGCGATGTGACGCTGCTGCGGCCCTGCCGGGAGCCCCGGACGACGGATGCAGGCACGCGCACGGCGCCGTTCCTTTCCCGTTAGGCCACGCCGGTCCTGGCCGGCACCGCCCGGTCTTTCCCGGGAGGACTTGCCATTCCAGCTAGGAAACATGATAATCATTCTCATGTATATTTGTGTATGCAATGCGATCAGCGAGCGCCAAGTCCAGGACGCCATCGCTCAAGGCGCGACCGATCTGGGCGACCTCCAGGCTCGACTGGGCGTGGCGACCTGCTGCGGCCGCTGCGCGGACACCGCGACGGAATACTTGCCGGGCGGCCGCTACGCGGCCGACGTCGGCGACGACGCGGGTGGGCTGTCGGGACCGGTCGAAGTCACCGTCCTGTCGCGCGTCGCCGTCCGCCGGGTCGCCTGAACGGGACCGCTCGCCCCCCGTTCCGGCATGCCGCGCCGCACGCCCGGTTCCCCGGGCGCGCGGGTCGTGCTAGCCTTGCCTTTTCGACCTGTCCGATACCGGCCAGGGTGCACAAAGGGAGGCGCAGGCCATGAAGGGCGACAAGACCGTCATCCGCTATCTGAACCAGCAGCTCAAGAACGAGCTTTCGGCCATCAACCAGTATTTTTTACACGCGCGCATGCTGCGCCACTGGGGATTCGACGCGCTGGGCGAGCATGAATACAAGGAATCCATCGGCGAAATGAAGCATGCCGACCTGTTGATCGAACGCATCTTCATGCTCGACGGGTTGCCCAACCTGCAGGATCTGCACAAGTTGCTGGTGGGCGAGACCGTGCCGGAAATCCTGGACTGCGACCTGAAACTGGAAACCGCCGCCCAGGCCACGCTCAAGGAAGCCATGGCCTATTGTGAATCGGTACGGGACTTCACCTCGCGTGATCTGTTCCAGACCATTCTGAACGATACCGAGGAACACATCGACTGGCTGGAGACGCAGATCGGGCTGGTCGAGCAGCTCGGGCTCCAGAACTATCTGCAGTCACAGCTGTGACACCGGCCGCCATGGCCGGACCGCCCGTGATCCGGACCACGCCGCCCTAAGCCCGTGCCGAGGATCCGCGCGCGCCGCGGTCAGAAGCCCGATTTTTTCGCCGGACAATCGGGGACGCGACCCCAGGCGTCGTTGGGCTCGCAATATTTGTTGCGAGCCGCCCAGGCGCAAGAGGGGCGCGAGAAGAAACCCAACGATTCGCAGGCCTTGAGTTCGGCCTGGAAAGCGGCCTGCCACTGACCGCTCTTCGCGGGTGCGGGCGGTGGCGCCGGAGGCGTCGTGACATCGATGGGCTGGACCACCTGACTGCCCCCCAGGCCGCCGAATTGGGCGATGCCCTGCAAGCCATCGCCCAACTGGTTGCGGGACGCCAGCGCGATGGCCTCGTCCATGGAAATCGTGGTGGTCGCCAGGGCGATCGGCCTGCCATCGTCCATCAGGGAATCCGGCTGGATCTGCCAATCGACGGGGGGCGCCAGTTCCGGCACCCCCTGCCGGCCGTCAGGCAACACCTGCGGGGCGGAGGCGACGTAAGGCTTGCCATTGGCGTCCAGCACGGTGGCCTGGTCCAGTTCGGGATGCGGCGCCGGCATCTGGATCTGGGCCGGCCCATGCGCGATCAGCCAATCGCCCAACTGCAGTCCGCCCCAGGCGGATGCGCCTGCGGCCAGCAGCAGAAAAGCGAAAATCAGACGCCAGGACATGGACGGATCGCCTCGTCGATCAATGCGGATCTTGCATTGTATAGGATGCGATTGCCGCATCCGGATACGGCTTGTGTCTGGCAAGCCCGCCCGCATCGCGCGACCGGCGGCAAAAAGGGCTTATGCAAAAACCCGCCCCGCATGTTCGCGCATGGTGTGGAATTCAATATCGGGATAGCGCTCCTGGGCGACCCGCAACTGGGCGGGCGAACTGGCCAGGAAAGCGACCGCATCCACCACGTCATGGGCGATGTTGGCGGCGTTGGCGTCCATGAATTTCTTCAAGGCCTTGGGATCGGGGCACGTGATCCAGCGCGCCAGACTGTAGCGCGACGGCATCAGGCGGGCCTCCACGCCGTATTCGGTCTTCAGCCGGTGGGCGACCACCTCGAACTGGAGCTGACCCACGGCTCCCAGCAGCAAAGCGCCTCCCCCGGCCTCCGGACGGAACACCTGGATGGCGCCCTCCTCGCCGAGCTGCGTCAGACCGGTGCGCAGCTGCTTGGTGCGCAGGGGATCCTTGACTTCGACCGCCTGGAACAGTTCCGGTGCGAAGAACGGCAGCCCCGTGAAGGTCAGTGATTCGCCCTCGGTGAGCACGTCGCCCAGATGCAGGATGCCGTGGTTGGGAATGCCGATGATGTCCCCCGCGTAGGCTTCCTCGACGATTTCGCGTCGCTGCGACAGGAAGGACACGACATTGTTGGGGCGGATTTCCTTGCCGTTGCGGGCGACTTTCAGGCGCATGCCGCGCTCGAACTTGCCGGAACTGACGCGCACGAAGGCCACGCGGTCGCGATGCGCCGGGTCCATGTTGGCCTGCACCTTGAACACCACGCCGGTGAACTTGGGCTCGGCCGGCTGCACGATGCGCTCCAGCGCGGCGCGCGGGCCGGGGGCGGGCGCCAGCTCCACCAGGGCGTCCAGAACCTCGCGCACGCCGAAGTTGTTGATGGCCGAGCCGAAGAAAACAGGCGTCTGGCGGCCCTCCAGAAAGGCCGCGTGGTCGAAGGCCGGCATGGCGCCGGTGATCAGTTCGATCTCCTCTCGGGCCTTGGCATGGGCGTCGCCGAAACGCGCCGCCAGTTCCGGGTTGTCCAGCCCTTCGATGGTCTCGTCGTCGTCCCGGTGGCGCTCCGAACCGGGCCGGAAGACTCGCATCCGGTCATGGCGCAGGTCGAATACACCGCCGAAATGGCGCCCCATGCCCACCGGCCAGGAAAACGGGATCGCATCCATGCCCAGGTGCCCTTCGATCTCGGAAAGCAGGTCCAACGGCTCGCGCACTTCGCGGTCGAGCTTGTTGATGAAGGTGATGATGGGCGTGTTGCGGGCGCGGCAGACCTGCAGCAGGCGGATGGTCTGGGGTTCGACGCCGTTGGCGGCGTCGATCACCATCAGCGCGGCATCCACGGCCGTCAGCACCCGGTAGGTATCTTCCGAGAAGTCCTGGTGGCCCGGAGTATCCAGCAAGTTGACGACGCAGTCGCGATATTCCATCTGCATCACCGAGGACGCCACCGAAATGCCGCGCTGTTTCTCGATCTCCATCCAGTCGGAGGCCGCATGGCGGCTGGCCTTGCGCGCCTTGACGCTGCCGGCGATCTGGATGGCGCCCGCGAACAGCAGCAGCTTTTCGGTCAGGGTCGTCTTCCCGGCGTCGGGGTGGGAAATGATGGCAAAAGTGCGTCGGCGGGCGACTTCGTCGTTCAGGCTCATGGGAAGGTCGGATGGGGCTTCAGGGCGTACGGCTTCAGTGCTTGTGACTGAAGGAGGCCAGAACGGTGCCGGCCAGAATGAACATCGAGCCGAAGCCGCGGTTCAGCCAGCGGATGTGGCCCGGTTTGCGCAGCATCCCGAGGATGCGCGAAGCCAGCGAAGTATAGCAACTCATGGCCACCAGGTCGGTGAAGCACAGCGTGGCGCCGATCAGGAAATACTGCAGCGGCAGCGGCCGGCCCAGGTCCAGGAATTGCGGCACCACGGCCAGCAGGAACATGGTGCCCTTGGGATTGGTAATGTTCACCAGATAGCCGCGCAGCACCTGATCGCGCACCGGGTGCGCGCTTTTGGGCGGACGCGCCTCGACCGCCACCGGCGCCGCGTCGGTGCGGAATTGCCGCACCCCCAGATACACCAGATAGACGGCGCCGATCCACTTGACGACCGTGAAGGCCAGTTCGGACGTGGCCAGCAGGGCGCCCACGCCCAGGGCCACGATGACAAGCTGGCAGATGATGCCGGCCTGCAGGCCGAAGATGGTCCAGGCGCCGTGGCGGAAGCCGTATTTCAGCCCCGAGGCCATGGCGCAGATGGCGCCGGGGCCGGGCGAGAATGAAATCGCCCAGGCCGCCGCGAAGAAAGCCAGCCAGGTGGACAGGGCCATGCTGAGTCTCCAGTGCGCCGGCGGGGCCGGTCAATCCTTGCGCAGCTGCGCGGGACGTCCCGAAGAGGCCGGGCGCGCATCCCGGCGCGGGGCCTGGGGCGCGCCACCCTCTCGCGTCGGCCGGCCACCCGGGGCGCGGCCGCCACCACTACGGCGGGCGTCCGGGCCGGAGCGGCGGTCGGTGGCATTGGAGGCGGAGGCTGGCCGACGGCCGTCGCGGCCCGGGGCATCGCGCCGGCCACCATCGCCGCGACCGCCGCCGAAATCGCCCTGCAGGCGCGCGATCGCACGCTTTTCCCGGGCGTCGGGGGCGGAATCGGCGGTCACCATGGCGGACGGATTCCAGCCCTCCACGGAGATCGGCTCGATGGTCTGCTTGATCAGGCGCTCGATGGCGCGCAGCAGCTTGACCTCGGACGAGTCCACCAGGGACAAGGCCGATCCGGTGCTGCCGGCGCGGCCTGTCCGGCCGATCCGGTGCACGTAGTCCTCGGGCACGTTGGGCAGCTCGAA
>DISE01000067.1:0-167 GCA_002421865.1 Castellaniella sp. UBA6218
GAACAGTGTCCAGTTGAGCCCCATGACCAGTCAGGCCAAATCCCAGGCCGCGGCCCGACAGGCCCGATCCCCGGCCGGTCCGTCGCCCGCATCCCCGTCCGCCCCCGGGGCCGGTCCGGGGTTCGTCCAATATCCGGACAGCCCGTTCCAGCTCTTCCAGCCCTATC
>DISE01000067.1:203-7336 GCA_002421865.1 Castellaniella sp. UBA6218
GGCAAGACCTACACCATGGCCAACCTGATCGCCCGCACCGGGCGACCGGCCATCGTACTGGCGCCGAACAAGACCCTGGCCGCCCAGCTCTATGCGGAAATGCGCGAATTCTTCCCCCGCAACGCGGTGGAATACTTCGTGTCCTATTACGATTACTATCAGCCCGAGGCCTACGTGCCCTCGCGCGACCTGTTCATCGAAAAGGACTCGTCCATCAACGAGCACATTGAACAGATGCGCCTTTCGGCCACGAAAAGCCTGCTGGAGCGTCCAGACACCATCATCGTCGGCACGGTGTCATGCATCTACGGCATCGGCAACCCGGGCGACTATCATGCGATGGTGCTGACCCTGCGCACGGGTGACCGGGTCGGACGTCAGGAGGTCCTGGCGCGACTGGTGTCCATGCAGTACGAGCGCAACGACATGGAGTTTTCCCGGGGGACTTTCCGGGCGCGGGGCGAGGTCATCGATGTCTTTCCGGCCGAGCACGCCGAGCATGCGTTGCGCATCACGCTCTTTGACGACGAAATCGAATCCCTGGACCTGTTCGATCCGCTGACGGGCAAGCCGGTCCAGAGCCTGATGCGTTTCACGATCTTCCCCAGTTCCCACTACGTGACGCCGCGCGAGACCGTGCTGCGCGCCATAGAGACGATCAAGGAAGAACTGCGCGACCGCCTGGCCGAACTGACGGCGGCGGGCAGGCTCGTCGAGGCTCAGCGGCTGGAGCAGCGCACCCGGTTCGATCTGGAAATGCTTCAGGAACTGGGTTTCTGCAAAGGGATCGAGAACTACTCCCGTCACCTCTCCGGCGCCCTTCCGGGTGAGCCGCCGCCCACGTTGATCGACTACCTGCCGGCCAACGCGCTGATGTTCATCGACGAGAGTCACGTCACTATCGGCCAGTTGGGCGGCATGTACCGGGGCGACCGCTCACGCAAGGAGACCCTGGTCCAGTTCGGATTCCGCCTGCCCTCTGCGCTGGACAACCGTCCTCTGCGGCTTGAGGAATTCGAAGCTCGCATGCCGCAATGCGTGTTCGTGTCCGCTACGCCCGGTCCCTACGAGGCTCAACACGCCGACCAGGTGGTCGAGCAGGTCGTGCGTCCGACCGGCCTGGTGGACCCGGAGGTCGAACTGCGTCCGGCCGCCACCCAGGTCGACGACCTGCTGGGCGAAGCCAAGCTGCGCATCGCGTGCCACGAACGGGTGCTGGTGACCACACTGACCAAGCGCATGGCCGAGGACCTGACCGAATACCTGGGGGAAAACGGTCTCAAGGTTCGCTATCTGCATTCCGACATCGATACGGTGGAGCGGGTCGAGATCATTCGCGATCTGCGCCTGGGTGCCTTCGACGTGCTGGTCGGAATCAATCTGCTGCGCGAAGGTCTGGACATTCCGGAAGTGTCCCTGGTGGCGATCCTGGATGCCGACAAGGAGGGCTTCCTGCGCTCGGAGCGCAGCCTGATCCAGACCATCGGCCGGGCGGCGCGCAACTTGAACGGGCGCGCCATCCTGTACGCGGACCGTGTGACCGATTCCATGCGCCGGGCCATGGACGAAACCGCCCGCCGCCGGGAAAAGCAGGAGGCTTTCAACCTCGAACACGGGATCACGGCCCGGGGGGTGAGCAAAGCGGTGCGCGACCTGATCGACGGGGTGGCGGTGGCTGCGGCGCCGGCGCCCACCGAGGCCGGTTATGATGAATCCGCCCTGCACGATGAAAAGTCCCTGGCGCGGGAGATCCGCCGTCTCGAACAGCGGATGAACGAGCATGCCCGCAATCTGGAATTCGAGCAGGCCGCCTCGGTGCGCGATGCGCTGCGCGCCTTGAAGGCCCGTGCCTTGATGGAGTGAAACCGGAGCGGGCTTGCGCCCGGGGCGCATCGGCCGCTGGCCGGAGTCCGCGACGCTGCGGGATCGTTTCGGAAGTGCTTCAAGCATCAGGTTTTTTTTCAGTTTTCCACAGAAAATGCTTGCTAATTTCCGGGTTTTCCCGCACACTTTCACCTATCATGCATAAGGTACTTTTTGTCTGTACGGGCAATATCTGCCGCTCCCCCACCGCCCAGGGCGTGTTCCAGCATTTCGTCGACGAGGCCGGACTTTCCGACGCGATCGCCGTCGATTCCGCTGCGACGCACCATTTCCATGTGGGCGAGGCCCCGGACGCCCGCGCCCAGGCCGCCGCGCGAAAGCGCGGCTATGACCTGTCGGAGTTGGTCGCCCGGCAGATCCGCACTGAAGATTTCCGCGAGGCCGACCTGATCCTGGCCATGGATTGGGAAAACCTGTCCGCGCTGCAACAGCAGTGCCCGAAAGTCTACCAGCACAAACTCATGCTGCTGATGCGCTTTTCGAACGAATTCGAGGAAGCCACGGTGCCCGATCCCTATTACGGTGGTCCCGAAGGCTTCAGCAAGGTTCTGGATTACATCGAGGACTCCTGCCAGGGCGTTCTGGAACTGGTCAGAAAGCGCGCGCTGCAATACCAGGCCGCTTGATTCGCCTGTTCTCCACACCAGGGGGCGCCTTCGAGGCGCCCCTGGTTTTTTGCGCGTGGTGGCTGGAAGCGGATGACCTTGTTGTGTGGTCGGAATTGACAAGGGTCAAGTTCCGGCTTTTTTTGAGTCTAAAACCGAGTGTTTTAGTCAGGTAAAGAGGTACACTTGACTCAAATAGTCGGGTATTCGCCATGCCCGGGTTTTCTCCGCACCCACAGAGGACTTCACCATGCGTTTGACGACCAAGGGACGTTTCGCCGTCACGGCAATGATCGATCTGGCCTTGCGCCATCACAGCGGACCGGTGACGCTGGCCGCCATCAGCGCGCGCCAGAACATTTCCCTGTCTTACCTGGAGCAGCTGTTCGGCAAGCTGCGGCGGCATGAACTGGTCGACAGCGTGCGCGGTCCCGGGGGCGGTTACACGCTGGCCCGGCACGCGCGCGACATCTCCGTGGCGGACATCATCTTCGCCGTCGACGAGCCGCTGGACGCCACCAGCTGCGGAGGCAAGGAAAACTGTGACATCGGTCGCAACGGCCATACCGGCAAATGCATGACCCACGACCTGTGGGCGACTTTGAGTCGTAAAATGCTGGAATACCTGGACTCGGTTTCGCTGCAGGACCTGGTCGACCAGCAACGGCTGCGTGAATGGCAAGAATCCGGCCACATGCGCAACGGACGCGCGACGATTCCGATCACGCCGGTTGCGGCCGATTCACCGGTCCAGGAGCCCGTATCGGCCTGATTTACCGGAGTTTCAATGCCACAGGATCCGTCCCCGATCTACCTGGACTATTCCGCCACCACACCCGTCGACGAGCGTGTCCTCCAGGCCATGCTGCCCTGGCTGAGCGAACGCTTCGGCAATCCCGCTTCGCGCAGCCACGCCTGGGGCTGGGATGCCGAGGAAGCCGTTGAGCGGGCTCGCGGGCAGGTTGCGGCCCTGATCCATGCCGATCCGCGGGAGATCATCTGGACTTCCGGCGCCACCGAATCCGACAATCTGGCGATCAAGGGCGCGGTGCGGTTCCATGCCGGCCGTGGCAGGCATGTGGTCACGGTCCGTACCGAGCACAAGGCGGTGCTGGACCCCTGTCTCGAACTCGAGCGCCAAGGCTTCGAAGTCACCTGGCTGGATGTGGACGCCAACGGTCTGGTGAGCCCCGATGCCCTGGCCGCCGTCCTGCGCCCGGAAACGATCCTGGTGTCGGTGATGCTGGTGAACAACGAGATCGGGGTGATCCAGGATGTCGCCGCGCTGGCGGCGCTCTGTCGCGGGCGCGGCATCCTGTTCCATACCGACGCCGCCCAGGCCACGGGCAAGCTGCCGATCGACGTCCAGGCGCTGGGCGTGGATCTGATGTCCCTGTCGGCGCACAAGACCTATGGCCCCAAGGGCGTGGGGGCGTTGTACGTGCGTCGCAAACCGCGCGTGCGCCTGGAGGCGCAGATCCATGGCGGCGGCCATGAACGCGGACTGCGCTCGGGCACGCTGCCCACCCATCAGATCGTCGGCATGGGCGAGGCCTTCGCCCAGGCAAAAGAGATGATGGATACCGAGGTTCCCCGCATCCGGGCGCTGCGCGACCGATTGTGGGAGGGCCTGCGCGACCTGCCGGACGTTTATCTCAACGGCGATCCGGATCGGCGGGTGGCGCATACCCTGAACATCAGCGTGGCCCACGTCGAGGGCGAAGCCCTGCTGATGGCTGTGCCGGAACTGGCCGTGTCCTCGGGCTCGGCCTGTACTTCGGCCAGCCTGGAGCCCTCCCACGTGCTGCGCGCCCTCGGGCGCAGCGATACGCTGGCGCACAGCTCGCTGCGCCTGACCCTGGGACGCTACACCACGCGGGACGAGGTGGACAGGGCCGTGCGTCTGCTGCGGGCCCAGATCGGGCGGCTGCGCGAACTGTCCCCCCTGTGGGAAATGCGTCAGCAAGGTACCTTGGGCGTCTGGGCGGAGCAATGCCTGTGACGGGGCTGTCGTACGGGCCGCGGGTCCTGGATCACTACCTGCATCCGCGCAACGTCGGCTCTTTCGACGCGGATGATCCCAGGGTGGGCACCGCGCTGGTGGGCTCGCCCGAGCTCGGTCAGATCCTGAAACTGCAGATCCGGCTGGAAGGCGTTACCATAGAATCCGCCTGTTTCCGGGCCTTCGGCAGCGGCGAAGCCATCGCGGCTGGATCGCTTGCGACTGAATGGCTGCGCGGATGCGACCTGGACCAGGCGCTGGCCATCGGCAGCCAGGACATTGTCCAGGCCCTGGACCTGGCACCCGACAAGCTGCACTGCGCCTTGCTGGCCCAGGACGCCATACGCGCGGCCGTGGCCGATTACACTGATAAACACCCGGTTCCACCGGCAACCATCGTTCCTGAGGCATATCATGGGAATCACCCTGACACAACGGGCCGCTGAGCACATCCAGCGCCACCTGGAAAAACGCGGCAAGGGCCTGGGCCTGCGCCTGGGGGTCAAGCCCTCGGGCTGCTCGGGCATGTCCTACCATCTGGAATACGTGGATGACCCCGTCGCGGAGGACCAGGTCTTCGAACAGTTCGGCGCTCGCGTATATGTGACGCCTGACAGCCTGCCCTATCTGCAGGGCACGGAACTGGACTACGCCCGCGAAGGCCTGAACGAAGGCTTCCGTTTCAACAATCCCAACGAAAAAGCCGCCTGCGGCTGCGGGGAATCCTTTACCGTCTGATGCGCGGTGCGGCACGGGGCAGGGGGGCGGACGAGCGCCTCCCGTCCGCCGGTCCGGCATGAAAAAGGCCAGTCCAACGGAACTGGCCTTTTTCTTTCATGTCCGCGCGCGGATCAATCCTCGCGCCGCAGGTGCGGGAACAGGATCACGTCGCGGATGTTGGGACTGTCGGTCAGCATCATGACCAGGCGGTCGATGCCGATGCCGCAGCCTCCCGTGGGAGGCATGCCGTATTCCAGGGCGCGCACGTAGTCCGCGTCATAGTACATGGCCTCTTCGTCGCCCGCGTCCTTGGCGGCCGCCTGGGCCTGGAAGCGCGCGGCCTGGTCCTCGGGGTCGTTCAGTTCGGAAAAGCCGTTGGCGATTTCGCGTCCGCAGGCGAACAGCTCGAAACGTTCGGTGATGCCGGCCTGCGTGTCGGAGGCCCGTGCCAGTGGCGAGACCTCCACCGGGTAGTCGATGATGAAGGTCGGGTGCCAGAGCTTCGATTCGGCGGTTTCCTCGAACAGCGCCAGTTGGAGCGCGCCCAGGCCGGCGTGGGCCAGGGCCGGGCCATCCACATCCGCGCCCAGGCGGCGCAGTTCGCCGCGCAGGTACGTTTCGTCCTGAAGTGGGGCGGACGCATAGCCGGGGGCGTGCTTCAGGATGGCTTCGACGATGGTCAGCCTGTCGAAGGGCCGGTCCAGATTCAGAGGCTGGCCCTGGTAGCTCAGGCTCGCGGTGCCGCGCACGCGCCGCGCGGTTTCGCGGATCAGGGCCTCGGTGTAGTCCATCAGCCAGCGGTAGTCCGTGTACGCCGCATAGAACTCCATCATCGTGAATTCAGGATTGTGGCGCGGGCTGACACCCTCGTTGCGGAAATTGCGGTTGATCTCGAAGACCCGTTCGAAGCCCCCGACGATCAGGCGCTTCAGGTAGAGTTCCGGAGCGATGCGCAGGTACATTTCCATGTCCAGCGCGTTGTGGTGGGTGATGAATGGCTTGGCCGCCGCGCCGCCGGGGATGGGGTGCAGCATCGGGGTCTCGACTTCCAGGAAGTCGGCTTCCGACATGATCTGGCGGATCGCGGTGACGATGCGGCTGCGGGCGAGGAAGGTCTCGCGCGTGCCCTCGGTCATGATCAGGTCCACATAGCGCTGGCGGTAGCGCAGTTCCTGGTCGGCCACGCCGTGGAACTTGTCGGGCAATGGACGAAGGGATTTCGACAGCAGGCGCAGCGACTGCACGCGCAGCGACAGTTCGCCCTTGCGCGTCTTGAAGACCTCTCCCTCCGCGCCGACGATGTCGCCGATGTCCCAGGCCTTGAAGGCGGCATAGGCGTCGTCACCGAGCACGCCACGGTCCAGGTACAGCTGCAGGCGCCCGGTGGCGTCCTGCAGCGTGGCGAAGCTGGCCTTGCCCATGATGCGCTTGAGCATCATGCGTCCGGCGACGCGGGCGCGCCGGCCCTGGGCCTGCAGGGTGTCCTCGTCCAGATCGCCGCAGTCCCGGTGCAGATCGGCGGCGTGGCTGTCGGGGTGAAAGTCGTTGGGGTAGGCCGGGCCTGCCTGGCGCAGCGCATCCAGCTTGGCGCGGCGCTCGGCGATCAGGCGGTTCTCGTCGGGGGCTTGGGTTTCGATCGAAGTCATGTCGTGAGAATGGGGTCAGACGCCCTGCTTGAGGCTGGCCGTGATGAAGGGATCCAGATCGCCGTCCAGGACCTTCTGGGTGTTGGAGATTTCCACGCCGGTGCGCAGATCCTTGATGCGGCTCTGATCCAGGACATAGGACCGGATCTGGTGTCCCCAGCCCACGTCGCTCTTGGCGTCCTCCAGTTTCTGCTGCTCGGCCATGCGCTTGCGCATTTCCAGTTCGTAGAGGCGCGATTTCAGCATCTGCATGGCTTCGGCGCGGTTGCGGTGCTG
>DISE01000067.1:7347-7521 GCA_002421865.1 Castellaniella sp. UBA6218
GTGCTGGCCGCCCGCGCCGCTGGCGCGATAGGTGTCGATGCGCAGGTCAGCCGGATTGATGTCGATCTCGAAGGAATCGTCGATTTCCGGGTAGACGAAGACACTGGCGAACGAGGTGTGCCGGCCGTTCGATGAATCGAAGGGGCTCTTGCGCACCAGGCGGTGCACGCCGGT
>DISE01000067.1:7568-11219 GCA_002421865.1 Castellaniella sp. UBA6218
TTGATGGTGGCCGACTTGATGCCGGCGACTTCGCCTTCGGATTCTTCGAGGACTTCGGCTTTGAAATCCTTGCGTTCGCCGTAGTGCAGGTACTGGCGCAGCAGCATGGAGGCCCAGTCCTGGGCTTCGGTGCCGCCGGCGCCGGCCTGGATGTCGACAAAGCAGTTCAGGGGATCGGCCGGGTTGTTGAACATGCGCCGGAATTCGAGCGCCTCCAGGCGTTCGCCCAGGGCGGCGCAGTCCTGCTCGATGGCTTGCAGCGTGGCGTCGTCGTCATCGGCGCTGGCCAGTTCGAACAGGTCGCGCGCGTCGTTCAGGCCGCGCTCCAGGTCGGACAGGGTGCCGACCACGATTTCCAGGGATTTTTTTTCGCGGCCCAGTTCCTGGGCGTGCTGCGGATCGTTCCAGACGTCCGGGTTTTCCAGTTCGGCGTTGACGACGAGCAGGCGTTCGGCCTTGGCATCGTAGTCAAAGATACCTCCGGAGCAGGCCCTGGCGCTCGGCGTAGTCGTCGATGCGGGCGATGATCTGGTTCTGGCGTTCGGCTTCCATGGAGATGTCCTGTGTCGATGTCTGTCCGGCGCGACGGAGGACGCGCGCCACCGTATCCGGCGGGGGCGCCCCGATGTCCGTGCGCGCCGAATTACGGGGATAATCGAGTATTTTAACGCGGCCGCGCAAATGGGCATGGGCCCGGGAGCCGCATGGGGGAGGGCAGGCATGGACGGGACTTCTTCGGACGACGGGCGCCGGGTGCCGGCGCCTGCCGCGACCACCGCGCTGCGGGCCGGCGGCGGGGAGCCGCCGGCAGGCTGGCGCGCCGCACTGGCCGGTCTGTCGCCGGCCTATTTCGGCCTGGTGATGGCGACCGGGATCGTTTCGCTGGGCTCGGGCATGATGGGCCTGCCGCTGGTGGCGCGGTTGTTGTTCCTGCTGAACGTGGCGCAATATGCCGTGCTGTGCGTGTTGTATGCGTTGCGGGCGTTCCACCACCCCCGCCGCTTTTTCGGCGATATGGTCGATCACCTCAAGGGGCCGGGTTATTTCACCACGGTCGCCGGCACAGGCATCCTGGCGAGTCAGTTCATCGTGCAGACCGACAACATCCGGGTCGGTTTCGTCCTGTGGGCCGTGGCGGTGGTGCTCTGGCTCGCGCTGACCTACACCATCTTCACCGCCTTCACGGTCAAGCCGGAAAAACCCACACTGGACCGAGGGATCAGCGGCGCCTGGCTGCTGGCGGTCGTGGCGACTCAATCGCTGGCAGTGTCCAGCGCGCTGTTGGCCGCGCGCATCGGGCAGCCTTTCCGGCTGGAGCTGAATTTGATGGCCCTGTCGATGTGGCTATGGGGCGGGATGCTGTACATCTGGATGATGTCGCTGATCTTCTATCGTTACGTGTTCTTCCGTTTCTCGCCCGACGACCTGGCGCCGCCGTACTGGATCAACATGGGCGCCATGGCGATCTCCACCCTGGCTGGCTCGCTGCTGATCCTGAACGCCCCCCACGCCCCGTATCTGGTGTCCTTGCTGCCGTTCCTGAAGGGGTTCACCGTATTCTACTGGGCCACCGGCACCTGGTGGATCCCGATGCTGCTGCTCTTGGGCGTCTGGCGCTACATCTTCCAGCGCTTCCCGTTTCAGTACGATCCTCTGTACTGGGGCGCGGTGTTTCCGCTGGGCATGTACGCGGCCTGCACCTGGCAGATGGACCGTGCCATGGAGTTCGGTTTTCTCGCCGCGCTGCCTCGCGGTTTCCTGTATGTGGCGCTGTTCGCCTGGGCGTTGACGTTTGCAGGGATGCTGGGTCAGGTGGCGCGGATCATGCGCGCACCGGGGCGTGCGGGTCCGGCCTGAGGCCGTCGCGCTCACGATGCTCAGGCGGCCAGCCGGGGCGGTGCGTCCTGAGAGGTCGCGGCCTCCAGCCTGAACTGCGTCAGTGTCTGGCGCAAGTCAGTGACGCGGGCGCGCTGTTCGGCCACCACCTGTGACGCGGCCTGTGCCTGGCGCGCGCCGCGCGCGCCGATGGCTTCGAGGCGGCGCGCCGCCTGGGCCGTTTCGTGGATGGCCAGAGCCTGGGACTCGGTGGCGGCGGCGACCTCGTCCATGATCTGGCGGCTGCGGCCGGTGGCCTGGACGACCCGGTCCATGGCCTCGCGCGCTTCGGTGGCCAGGGTCGCGCCCTCGCGGCTGTCGCGGATGGAAGCCTCGATCGTGGTCTGAATCAGCCCGGCGGTCTGGTCGCAACGCTGGGCCAGCGACCGGACTTCGGCCGCGACGATGGCGAAACCGCGTCCATGGGCGCCCGCATGGGCGGCTTCGACGGCGGCATTGAGGGCCAGAATGTTGGTCTGGAATGCGATCTCGACGATCTGTCGCGCGGCGTCTTCGACGCTTTGGCCACTGCGTGAAATGCCATCCATGGCCAGCGCCAGCCGGGCGACCGCCTCGGCGCCCGTGCGGGCCTCGCGGTCGCCTTGCTCGCTCAGATCTCTGGCTTCGACCGCACGGTTGTGGTTCAGCCGGACGGTTTCGTCCAGGCTGTCCATGGCGGAGGACACCTGTCCGGCCATGGCGCACTGGTCGTGGCTGTCCCCGAGGACCGCTTCCTGGCCGGAGGAAAGGACATCCACGCCGGCATTGACGTGCGCGAAATGGTCTGTCACCCGGTTGAGCGTGCGGTTCAGGCCCTGGCGGATGCCTTCCAGGGCGTGCATCAGGCGGCCCATCTCGTCGCGGCCCGCGCCTTCGATCGGAGTGGACAGATCGCCGGCCGCCAGATGGCCTGCCAGCGCCACGCCCAGATCCAGGGGGCGCTTGACCGACCGGTACAGACCGCGCAGGGCCAGCATGCCGCAGAGCAGCAAGGCCAGCACCGCGCCGGTGGCGATGTGTCCGGCCGTCCGGCCGTCTGCGGCGACCTGGTCGACGCGGGTTTCCATCCGCAGTGCCTGGTGAGTGTCGAACGCATCGATGAGCGCGGTGATTTCAGCCTCGGCCTGTGTGTATTGCTGGTTGAAGATCAGTGCCTTTGCGAGCAGCGCGTTGGGTAGTGCGATACGCACGCCGCCCTTGCCGTCGTCCAGTTCGCCCTTGGCGGTTCCCATGGCCTCGCGCTGAGTGGCGGCCAGAGCCAGCAGCCGCTGATGGGCGTCTTCGAACAAGGCCAGCTCGTCCGCGTCCAGACCGGCCTGCCTGAAGCGGGTGCCTGCGTCGGCCTGAACGCCACGTGCGTCGGGTGCGCGGCCTTCCAGGACAGCCAGATGTTCCTGGTAGCGCTGCTCGAATTCCGGTTGCTCGCTGGCCACGAAGGCGGCGGCGTCCCGGGCCAAGGCGGCGGCCTGCGCCTGATACCAGCCGGCCAGCTGGCTGGTCCGGTAGCGCGCGGCTTCCGCTTCGCGCAGGGTGTCGGCCGTCCGACGCAAATGGGCGACGGCACCCATGACCAGGCCCGCGCACAACGCCAGAACGGTCATGAACAGGATGAAACGGATTTTGAGTGTGAATGCAAACCGCATGCGGGCAATCCCTTGGTCTGAGGCGCCCGGACCTGGCGGTCCGGGCTGGCGCTGGGATTATGACGGTTGCGTATGACAGCCGTGTGTCGGCCGGCGTTCAGGGTGGCAGCGGACTCAGCCGAGGAATCCAGGC
>DISE01000130.1 GCA_002421865.1 Castellaniella sp. UBA6218
ATCAGCCTGGAGCAGGCGGCCAACGGTTTCGATACCGAGATCCGCATCCCCAGCTGGGAATCCTGCGAAACCTGTCACGGCTCGGGCGCCAAGCCCGGGACGTCGCCGCGTACCTGCCACACCTGCGGCGGCAACGGCGCCGTGCGCATGCAGCAGGGTTTCTTCAGCGTCCAGCAGACCTGCCCGACCTGCCACGGCACCGGCCAGGAGATCACCGATCCCTGCGGCGATTGCGACGGCGTGGGCCGCATCCGCAAGAACAAGACCCTGCAGGTCAAGATCCCCGCCGGGATCGACGACGGCATGCGCATCCGCTCCACCGGCAATGGCGAGCCGGGGCTGAACGGCGGCCCGCCGGGCGACCTGTATGTGGAGATCCGCATCAAGCCGCACGGCATCTTCGAGCGTCAGGGCGAGGATCTGCATTGCGAGCTGACCATCCCCTTCACCAAGGCGGCGCTGGGGGGCGTGCAGGAAGTCCCGACGCTGTCCGGGCGGGGCGAAATCACGATTCCCGAGGGCACTCAGACCGGCAAGACTTTCCGTTTGCGCGGCAAAGGCATCAAGGGCGTGCGTTCCAGCTATCCCGGCGACCTGTACTGCCACATCGTGGTGGAAACGCCGGTTCGCCTGAACGACGAACAGAAGACGCTGCTGCGTCAGTTCGAATCGTCCCTGAACAGCGGTGGTGACCGCCATTCGCCCAAGAGCGAGTCCTGGACGGACAAGGTGAAAAACTTCTTTTCCTGAGAAGCCTTCAAGCCTGCGCCGATATCCGCCCCGCGCTCCGGTTCCGTCCGGGCGCGGGGTTTTCTTTGTGGCTTGCCTGCCCGGAGCGACGCATGGCGCGCAGCCTGATTCATCTGAAAATCAGATGGAATCCAACTTTTTGATCCCATAAACAAGGTGGAGAATGGCAGGCATCGCGTTCGTCGCACATCGGAAAGGGGTTCTCATGCCGTTACGTCCCTGGTTGTTTCTGCTGGCAGCCGTCGCGGTCGAAGTGATGGGCGTGACGGTCATGAAGGCCGCGTCGGGCTCCGGCTCACTCGCCGCGTTTCTGTTCATGTACGCCATGATCGGGCTGTCGTTCTGTCTTCTGGCGCAGGCCGTCCGGCGCCTGCCGATCGCCTTGGCCTATGCCGCCTGGGAAACGATCGGACTGGCCTGCGTCACCCTGATCGGCCTGCGTTTCTTCGGCGAGAGCCCAGGACCGTTCAAGCTGCTTGGAATCGCCGTCCTGATGGCGGGCGTGGTGCTGGTCAATCTCGGCGCGTCGCGGGCCGCCGCAGCGCGGGACCGGACCGGCGGCGTCGCCGTCGCGGAGGGATGAGCCATGCGTGATGCCGGACTCTTTCATTATGCCTTCATGGCCGCCGCCGTCCTCCTCGAGGTCGCGGCCAACGTGTTCATCCACTATTCCGACGGTTTTCGCAGGCGCGTGATCGGCGCGCTGGGCATTGCCTGCATCCTTGCCTCTTTCACGGCGCTGTCGCAGGCCGTCGAGGGGATCGATCTTTCCGTCGCCTATGCCTTGTGGGGAGGCTGCGGGATTCTGCTGACCGCGATCGCCGGCCGGGTGCTGTTCGGCCAGGGACTTGGCCGGACCGGCTGGTCGGGGATCGCGGCGATTGTCGCGGGGATGCTGCTGCTCAGGCTGGCCTGAGGACGGGCGGCCCCGCCAAGGAGCCGCCGTCTGAAGGCGCCGTGGGCCGTCAGGGCTTCGGGTCGGGATCGGCGGCCACGGCGATGCTGAGCGAGCCGGGCTTGAGCAGATCCCGCATCGTCTCGTTGACCTGTCCGGCCTTCAGGCCGCGCAACTGGTCGATGACGCGCTGCTGCCAGGCGAAGCCGCGGTCCGTGTCCAGATAGTCGATCCAGCGGCCGGCCAGATAGGCGTCGTCGGAGCGCCCCAGCTCAAGGTAATTCAGCAGGGAATGCACGCCCTGGTCGACCTCGGCCTGGGTGAAGCCGGTCTTCAGCGTTTCGTCCAGGACCGTGCGCATCGCTTCCCGCAGCGTGCCGGCGTTGCGGGCTGCGGTGCTGGCGAACAGCGTCCAGGCGCCGGAGTCCTCGAAGGGTGAAGCGCTGACGGCGCTGCCCACGCCGTAGGACAGGCCGCCGCGTACCCGGATGCTTTGCCACAGGCGGGAATCCTCGGAGCCCCCGATCAGATAGTTGGCCAGCATCAGCGCGGGCCAGCGCGGGTCGGTATCGCGCAGCTTCAAGGGCAGGACGGCCCGGTATTCGGCGTTGGCCTTGCCTGGGGCGGGGATGCGGAAGATCTCGGGCCGCATCGCGTACCAGGGGTCCGGCAGGCGCTCATAGGACGGGGCCGCACGCCAGCCTTCCAGGCCGGCGCGCAGGTGCTGTTCCACAGCGGCGGGATCGAAGTCCCCGACCACCGCCAGGGACAGATGGCCCGCGCCGTAGAACTGCTCGTGGAACTTCCGCAGCAGATCGCCGCTCAGGTGCCCGACCTGGTCCAGGATCTCGTCGGTCGTGGGGGTATAGCGGATATCGTCCGGTTTCCATGGCTGATCGTGACGCTGCAGCGTGTTGCGCACCAGATAGGCCGGGCTGGATGCCTCGTTTTCCACGTGGGTGCGCAGGCTGCGCTTCAGGCGTTCCAGTTCGTCCTCCGGGAACGTGGGCGTGCGCAACAGATGGAAGGTCAGGTCCAGCACCTCGGGCAGGCGGGCGCGGTCGCTGCGGATGGACACGTCCAGGACGTTGCCGTCGGTGCTGAATGACAGTTCGGAGTCCAGCGCGTTCAGGCGGTCTTCGATCTGCTGGCGGCTCATGTCGGCGGCGCCGCGCAGCAGCATGGCGCCGGTGGCGAAGGGCGCCATGCCTTGGCCGCGCAATCCCTCGGCGTCGCCGAACCCCATGCGCAGCACGGCGTGGACCTGTCCTCCCGCAGTTTCCTTGGGCAGCAGGGCCAGGGCGACCGGCCCGTTGGGCAGTGTCAGGACGCTGCGCCGGGTGGCGGCGTCGATGGCCAGGGGGCGTGTGTCGAAGGCGGCCACGGCCGGGCGTCCGGTGCCGGTGCCGAGCTGTCGGACCCAGGGTTCGAGGTCGGCCGGCGCGGGCAAGGGCGCGTCCTTCGGGTCCGGCGTGGGCAGATACAGTCCGCTGGTGCGATTGCTGGCCAGCAGCCAGGCGCTCAGTTGCGCGCGGACCTTGTCCAGCGTGAGTGCCCGGACACGCAGGCGTTCGATGAAGAACAGGCGCCAGTCCCCCCAGGCGACCGCGTCGGACAGGGCCTGGGCCAGCGCGCCGGACTGGTTGTAGGTCTGCTTCCAGTCATTCAGCCAGGCGGTGCGGATGCGGTCGAGCGCGGGCTGGTCCAGCCGGCCGACGCCGTCGGTCTCCAGCCCGTGTTCCAGGGCGGACAGCGCCGCCCGAGGATCCGCGCCGGGCTGGATCTGGGTGCCGAACACGGCATAGCCGGGCTGTTTCATGGCGCGGGCGAAGCCGAACACGCTGCTGGCCAGGCCCTTGGCCACCAGCGACTGGTAGAGGGGCCCGGCCGGCGTGTCGGCCAGCATGGCGGCGCCGATGGACAGGGCCGTATAGGCGTCGCTGGCGGCTTCCGGCAGGTGGTACTGCGCCAAGGCGATGGGACTGCCGCCGATGCGCCGCAGCGTGACGCTGCGCGCGCCCTGCTGGACGGGCTCGACCGTGTATTCGGGCGGCAGCGCGCGATCCGGCCGGGCGATGGAGCCGAAGTCCCGCACGATCCATTGCAGCGTCTGTTGAGCGTCGAAGCGGCCGGTGACGATCAGCGTGGCGTTGTCGGGCTGGTAGTAGCGATGGTAGAACGCGCGCAGCGGCTCGATGCCGACGTGTTCGACATCGGAGCGCGCGCCGATGACGCTGCGGCCGTAGGGGTGCCAGACATAGGCGGCCGAGGCGACCTGCTGCATCAGCATGCTGAACGGGCTGTTCTCGCCGCGCTCCATTTCGTTGCGCACCACGGGCATTTCCGCGTCCAGGTCGGCGCGGGCGATGCGCGCGTTCAGCATGGCGTCGGCCTGCCAGGCCAGATACCAGCGCAGTGTCTCCGGATCGCTGGCGAAGGTTGCGTAGTAATTCGTCAGATCGGCGGTGGTCGAGCCGTTGGCCGCCAGCCCCCGCCGCGCGAATTCAGCCAGGGCGTCCGGGTAGGTCGGGCTGCCTCGGAACAGCAGATGTTCGAGCAGGTGCGCCATGCCGGTCTCGCCCGGCCCTTCGTTGCGTGAACCGACGCGGTAGCTCATGTTCACCGTAGTCTGGGCGCGGGAGTCGTCCGGGGCCAGCAGCACCTGCAGGCCGTTGTCCAGCCGGTACTCGGTCACGCCCTCGATCATGACGACCCGATGGACGCCGGCGGGCAGGGCGGGATCGGTGGTCGTGGATTCCGCGTGGGCAGGGCGGGTCAGGCCAGGCGTCGCCAGCAGGCAAAGCGAGAAAATCGCGGAGAGCAGGAGTTTCAGCCGGGGCATGGTCTAAGTGATCCGTAGGTGGAGTGTGCGGATATATAACATTACTGCGCGGATGCTTGCTGAAAGAAGCGCCATAGGCGCGGGTCGTCGGAATACGCCACATTGAAGCGCAGCCAGCCCGCTTCTTTCCCGTCCGGGTCGAAGTAGCGCCCGGGCGCCAGCCAGATGCCGGCTTTCAGCGCTCGCGCGGCCAGTTCGATCATGCCGTCACCGGCCAGGCGAGGCGATGTCGGCCTGGCCCACAGGAACAGTCCCGCGCCCGGTTCTTCCCAGATTTCGAACCCATGCGCGCGCATGGACGCGGCGACCTGATCATGCGCCCGGCGCAGACGCTCGCGGATGCCGCGCAGATAGGTGCCGTGGCGTCCGTCCCGCAGGACGTGATGGACGGCCCGTTCCATCACCTCCGAGGAGGTCAGGCCGAGCGACATCTTGGTGCGGGCGCACGGGTCCGCCAGTGGCTTCGCGCAAGCCAGGTAACCCACGCGGATGGAGGGCGTCACGCTCTTCGAGAAACCGGATACGTAGAGCACCCGGCTGGGGCCCGCCAGCGCGGCGAGCATGGGCGCGGGTTCGGGCAGCAGGTCGCGGGACATGTCGTCCTCCACGACCAGGAAGGCGTGGCGTTCGGCCAGTTGCAGCAGCCGGAACGCGCCGGCCATCGTGAAACTGGCGCCGGTCGGATTCTGCAGCACCGTCGTGACGAACATCGCGCGGATCGGATGCCGGCGCGCCAGGTCATCGAGTGTCGCCTCGTGGATGCCCTCCGCCGTTCTGGGGATCGCGTGGACCGTGATGCGGTTCAGGGCCAGGATCTGCAGCAGATTGGCGTAGCAGGGCGCCTCGACGGCCACGTGGTCGCCGGGACGCAGCAGCGTGCGTACGACGATGTCCAGCGCCTGGGTCGCTCCGTGGGTCAGCAGGATCTGGTCAGGTCCGACGTCGAGCCCGTGCTCCAGCAGGCTGTTGGCGATATGTTCGCGCAAGGGGCGGTAGCCGAGCGGGTGGCCGTAGGACGCCATCTGGCTGATCGGGACCCGGCTGAGCTGGCGCAGGGCTTGCGGCAAACCGGCCGTATCGTGCCAGTCCGGCGGCAGCCAGCCGCAGCCCGCCTTGATCGAGATCGAGTGATCGGCGAACACATCGGCCAGGAGCCAGGAGGCGCCGATCCGCGGCGCCACCCATTCGGGCACGGGCGCGGCCGTGGCCTGTCTCCGGTGGCTGACGCGGAAGTTGGCGCCGGGGCGCGACTGCAGCAGGCCGCGTGCCACCAGGCGGTTGTAGGCCGCCATGACGGTGAACGTGCTCAGTCCGTGGTCCCGGGCGAATTGCCTGATCGACGGCAAGGCCATCCCGGGACGGAGCACACGGGCGCGGATGGCGTCTTCCAGTGCCGCGACGGTCTGGTCCACCAGCGTGGGGGCCGCTTTCCGCCGGCGGTCCGGCTCGAACAGGATCATGAATGTCTTTTGGCGACGCCGCTTTGGCGGCGCTGGTTTCAATACAGTTTTCCCGGTTGGAACAATACAGTCATCCGTCCGTCCTGTCACCGTCTATGGCCTTCGGTCATGGGCCGGTCCAGAATGAAAAGATCCGTTTCGATGGTCGAAACGCCGGATTGAGAGACCGCCATGCAAGCCGAAACCTCGCGTTCCCCCGATTTGTCCAATCTGTGGATGCCCTTCACCGCGAACCGCCAGTTCAAGGCGCATCCCCGCCTGCTCGCCTCGGCCAGGGACATGCATTACACCGCCGCGGACGGCCACCGGGTGCTGGACGGCACGTCGGGACTCTGGTGCGTCAACGCGGGGCATGGCCGGCAGCCGATCGTCGACGCGATCAGCCGGCAGGCCGCGCATCTGGACTACGCGCCCAGCTTCCAGCTCGGCCACGAGGATTCCTTCCGGGCGGCGTCCGAGGTGGCCGCCCTGATGCCCGCCGGCCTGGACCGCGTGTTCTTCACCAATTCGGGGTCGGAGTCGGTCGACACGGCGCTCAAGATCGCGCTGGCGTATCACCGGGCGCGGGGCGAGGGCCAGCGGACCCGCCTGATCGGCCGCGAACGGGGCTATCACGGTGTCGGCTTCGGCGGCATTTCGGTTGGGGGCATCGCCCCCAACCGCAAGGCGTTTTCCGGGGTGCTGCTGCCGGGAGTGGACCATTTGCCGCACACTCACGACCTGGCCCGCAACGCCTGGTCCCGGGGCCAGCCGGCCTGGGGCGGCGAACCGTTCGCCGACGCCCTGGAAAGCCTGGTCGCGCTGCATGACGCCTCGACGATCGCGGCCGTCATCGTCGAGCCGCTGGCGGGGTCCACCGGGGTGCTGGTGCCGCCGAAAGGATATCTGGAAAGACTCCGGGCCATCACGGCAAAATACGGGATCCTGCTGATCTTCGACGAGGTCATCACCGGTTTCGGCCGCCTGGGCGCGGCCACCGGCAGCGAATTCTTCGGCGTGACGCCCGACCTGATCACCCTGGCCAAGGGCATCAGCAACGCCGCCGTGCCCGCCGGCGCGGTCGCCGTGCGCCGGTCCGTGCATGACACCATCATCGAGGCCAGCGCGGCCGGCATCGAGTTCTTCCATGGCTATACCTATTCCGCGCACCCGATGGCGACGGCGGCCGTGCGCGCCACCCTGGGCATCTATCGCGACGAGGGACTGTTCGACCGTGCGAAGGCGCTGTCGGCCGCGTTCGAAGAGGCGGCCCATGCGCTCAAGGGCCGCCGCCATGTCATCGACGTGCGCAATCTGGGCCTGGTGGCCGGCATCGAGCTGACGCCCCGTCCGGGCGCGCCCGGAGCCCGGGCGGCCGAGGTGTTCGGCAAGTGCTTCGACCGGGGGGTGCTGGTGCGCTATACCGGCGACATTCTCGCGGTCTCGCCGCCACTCATCGTCGGCGAAGACCAGATCGGACAGATCTTCGAGACGCTGGCCCGGGTTCTGGGCACCGTGGAGTGAGGGGAGGCCGGCATCGGGGCGCGGCGCCGGGATTGGAATCATTTTGATCCGGCGGTTACTCATCCTGCTCCCGATATCCCGTCAAACACAAGGAACCGACATGATCGAATTTCGCGGATTTCTCGATGCCCTGGGTGCCCAGACGCGGCTGGACGTCGCCGAGGCCGCCGCATCGGGTGGTTGCACGCTCGAGTTCGACGGCGGCCTCGAAGTGACTTTCGAATTGGCGTCCGGCGAGCGCGCCGTGCACGTATATGCCGCGATCCTGACGCTTGCGCCTGGCGCAGGCCGTGAACCGATGCTGGCCACGGTCTTGCAACTGCATCTGTTCGGCATGGCGACGCAGGACTGTTATTTCGGCCTGGATGCCCAGCATGACCGCCTGATTCTGTTCAAGACCGTGGATCTGGCGCTGCACGACGAGGGGTCCGCGCTGCAGGCGGTGGAAAACCTGGTCAACCAGGCCGAGCGCTGGAAAGTCGCGCTGCAGGAATTCGCCCAGAAGGCCGGCAAGCCCGATGCGCAGGGCGACTCGCGCGTGTTCCACAGGGCCTGAGGGCCGTCGACGATCACTGAGGCCTGATCATGTCCACCAGCATCGGTTCCTACATCGCCACCGGGCTCAAGACCCTGGCGTTCTCGGCGCTTGAAAAGTCCGATACGCTCAACAGTATCGCCAACCGTCTGTCCGGCGGAAAGGTCAATCGCGACACGCTGGCGCAAAGCGTGTTGCGCGACGCCATCCAGATCGGCTTCGATTATGCCTCCAGCAACAAATCCCTGGGCGAGCGCCATTCCCGCCTGTTGCCCGCCATCCGCCAGGCCGCCATCGACAACGACCATGTCCAGATGCAGGCCGGCGTCAAGAAACTGATGGAAAAACTGGTGCCCCAGGGCTGGCAGGAAACCGTCGGCAACCTGATCACGGACAACCTGGGCGATCATGCGCTGGAGAAGGTGCTGGCCACCACCGCGCAGCAGTATGGGCGCAAGCCGCTCGAGGATTACATCAAGAGCATGGTGGGCGGCCGCACCGGCGGCGACTTCGTGGCCCGGCAGGTCATGGCCATTCTGGATCGCGCCGTACTGTCCAAGACCGAGTTCCAGCAGGGTGACAGCAAACTCTACAGTCTCATGGCCAAGGGCCTCAATGCCTATCTCACCGGAAAGCCCGAGGATCCGCCGGGCGTGCTGTCCCGTGTGCTGGGCGCCGTTCCCGTCGTGACCGGCGCCGTCAAGACCGCGCGCAACGGCATCGACCAGTTGGGCGAGAATCTTGGGCAGATGCTGGGGGAAAACATCAGCAAGAAGGTGGGCCTGAGCACCACGGAGACGACCGACGTGCGTGCCGTGCACTCGAAGGCCATCGACCAGCTCAAGCAAAAGCAGGAAACAGGTCAGGAAATCGAGACCGACGATCTGCCCATGCTCTTTCACGACGAGATCACTGAAAAAGTCGCGCCGCGTGAAGTCATGACGACCCTGGTTGCGCGCCAGTGCGTGAGCGAGGGCGTGCTGGGTCCGGAGGAGTCGACCAGAATGATGGAGGAGCAGACGGAGCAACTCCAGAAGGCGATGGAATCCGGGCGGCTGACGACGGAGCGTCGAGAGGAACTGGAAGTCGTGGCGAAGATGGTGAGCCCCGAGCAGACGCGCCCGCTGGGCGAGCGCGGCGGCACGGAGCTGGGCTTTACCTTGACCGGCCGGGTCGCGCGGGTGGAGACGGTCAACCATGCCTACATGCGTGACGACGTGGTCGGCGAGGTGGCCAGGGAAGGAGAAGAAGTGCTGGATGGCGTGGGGACGGGCACGAAGCTCCTGGGGGGGTGGAATGTGTCCAGCCGCTATGCCGAGCATGCCGGTTCCCTGAAGATCGATCTTCCCGGATCCTCCTATGGCTATACGGACATGGCCCTGCAGGGCGTGAACACCCTCTGGAGCACAGGCTGGTCCATGATGGGCTGGAACAAGGAACTCAGCGGCTCGCAGGAATCGGAATTGCGCAGCCTGTCCAATCTGTGCGGCAACGATCCACAGCTTCTGGAGGTGACGACGCGTTACCTGGATCCGGATCTGGCCCGCCGCGCGCTGGCCGAGCCGACACTCAGGCACATGCGCGACCCCGAAACGGGGCTGGTGGGCTCAGAGGGCCGTTACCTCAAGCTCCAGGAAGGCGAGCCGGAGATCCGTTTCTCGGTGCGGCATCACGATCCGCTGATTTCCATCTCCATGGAAACCGTATGGCGCGTCGAGCGGTTTGGCGCCGACCCGCAATCGCTGCGCGAGCCCATCGGGGACAAGCCTTGCACCCTGACGTCCGTGGCGGTCATTACGCTGACCCCGGGCAAGGACGGCGCGCCTCTCAAAGTCTCGCACAATGTCGGCGGCGTGGTGGCGACGATCGGCAATGTCGTGGCGTTCGACTCCTCGACGGGCTCCCTCAAGACCGAAAAGGACGATTCCTTGCCGACGGGTGAAGAAATCGGACTGCGGACGGCTTGAGGAGTCGACTGATCCCGGGCCGGGTCATTTCGACAGCAGCCGCATGGCTTGTTCCAGTCCGTCCAGGGTCATGCCGTACATGCGGTCGTGCATGATTTCCTTGATCAGGGTGATCGACTGGCGGTATTGCCAGGATCCGGACGGCTCCGGGTTGAGCCAGACGGCGCGAGGCCAATGTCCCAGGATGCGCTGGAGCCAGGCGGCGCCGGTCTCTTCGTTGTGGTGCTCGATGGATCCGCCCGGATAGAGCAGTTCGTAGGGGCTCATGGACGCGTCGCCCACCAGGATCAGGCGCCAGTCCTCGCCATAGGCGCGCAGCAGATCCCATGTCTCGATGCGCTCGCTGTGGCGGCGGCTGTTGTGGCGCCAGACGGATTCGTAGGGACAGTTGTGGAAGTAATAGACTTCCAGGTGCCGGAATTCGCCGCGCGCGGCTGAAAAAAGGGATTCGATGCGGGCGATGTGATCGTCCATGCTGCCGCCCACGTCCAGCAGCATCAGGACCTTGACGGCGTTGTGGCGTTCGGGCATCCAGCGCAGATCCAGCATGCCGGCCTGCTCGGCGGTGCCGCGGATGGTGCCCGGCATGTCCAGTTCCAGCGCGGCGCCCTGGCGGGCGAAACGCCGCAGACGCCTGAGCGCCATCTTGAAGTTGCGCGTACCCAGGGTCTGCTGGTCGTCGTAGTCGCGATAGTTGCGCTTTTCCCAGACCTTGATGGCCGTGCGGTTGCCGGCCGAAGGACCGCCGATGCGGATGCCTTCCGGGTGATAGCCGCCGTGGCCGAAGGGTGATGAACCGCCGGTTCCGATCCATTTGTTGCCGCCCGCGTGGCGTTCCTTCTGCTCGGCCAGGCGCTCGCGGAACATCTCCATCAGCTTGTCCCAGCCGTGTCTTTCCAGGGCGGCCTTTTCCTCGTCGCTGAGCTGTTTGCGGAAGGTCTGGACGAGCCAGTCCGGCGGGATGTCCGGGCCGCCGGCACGGGCCTGGAGCTGGCCGATGAAGGCGGCGAAGACACGGTCGTAGCGGTCGTAGCGGGTCTCGTCCTTGACCAGCGCCAGGCGCGCCAGATGGTAGAACTCTTCTGTGCCGACGGGCGCGGCGGGGCTGCACAGCAATTCGAGCAGGCTCAGATATTCCCGGATCGAGACCGGGATGCCGGCGGCGCGCAGCTGGGTGAAGAAGTCGGTCAGCATGGCCAGGTGAATGGAACGGGCGCCTCAGGCGCGCGGGCGCCGCAGCTGGTAGAGCAGATGGGCGCGGACTTCGGGCCATTCGCCCGCCAGCAGGCTGTACATGACCGTGTCGCGCACGGTGCCGTCGCGTCGAGGCGCGTGGTGGCGGATCACGCCGTCGCGCCGGGCGCCCAGCCGCTCGATGGCGCGTTGGGAGGCATGGTTGTAATTGTCGGTGCGCCAACCCACCACGGCCGCGCCCAGGGCGTCGAAGGCGTGCTCGAGCAGGAGCAGCTTGCAGGCCGTGTTGACGTGGGTGCGCTGGCGGGATCCGGCGTACCAGGTGTAGCCGATCTCCAGCCGGGCGACCGCCGGCACGATGTCATGGTAGCGCGTAGAGCCCAGCACGGCGCCGCTGGTGGCGTCGAGGACGGCGAATGGCAGCATGTGGCCGTCGTCCCGGCCCTTGAGGGCCTGATCGACGTAGGATTCGGTCTGGTCGGGTTCGGGCACCGAAGTGACACGCAGGTTCCAGAGTTCGCCATCGGCGGCGGCGGTGCGCAGTCCGGCGGCGTGGTCCGGGGTCAGCGGGACCAGGCGCACGCCGTGGCCTTCCAGGGTGACGGGGCGGGGCGCTTGCTTGAAGCCTGTGGTGTCCATGGGCGGTTCGGTGTCGAGGGGTTGAAAAGGGCGTCGTGCGGTCTGGCCGTTCCGGCGCGACGAGGCTCAGCGTCCGCCGCGCTGCGTCAGGGTGGCCAGCCGTCGCAGCAGGTTCAGGTCCTGTTCGTTCTTCAGCAGGGCGCCGGCCAGCGGCGGGACTTCGCCGCGCGCCAGACTGTCGGGCGGCACCGATTCGGCCAGCAGCAGATGCAGCCAGTCCAGGAATTCCGAGGTCGAGGGACGTTTCTTCAGCCCGGGAACCTCGCGCAGGCGGAAAAAGGCGTCCAGAGCCGCGCTCAGGACATCGGTGCGCAGGTCCGGGAAATGGACGGCGACGATGTCGCCGAGCGTCTCCCGGTCGGGGAAGTCGATGTAGTGGAAGAAACAGCGCCGCAGGAATGCGTCGGGCAGGTCTTTTTCGTTGTTCGACGTGATGATGATCAGGGGCTTGTGACGCGCCTGAATGGTCTGGCGGGTTTCGTAGACATGGAATTCCATCCGGTCCAGCTCGCGCAGCAGGTCGTTGGGGAA
>DISE01000030.1:0-52625 GCA_002421865.1 Castellaniella sp. UBA6218
GGCAAGATCCGCGCCATCGGCCTGTCCGAGGTCTCGGCCGCGACGCTGCGGCGGGCGCACGCCGTGCATCCGATCGCCGCCGTCCAAAGTGAATATTCCCTATGGTCGCGCGAAGTCGAGATCGCCGTTCTGCGGGCCTGCCGCGAACTGGGGGCGGCGCTGGTCGCATTCAGCCCGCTGGGGCGGGCGTTCCTGGCCGACGGTCTGCCCGATATGGCGATGCTGGACGTCGGCGACCTGCGGCGGCGGATGCCGCGTTTCCAGCCCGATGCATTCGCGCGCAACCAGGCACTCCTGGAGCCGATGCGGCGCATGGCCCGGGATCATGGCTGCACGCCCGGCCAACTGGCGCTGGCCTGGCTGCTGCACCAGGGCGATGACATCATTCCCATCCCCGGGACGACCCGGCAGGCGCACCTGGAGGAAAACCTCGGCGCGGTCGACGTGCGGCTGGACGAGGCGGCTTGCGAGACGTTGGCGCGGCTGTTCGACCGTGCGCGGGTCGCGGGGGAACGCTATGGCCCCGCCGCGCAGGCGGAAGTCGACACGGAACAGTTTTAAAAGGAGCTTCGAAAGCGATGCAAGGCACTCGACTGGGTTTGATCGGCTATGGCGAGGTCGGCGGCATTTTCTGCGCCGGCCTGAAAGCGCAGGTGGACAGCGTCCATGCCTGGGACCTGAAACTGGCCGATGCGGCCTCGGCGGCGCCGCTGCGTGAGCGCGCGGCGCGCGATGGCGTCGTCCTGTGCGATTCGGCGGCGGCGCTGTGCGCGGCCGCCGATCTGGTGATTTCCGCCGTCACCGCCTCGAACACCGTGGCGGTGGCGCGCGAGGCGGCTGCGCAGCTGCGGCCGGGCACCATCTTTCTGGATCTGAATTCCGCCTCGCCGGGGGCCAAGCGCGAGGCCGCCGGGCTGATCGAGGCTGCGGGCGGACGCTACGTCGAGGCGGGTGTGATGACCTCCGTTCCGCCCTATGGCATCCGGGTACCCATGCTCCTGGGCGGACCGCATGCCGAAGCCCTTGCGCGACGGCTGTGCGCCTTCGGCATGGACGCCAGCGTCGTGTCCTCCGAACTGGGCGTGGCCTCGGCGATCAAGATGTGCCGCAGCGTGATGATCAAGGGCCTGGAGGCCCTGGTGATCGAAAGCTACACGGCCGCGCGTGCCTACGGCGTCGAGGACTATGTGCTGCCCACGCTGCAGGAGACCTTTCCGTCCATCGACTGGACGGAGCAGGGCCGCTATTTTTACAGCCGTGTCGTGCAGCACGGCCGCCGCCGCGCCGAGGAAATGCGCGAGGTCGCCAATACCGTGCGCGAGGCCGGCTTCGAACCCTGGATGGCCGCCGCGACCGCCGAAAAACAGGACTGGGTCGCCGGGCTGGCCGCCCAGGGCTTGTTTGCGGACATCGAGGCGGCGGGCGGCTGGCAGGCCTATGCGGACCGGCTGATCGCCCAGGCCCGTTCCTGAGTGTCCCGTGCCCGGCTCAGGCGGTCTGGGTCATCGCCGGCGGATACACCTGCCGCACCGTGGTGCGGATCAGCTCCAGCATTGCCTTCTGGGTCAGGGTCGTGATCCGGCCCGCCGCCGTCGCCAGATACAGGCGGCTGCGCAGCTCGGGCTGGACGATGGGCCGGATGTGGTAGCGGTCCGGCTGGGCGGAGGTCAGGACGGCGTGTTCTGTCAGGATGGCGTAGCCCGTGCCGTCGGCCACCAGGTCCAGGATCGCCTGGACGCTGTCGATTTCCAGGCGGATGTTCGGGCGGGCGCCGATGAGCGCCATGTCCGATTCCAGCAGCATGCGCACGGTGTGGGGCCGGTTCGGAATGATCAGCGGGATATGGACCAGCGCGTGCAGGGGCAGCGGCTGGTCCGACGGGTGCGGCCCCCGGGTGCCGACGAGATACAGCCGTTCGCTGGTCAGCGGCGACAAGTCCAGGTCGGCCGAGGGCGAGGGGTTGTACATCAGGGCGATGTCCAGACGGCCCGCCAGCAGCCATTCCTGCATGACCAGGGACAGGCCCTCGCTGATCGACAGACTGGCGTTCGGCAGCCGCTTGCGGAATTGCCGCGTCAGTTCCACCGCCATCATCTTCGAGGCGCTGGGCGCGATGCCCAGGGCCACCCGGCCCGCCAGTGCGCCTTGAACACGGCCCATGTCCTCCTTGGCGCGCTCGACCTGGTGCAGGATGCCCCGGCAGTGCTCCAGCAGCAGCTTGCCGGCCTCGGTGGTGGTGACGCCGCGTCCGTTGCGGTTCAGCAGGTTCTGGCGCAGCTCGACCTCCAGCATGCGGACTTGCCGGCTGAGGGCCGGCTGGGCGATGTTCAGCGCGTGCGAAGCCTGGGTGAAGCTGCCCAGCTCGGCGACGCGCATGAAGTATTCCAGTTGTTTCAGATCCATGGCGTGCGGCTCATGCTAGGGTTTACCCTCTAATCTGGCATTGAATCATAGGCATCATATCATTTCGGCATAGCTGATAGTGGGCCTGGGCGCTTATGCGCGGGGCGCCGCGCGTCCATAATAGGTCTCATCAAGCACAGTGTGGTGACATGATGCAGAAACCCATTCCGGCCTTGTTCATGCGCGGCGGCACATCGCGCGGGCCGTTCTTCCTGGAATCCGATCTGCCATCGGACACGGCGGCGCGCGACCGCGTGCTGCTGGCGGTCATGGGTTCTCCCGACCGGCGCCAGATCGACGGCCTGGGCGGCGCCCATCCGCTCACCAGCAAAGTCGGCATCGTGCGGCCCGGCACGACGCCGGGCGTGGATCTGGAATTCCTGTTCGCGCAGTTGCAGCCCGACCGCGACACGGTCGACACGACGGCCAATTGCGGCAACATGCTGGCGGCGGTCGTGCCCTTCGCGCTGGAGCGCGGCCTGATCCGGGCCCAGGGCGACGAGACCACCGCCCGCGTGCTGACCCGCAACACCGGCATGCAATGCGACATCACCGTCCAGACACCGATGACGCCCGAAGGTCGTCAGGTGTCCTACGAGGGCGACGCGCGCATCGATGGGGTGCCCGGCCGCTCGGCGCCGATCACCATCAATTTCCTGGATACGGCCGGCTCGGTCTGCTCGGGGCTGTTGCCCACCGGCCGCGTGCGTGACCGGGTGCGCGTCGAGCCGCCGGCCGGCGCCGATTTCGAGGCTTTCGAGATCGAGGTCACCTGCATTGACAACGGCATGCCGCTGGTGCTGTTCCGGGCCGGCGACGTGGGCTGCACGGGGCATGAAACCCCGGCCGAACTGAACGCCGACCAGGCGCTGAAGGCCCGCATCGAGGCCCTGCGGTTGCTCACGGGCGAGCTGATGGGTCTGGGGGACGTGTCGGGGCGCAACTACCCCAAGATGACCCTGGTGTCCGCTCCCCTGCAGGGCGGGGCGGTCAATACCCGCAGCTTCATCCCGCATGTCTGTCACGAGGCCATCGGCGTGCTGGCGGCGGTGACGGTGGGCACCGCCTGCGTCCTGGAAGGCTCCGTGCCGCATGATCTGGCGCGTCTGCCGGAAGGCGCGCGCAAGGCGGTGTCGATCGAGCACCCTAGCGGCGAGTTCACGGTCGAACTGGAAATCGATCCCCAGGATCCCCAGAAGGTCGTGCGCGCGGCGCTGCTGCGCACCGCGCGGCTCATCATGCGCGGCGAAGCGATGGTGCCGGCCTCGGCCTGGGCCCAGGCGCGCTGATCTTCCTGGATACGTCGTCACACAGAAAAGGAATCGTAGGACATGAGCAGAAAACCCCTGATCATCGATTGCCACGGCCACTACACGACCGCGCCGCAGGCGCTGGCCGATTGGCGCGACCGGCAGATCGCCGGCATCCAGGATCCGGCGCTGCGACCCAGCCCGTCGGACCTGCGCATCGACGACGATGCGCTGCGCGAAAGCATCGAAGCCAACCAGTTGCGCCTGATGCGCGAACGCGGCTCCGACCTGACGATCTTCTCGCCGCGCGCCAGCTTCATGGCGCACCACATCGGCGACTTCCAGGTGTCCAGCACGTGGGCGGCGATCTGCAACGAACTCTGCCACCGGGTCGCGACACTGTTTCCCGACCAATTCGTCATGGCAGCGATGCTGCCGCAGTCGCCTGGCGTCGACCCGGCCACCTGCATCCCGGAACTGGAAAAATGCGTCAAGGAGTATGGCGCGGTGGGGATCAACCTGAACCCGGACCCGTCGGGCGGTCACTGGACTTCGCCGCCGCTGTCGGACCGGTCCTGGTACCCCATCTATGAAAAGATGGTGGAATACGACATCCCGGCGATGATCCACGTGTCCACCAGCTGCAACCCGTGCTTCCACACCACGGGCTCGCACTACCTGAATGCCGACACCACGGCCTTCATGCAGTGCCTGACCTCGGACCTGTTCAAGGACTTTCCGACCCTGCGCTTCGTGATCCCGCACGGCGGCGGCGCGGCGCCCTATCACTGGGGCCGTTTCCGCGGCCTTGCCCAGGCGCTGAAAAAGCCCCTGCTGGACGAGCATCTGCTGAACAATGTGTTCTTCGACACCTGCGTCTATCACCAGCCGGGCATAGACCTGTTGACCCGCGTGATCCCGGTGAAGAATGTCCTGTTCGCTTCCGAGATGATCGGCGCGGTGCGCGGCATCGATCCCGAGACCGGGCACCATTTCGACGACACGAAACGCTATATCGAGGCGGCCGCGACGCTCAGCGACGCCGACCGCTTCCAGATCTACGAGGGCAACGCGCGCCGCGTGTATCCGCGCCTGGACGCCGCCCTGAAGGCCAAGGGCCTGTAAACCCCAGGAGAAAGACGGACATGAGCATTCCCCTCAACCAGCTCGGCATCGTCCACCGCACGATCCAGCGCGCCGATCCCGCAGCCGTCGAACAGCTTTCGCGCTTCGGCGTGGCGACCATCCACGAGGCCATGGGCCGCGTCGGCCTGATGAAGCCCTACATGCGTCCTGTCTGGCGCGGCGCGCGGATGTGCGGCACGGCGGTGACCGTGCTGCTGCAGCCGGGCGACAACTGGATGCTGCACGTGGCCGCCGAACAGATCCGGCCTGGCGACGTGGTCGTGGCCGGCTGCACCGCCGACAGCACCGACGGCTTCTTCGGCGACCTGCTGGCCACATCGTTCAAGGCGCGCGGCGCGCGCGGCCTGATCATCGACGGCGGAGTGCGCGACGTCGACACCCTGGAATCCATGGACTTTCCGGTGTTCAGCCGCGCCATCAGTTCCAAGGGCACCATCAAGGCCACCCTGGGCTCGGTCAACATCCCCGTGGTGTGCGCCGGAGCTCAGGTGAATCCGGGCGATGTGGTGGTGGCCGACACCGATGGCGTGGTCGTCGTGCCCGCCGCCGTCGCCGCCCAGGTCGCCGCCAAGGCCCAGGCCCGCGAAGACAACGAAGGCGCCAAGCGCGAGATCTTCGCTTCGGGCGTGCTGGGACTGGATTACTACAAGATGCGCGAAGGCCTGGAAAAGGCCGGGCTGAAGTACATCGACTGAGGACTCACGATGACGACCGTCGAAACCTTCACCAAGACCCCGGGCTGGCTGGATTATTACGATGGCCCGAGCCGGCCGCGCTTCCGCCTGCCCGCCGGCGCTGTGGACGCCCATTGCCATGTGTTCGGCCCCGGCGCGGTGTTCCCCTACGCGCCGGAGCGCAAGTACACGCCTTGCGACGCGCCCAAGGAAGCCTTGTTCGCCCTGCGCGATCACTTGGGCTTCGAGAAGAACGTGATCGTGCAGGCGACCTGCCACGGCACCGACAATCGCGCCCTGGTCGACGCGCTGCGCGCGTCCGGCGGCCGGGCGCGCGGGGTGGCGACCGTCTCGCGCGACGTCACCGACGCCGAACTGCGGGACATGCACGAGGCCGGCGTGCGCGGCACGCGCTTCAATTTCGTCAAGCGCCTGGCCGATTTCACGCCGCGTGAAGTGCTCGCCGAGATCGCCGCGCGCATCGCCCCGCTGGGCTGGCATGTGGTGGTCTACTTCGAGGCCCAGGATCTGCCCGAACTCTACGATTTTTTCACCACGCTGCCGACCACGGTGGTGGTCGACCATATGGGCCGGCCCGATGTGACGAAACCCGTGGACGGTCCGGAGTTCGGCCTGTTCATGCGGATGATGCGCGAGCACCCGAACGTCTGGAGCAAGGTCAGTTGCCCCGAACGCCTCAGCCAGTCCGGCCCGCCGGCCCTGAACGGCGAGCAGGACGCCTATCGCGACGTCGTGCCCTTCGCCCGGTGCCTGGTCGAAACCTTTTCCGACCGCGTGCTGTGGGGCACCGACTGGCCGCACCCGAACCTGAAGTCCCACATGCCCGACGACGGGCTGCTGGTGGATTACATTCCGCGGATCGCGCCGACGGCCGAACTGCAGCGCAAGCTGCTGGTGGACAATCCGAACCGCTTGTACTGGAGTTGAGCCATGTCCCTGAACAAGCCCTATACCGACGTGCCTGGCACGACCATCTTCGACGCCGACCAGTCCCGCAAGGGTTATCACCTGAACCAGTTCTGCATGTCGTTGATGAAAGCCGAGAACCGCGACCGGTTCCGCGCCGACGAGCGCGCCTACCTGGATGAGTGGCCCATGACCGAGGACCAGAAGCAGGCCGTGCTGGCGCGCGACCTGAACCGCTGCCTGGAACTGGGCGGCAACATCTATTTCCTGGCCAAGCTCGGCGCCACCGACGGGCGTTCCTTCCAGTACATGGCCGCCAGCATGACCGGCATGACCCAGGAAGAATACGCCGCGATGATGCTGGCCGGCGGCCGGAACATCCAGGGCAATCGCCGCACCGGAGAAAAATGATCATGAAGCAGACCCATGCCCGCATCAGCGCGAGCGTCTACACCTCGCACGTGCCCGCGATCGGCGCGGCCATCGACCTGGGCAAGACCGGCAATGACTACTGGGCGCCCCTGTTCAAGGGCTACGAGCCGTCCAGGCAATGGATGAAGGACAACCGCCCCGACGTCATCTTCCTGGTCTACAACGACCATGCCACGGCGTTCAGTCTGGAGATGATCCCGACCTTCGCGATCGGCTGCGCGGCGCGGTTCAATCCCGCCGACGAGGGCTGGGGCGCCCGTCCGGTGCCGCCCGTGATCGGCCACCCGGAACTGGCCGCGCACATCGCCCAGTCGGTGATCCAGCAGGACTTCGACCTGACCATCGTCAACAAGATGGACGTGGACCACGGCCTGACCGTGCCCTTGTCGCTGATGTGCGGCCAGCCCGAGGCCTGGCCGTGCCCCGTCATCCCCTTCGCCGTCAACGTGGTGCAGTATCCCGTGCCGTCGGGGCGCCGCTGCTTCGAACTGGGCCGCGCCATCCGCCGCGCCATCGAAAGCTACGACGAGCCCCTGAACGTGCATATCTGGGGCACGGGCGGCATGAGCCACCAGTTGCAGGGACCGCGCGCGGGCCTGATCAACCGCGAGTTCGACAACGCCTTCCTGGACCGGCTGATCGCCGACCCCGCCGGCCAGGCGGACGTGCCGCACATCGACTACGTGCGCGAGGCGGGCTCCGAGGGCATCGAGCTGGTCATGTGGCTGATCGCCCGCGGCGCCATGGCGGACGTGGCGGGCGGCCCTCCGCCGCGCGTCGCGCACCGCTTCTACCACGTGCCGGCCTCGAACACGGCCGTGGGCCACCTGATCCTGGAGGAACAGCAATCGTGACCGACCGTACCCTGAAAGTCGCGCTGGCCGGCGCCGGCGCCTTCGGCATCAAGCACCTGGACGGCATCGCCCGTATCGATGGCGTGGAAGTCGTTTCACTGATCAGCCGGGATCTGGACAAGACCCGCGCGGTCGCGCAGAAGTACGGCATCGGCCATGCCGCCACCGACCTGGACGAGGCGCTGGCGCGCCCGGAGGTCGACGCCGTGATCCTGTGCACGCCGACCCAGATGCATGCGGCCCAGGCCATGGCCTGCCTGCGCGTGGGCAAGCATGTCCAGGTCGAGATCCCCATGGCCGATTCCCTGGCGGACGCCGAGGCCCTGGTCGCGCTGGCGCGCGAGACCGGCAAGACCGCCATGTGCGGCCATACGCGGCGCTTCAATCCCAGCCATCAGTACGTGCACCAGCGTGTCGAGCGTGGCGAGTTCCACATCCAGCAGATGGACGTGCAGACGTATTTCTTCCGCCGCACCAACATGAATGCGCTGGGCGAGCCGCGCAGCTGGACCGACCACCTGCTGTGGCACCATGCGGCGCACACGGTGGACCTGTTCGCTTACCAGTGCGGCAGCCCCGTCGTGCGGGCCAACGCGGTGCAGGGGCCGATCCATCCGGAACTGGGCATCGCCATGGATATGTCGATCCAGCTCCAGGCGGCCAACGGCGCCATCTGCACGCTGTCGCTGAGCTTCAACAACGATGGCCCGCTGGGAACCTTCTTCCGCTACATCGGCGACACGGCGACCTACATCGCCCGCTACGACGATCTGTTCACAGGCCGCGACGAGGCCATCGACGTCAGCCGCGTGGCCGTGTCGATGAACGGCATCGAACTGCAGGACCGTGAATTCTTCGCAGCCATCCGCGAAGGTCGGGAGCCGAACGCCAGCGTGGCCCAGGTCCTGCCGTGCTACCGGGTGCTGCATGATCTCGAGCAGCAACTGTCCGGCCAGTCGGCCCGGGCGTGATCCATCCTTCCATTCCTATCCATACCAACAGGAGCGAGACCATGAAACTCAGCAAAACCCTAGGGGCGGCGGCCTTGGCCTTCGGCCTGACCACGGCCTTTGGAGCGGCCCAGGCCGCGGACCTGAAGATCGGCGTCGTGATGCCGATGTCCGGACCTTTCGCCGCCCACGGCAAGCAGATCCAGCACGGCATCGATCTGTACCTTGCCGAGCATGGCGACACGGTTGCCGGCCGCAAGGTCAAGATCCTCATCAAGGACGACACGGGCATCGCCCCGGCGGTGGCCAAGCGCCAGGCGCAGGAACTGCTGATCAAGGACAAGGTCGACATCCTGGCCGGTTTCACCCTGACGCCCAACGCCTTCTCCGTCGCGCCCCTGGCGACCGAAGCCAAGGTGCCGATGGTCGTGCTGAACGCGGCCACGTCCTCGATCACCGAGAAATCCCCCAACATCGTGCGGGTGTCCATGACCCTGCCGCAGGACACCGCGCCGATGGCGCAGTGGGCCTACAAGAACGGCATCCGCTCGGTCTACACCCTGGTGTCCGACTACGGTCCGGGACATGATGCCGAGCAGCAGTTCCAGAAGACGTTCACCAGCCTGGGCGGAAAGATCGTGGGCGAGGTCCGCACCCCCGTCAACACGCCGGATTACGCGCCGTTCCTCCAGCGCGTGAAGGACGCCAAGCCCGACGCCGTGTTTTTCTTCGTGCCCAATGGCGAACAGGGCGTGGCTCTGGCCAAGGGTTACAAGGAACGTGGCCTCGACCAGGCCGGCATCAAGGCGCTGGCCACGGGCGACGTGACCGACGAAGACGTGCTCGACGCCATGGGCGACGCGGCGATCGGCATGATCACGTCCTTCCACTATTCCGCCGCGCACGACTCGCCGGAAAACAAGGCCTTCGTGGCCGCCTATCACAAGGCCTTCCCCAAGGATCGTCCCAACTTCGTGGCGGCCGCGGGCTATGACGGCATGAACCTGATCTACAAAGCCCTCGAAAAGACCAAGGGCGACGCCAGCGCCGATGCCTTCATGGCGGCGGTCAAGGGCATGAAGTGGACCAGTCCGCGCGGCCCGGTGGAAATCGATCCGGAAACGCGCGACATCGTTCAGAACGTATACATCCGCAAGGTCGAGAAGGTGGACGGCGTGCTGCAGAACGTCGAGTTCGACAAGATCGAGGCCGTCAAGGACCCCGGCAAGCAGAAGTGATCGCCGGCCCGGGCGCGGCCCCCGTCCCGGTGGCGGGGCCCGGCGCCCGGGCGGTCCGGAACCGGATCCCTCCCAGTCCTGGAATCAATCATGACCATTCTCTTTGACGGCATCGCCGCAGGCATGCTGCTGTTCCTGATCAGCGTCGGCCTGTCGGTGACGCTGGGCCTGATGAACTTCGTCAACCTGGCTCATGGCGCTTTCGCCATGCTGGGAGGCTATGCCTGCGTCGTGCTGCTCAACGACTACGGCGTCCCGTTTCTGGCGACGCTGCCGGCGGCCATCCTCGTGCCCGCCCTGGCCGGCATCGTGCTGGAACGCACCCTTTACCGTCGCCTGTACGCGGCCTCGGACCTGGATCAGGTGCTTTTCTCCATCGGCCTGGTGTTCATGTCCGTGGCGGCCGCCCACTATTTCTTCGGCGCCCAGCAGCAGCCGCTGCATCTGCCTGAATTCCTGACCGGCCAGATCCATCTGCCCGGTGTGGACGTCGGCGTCTATCGCCTGTTCCTGATCGCGGCCGGCCTGGCGGTGGCCGTTCTGCTGCAGTGGTCGGTGGTCCGCACGTCCTTCGGCGCGCGCCTGCGCGCGGCCGTGGACAACCAGCGCGTCGCGCGCGGCATGGGCATCGACGTCAACCGCGTCTTCAGCCTGACCTTCGCCCTGGGTTCCGCACTGGCCGGCCTGGGCGGGGCGCTCGGGGTCGAAATGCTGGGGCTGGATCCCGAATTCCCCGTGAAATACATGGTGTACTTCCTCATCGTGGTTTCCGTGGGGGGCAGCGGCAACATCCTCGGATCGCTGTACGCCGCCA
Organism: Castellaniella sp. UBA6218; assembly: GCA_002421865.1. Lineage (GTDB taxonomy): Bacteria > Pseudomonadota > Gammaproteobacteria > Burkholderiales > Burkholderiaceae_B > Castellaniella. The sequence goes on from DISE01000030.1 coordinate 10,689, forward strand.
TCCTGCTCGGCGTGGCCGACGTCGCCGGCAAATACTATGTGCCGCAGATCGGCGCCTTCATCATCTATGCCGTCATGGTGGCGACGCTGATCTTCCGCCCCCATGGCCTGTTCGGCCGTCCTCACAAATAGGCCCCGACATGACGACCTCCAATCCGATCGGGACGCCGTCCCATCCCCGTCCAGACGCGGCGGCCGCGCTCGACCGCTATCGCCGTTCGGCCCGCTGGAAGCCGCTGGAATACGTTTTCTGGTGCCTGCCGGTCCTGGCTTACTTCGCCTTCCCGGGCAACTACCTGCTGCTCAGTCAGATCGCCATCACCAGCCTGTTCGCCCTGTCGCTGGACCTGATCTTCGGCTATGCGGGGATCATTTCACTGGGCCACGCCGCTTTCTTCGGCGTGGGCGCCTACACCGTGGGCCTGCTGGGCTCGAACGGCTACGGGGATCCCTTGCTGGGCCTGGCCCTGGCGGCCGTGGCCGCCGCCGCGCTGGGCTTTCTCAGCAGCTTCCTGCTGCTGCGCGGCAGCGATCTGTCGCGCCTGATGGTGACGCTGGGCGTCGCGCTGATGCTCTATGAGCTGGCCAACAAGTTCACCAGCGTCACCGGCGGGGTGGACGGCATGCCGGGTGTCGAGGTCAAACCGATCCTGGGTCTGTTCGACTTCGACATGTTCGGCCGCGTCGGCTATGTCTATTCGGTCATCGTGCTGTTCGTGCTGTTCTGGTTCGCCCGCCGCCTGGTGCATTCGCCGTTCGGCCAGAGTCTGCGCGGCATCCGCATGAATACCCTGCGCATGCCGGCGCTGGGCGTGCCCGTGAACCGCCGCCTGATCACGGTCTATACCATCGGCGCGGGCTATGCCGGGGTGGCCGGCGCGCTCCTGGCGCAGACGAATTCCTTCGTCTCGCTGGACGTGCTCAGCTTCCAGCGTTCGGCAGACCTGCTGCTGATCCTGATCCTGGGCGGGGCGGGGCATCTGTACGGCGGGCTGCTGGGCGCCATTGTCTTCGTCATCGCCAACTACCTCTTGTCCGACATGAATCCCCAGTACTGGCAGTTCTGGCTGGGCCTGATCCTGGTGCTGGTGGTGCTGTTCGCCCGGGGCGGCATCCTGGGGACGGCAAGACTATGGATCGAATCTTCCCGCCAACGCGCCCAGTCGCGCGCCCGTACGGAGTCCCCCTCATGAGCCCCGTCCTGCAGACCCATGGCCTGGTGCGCCGCTTCGGCGGCTTCGTGGCCACCGACCACGTCGATCTGTCGATCGCGCCCGGCGCGCGGCATGCCCTGATCGGTCCCAACGGCGCCGGCAAGACCACCCTGATCAACCTGCTGACCGGCTACCTGGAGCCCAGCGAAGGCCGGGTCGAGCTGATGGGGCGCGACGTCACGCGCATGCCTCAGTATGAGCGTGCCCGCCTGGGGCTGGTCCGCACTTTCCAGATCAACCAGCTGTTCATGGACATGACGGTGCTTGAATCCGTCGCGCTGGCCGTCAGCGAGCGCAACGGGCTGGGCACGCGCTGGTGGCGTCCGCTGTCCGCCCGGGGCGAAGTCATCGATGAAGCCGCCGCCATCCTGGAGCGTCTGAAGCTGTTGTCCGACGCGCATGAGACCACGCGCAACCTCGCCTATGGCCGCCAGCGCCTGATCGAGATCGCCCTGGCCCTGGCGCTGCGGCCCAAGGTCCTGCTGCTCGACGAGCCCGCGGCGGGCGTGCCGACCGGTGAAAGCCAGGAACTGTTCGAGACCATCGCCCAGTTGCCGCGCGACGTCACCATCCTGCTGATCGAACACGACATGAACCTGGTTTTCCGCTTTGCCGAACGCATTTCCGTCCTGGTGTCGGGCGCGCTGCTGCTCGAGGATACCCCCGAGGTGATCGCGCATCATCCGCGCGTCAAGGAAGTCTACCTGGGAGAAGCCCATGTCTGAGCTCTTGCGCCTGGAAAATGTCTGGGCGGGCTACGGCGATGCCGTGGTCCTGGAGGACCTGTCCCTGTCTCTGGCGGCCGGCGAGAGTCTGGCGCTGCTGGGGCGCAACGGCATGGGCAAGACGACGCTGCTGGCCACCCTGATGGGCGCCACCCGGTTGCGGCGCGGCCGCATCTTCTTCCAGGGCGAGGACATCGCCCACGTGCCCAGCCATCGTCGCGCCCAGGCCGGCCTGGGCTGGGTGCCGCAGGAGCGCGATATTTTCCGTTCCCTGACCGTCGAGGAAAACCTGAGCGTGGTCGCCCGTCCGGGCGAATGGACCCTGGAGCGGGTCTACACCATGTTTCCCCGGTTGCAGGAACGCCGCGCGAACCTGGGCAGCCAGCTGTCGGGCGGCGAGCAGCAGATGCTGGCCATGGGCCGGGCGCTGATGCTCAACCCCAAGGTCCTGCTGCTGGACGAGCCGCTCGAAGGCCTGGCGCCCCTGATTGCCCAGGAACTGCTGCACATCATCGACCGGATGGTCTCGGAAGGCCGTATGGCCGTCATCCTGGTCGAGCAGCACGCCCGCCAGATCCTGCCGATCACGCGTCGTGCCCTGGTACTGGAACGCGGCCGGGTGGTCTATTCGGGAGACAGCGCGGAACTGCTGCGCGACACCACGGCGCTGGATCGCTGGCTGGGGGCGGGCTCCACGGAAGAGGATGCCGCGCCGCGCAAGGCCCCGGCCGAACGCATTCCCGCCATCGAGGCGATCCATGACGAACACCGGGCCCTCGCGGCCATCCTGAACGGCCTGTCGCACATCGTGCAGGACATCGAGGCCGGCAAGCTCGAGCCGGACTATACCCTTTTGGCCAGCATGATCGAATACATCGCCGAGATGCCCGACAAGCTGCACCATCCCAAGGAAGACCGGATTTTCGCCCTGCTGCGGACCAAGACGCGGGACGAGGACGAGCATCTGGACCGGCTCGAGGCCGAGCACAGGGACACGGTCCACGCCACGGGGCGTCTGGATCGCGCCCTGGTCAGCTATGTACAGGGCGGGGCGGCGAACTTTCCCGGCTTCCGGGACGCCGTGCGCGCCTATATCGCCGACGAATGGGTGCATCTGAACACCGAGGAGCGTCATATCCTGCCGGCAGCACGTAGACTGTTCGACGCGGACGAATGGGATGCGATCAACGCCGACTTCGTGCGCAATGGCGATCCCTGGTCCGGACCGGGCAACCGCTATGCGGATCTGTTCCGGCGCATCACCAGTCTGGCGCCGGCGCCCATCGGCGTGGGCGGTCAGTCTCCGCGTTGAACGGGGCGGATCGGGCAGCGCCCGATCCGAAAAGACTGCCCCGCGTCCGGACTCATTTCCGGCGGTGCAGGGCCAGATGGCAGAGGCCGCCCAGCACCAGCCCCCAGAAGGCGCTGCCGATGCCCAGCAGGCTCATTCCCGAGGCTGTCGCCAGGAACGTCACCAGCGCCGCGTCACGCCGTTCGGGCGCCTGCAGAGCGTCGTGGATGCTGCCGCCCAGGGTGCCCAGCAGGGCCAGTCCTGCGATGGCGGCGACCAGTTCGTGCGGAAAGGCGGCGAACAGGGCCACGACCGTGGCGCCGAAGAGGCCCGTGAACAGATAGAAGATGCCCGCCCAGACCGAGGCCTTGTAGCGTTGGGCCGCGTCCGGATCGGCGTCGGGGCTCATGCAGATGGCGGCCGTGATGGCGGCCAGGTTGAAGGCGAAGCCGCCGAAAGGCGCGAGCAGCATGCCCGTCGCCCCTGTCCAGGAGATGAGCGGCGAGGCGGGTACGTGCGTATAGCCGTTGGCGCGCAGCACGGCCAGGCCTGGGACGTTCTGAGAGGTCATGGTGACGATGAACAGCGGCAGAGCCACGCCCACGAAAGCCGGGAGCGAAAATTCGGGCGGCATCCAGACCGGCCGGGCGGGCGTCCAGTCGAGCCCGGACAGGGACAGACCACCCTGCAGGGCGGCGCAGACGATTCCGGCGGCCAGGGCCAGGGGAACGGCGTAGCGTGGCAGGGCGCGTCGGGCCAGCAGAAAGGCGGCCAGCATCACGACCACCAGCAGGGGGCGGCCCTGCATGGAGACGAACAGGTCCATGCCGAAGCGCAGCAGGATCCCTGCGAGCATCGCCGAGGCCAGGTGCCGGGGCACCCAGTCCATGATCTTCTGGAACCAGCCCGTGATGCCGCACAGCGTGATCAGGGCCGAGCAGGCCAGGAAGGCGCCGATCGATTGCGCCAGGCCGATGTCGCCCAGGCTGGTCGCCAGCAAGGCGGCCCCTGGAGTGGACCAGGCTGTCAGCACGGGGGCCCGCCAGGCCAGCGCCAGGCCGATGCATGTGATGCCCATGCCGATGCCCAGGGCCCACATCCAGGAGGCCAACTGGGCGCCGTGCGCGCCGGCGGCGCCGGCCGCCTGGAGCACGATGGCGACGGAGCTGGTGTAGCCGACCAGGACGGCGATGAAGCCGGCCGAGATGTGCGAGATCCGCAGCCAGCCAGCGATACCTCCGGCTGTCGTGTCCGTGTTCATGCGTTTCCTTGTGCGTGGGGGCCTTCGTGCCGCAGGGCCGCCCCAAGGCAAAAAACGCCCCCTTGGGGGATGAGCCTGGACATGGTGCAGTCCCTGCGGACTGCGCCATGCCAGACGAATCCAAGCGGCATGCAGGCCGCGAGGTGGACAGCAAGCAGGCGTAAGCCTGCGCAGCGTGGGGGCCTTTATTGCGCTGCCTGGGTGATGCTGTGAGCCCAGGTGAAGGCTTCCTGGACCAGCGGGTCGAGCTGTTCGGCGGTGACCCCCAGCTCCCTCAGCAGGGGCGCTGGGTCTTCTTCCTCATCGCGGTCCGAGGGGAAGATGAGGGTGGCCAGGCGCAGGTCCGGACCCAGCGCGCCTTCGCGCCGCAGCAATGCCTCGCGCACCGGGACGTCGACGCGGACCTGCGACAGCAGATCCTGCATGGTGCCCTGGAACAATTGGTCCATGATGGACAGCATGCCGGTGGTGAAGGCGGTCTCCGCGCGGACGGTCTGTTCGGGGTGGAGCAGCGTGGACAGGGCCTCCATCAGATGTGCGCGCGCGCTGGCCTGGAGCAGGGTGGGCGACAGGTAGCCGGCCGGCTTGCCCGCCTCGGTGTACATCAGCACCTGGATCCAGCGCTGCAGTTGCCGCCGACCCAGCAGCATGATGGCCTGGTTCAGGGATTCGACCTCCTGGCTCAAGCCGAAGGCCGGGGTGTTCACCATGTCCAGCAGCGTCTTGACCAGTTCGGGATCCTGCTGCAGGCAGGCCTGGATTTCCGGGACTTCGCCTTCGCCCATGATCAGCGTGACCAGGCGCAGCAAGGTCTTCTGCCGGCTCGTGAGAGGTGCGGCGCTCAGGTCCATGGGCCAGTGCCCCTGGAACAGGGTGAAGCCCAGCAACATGAAATTGTCGTGCGTCGCCTTGTCGGGCGTGTCGACGGCCATCAGTTGGCGGCCGGCCTGCTTGTGCTGGAAGCTCTGGCGGAAGATGTCCGCCTTGGTGCTCAGTCCAGGGTCGAAGCGCACGACCTTGCAGAAGGGCAGGATCGCTTCGCGGCCGGGCTGGGCGGCGATATCGCCGCGGATGGAAAATTTCGTGCCGCCGTGGGCCAGGCTTTGCAGCGTCTGGATCAGTTCCGGCGTGATCTCGATCTTTTCCGGGAATTCGAGATAGGTCCGGTGGCGCGGCAGCATGTGCGCGAAGGCGTTCTGCAGCAGGCCCGGCGTGCCGTCGATCCAGTGCGGGGCGTAGGCGAAGAAAGCGCTGGCGCCGTGCGTGCGTGCGGTCTCGATCAGTGCGGCCCCGGTGTCCATGTCAGGCTCCTGCGGCTCGGCCCACAGGACACGCAGCCGGTAGCCGGCCAGGCCACGGTTCTGATCCAGGATCGGTTCGCGCCGGATCAGGCGGGGCGGCGGGGGTGCGGATGCGTCGGCCGCGGCGTCCGTGGACGAAGCGGTCGTCAGGTCGGGTTCCATCGAATCTCCTTTTTTGCGGCTGCGGCGCTTCCCGCGAGATTGGATCGCGCGCAGGGCCGGTCTTGTCTTTTGTATTGTTGAAACGGGAATCTTGAACTGTACGGGAGCCGTCTGGCCGATAGCGGTTCGGGTACCGTCAAGGATTGTACTGTGCCCGCCGTCCCAGGTCAGCATCGCATCGTGACTTTATCGACACGGCGCATGGTGACGGCCCTGGAACGGTGCTGGACTACAATCGGCGCATCGTTTCGTTGGAGAAAACCATGCCTGGATTGCTGCCCAATGTCGACCCCGAGGGGTTGCTGGAATATTCGGTGGTCTACACCGACCGCGCCCTGAACCACATGTCCGCGTCATTCCAGCAGGTGATGCGCGACATCTCGCGCACCCTCAAGTCCGTATACGGGGCGCATGCCGCCATCGTGGTGCCCGGCAGCGGCACCTTCGGCATGGAGGCCGTCGCGCGCCAGTTCGCCACTGGCCGGCGCTGCCTGGTGATCCGCAACGGCTGGTTCAGCTATCGCTGGAGCCAGATCTTCGAGGCCGGCCGCATTCCGTCCGAGGAGCGTGTGCTCAAGGCCCGTCCGGTCGAGGCCGGCGACCAGCCCTTCTTCGCGCCGCCGCCAGTGGACGAGGTCGTCGCCGCGATCCGCGAATTCAAGCCCGAAATCGTCTTCGCCGCGCACGTCGAAACGGCCTCCGGCATCATGCTGCCCGACGACTATGTCCGCCAGGTCGCCGATGCCGTGCACGAAGCGGGCGGCCTGTTCGTTCTGGACTGCATCGCTTCGGGCACGATGTGGGTGGACATGCGTGACGTGCATGTGGACGTGCTGATCTCGGCGCCTCAGAAGGGCTGGACCGCGTCGGCCTGCTGCGGCCTGGTGATGCTCGGCGAGGCCGCCCGCAAGCATATCGAAACCACGCAGAGCACCAGTTTCGCCTGCGATCTGCGCAAGTGGCTGGGCATCATGGAAGCCTATGAAAAGGGCGGTCATGCCTACCATGCCACCTTGCCCACGGATTCCCTGACCGTGCTGCGCGACGTGATGGCGGAAACCGAGGCCTACGGCACCGACCGGGTCAAGGCCGAACAGCGCCAGCTGGGCGGGGCCGTGCGCGCGCTGCTGCGCGAACGCGGCTTCAAGAGCGTCGCCGCGCCGGGTTTCGAGGCCCCGGGCGTTGTGGTCAGCTACACCAACGACGACGGCATCCACACGACGCGCAAGTTCGCCGAGGCCGGGCTTCAGGCCGCCGCCGGCGTGCCGCTGGCCTGCGACGAGCCCGCAGGTTTCAAGACCTTCCGCCTCGGGCTGTTCGGACTCGACAAGCTGCACAATGTCCAGCGCACCGTGGACACTCTGGCCGCGGCGCTGGACCGGATACAGGCTTAGTATCCCTCAGGCGCCGTCCAGTCCCATTTGCCAGAAGTCGATCTCCAGGCGGACGGCGTCGCGGAACGTGGCCGCCAGTCCGTCCAGGCGTCCGGCGGTCTGGCCGCTCAGGCGCGCGTCCAGCCAGTCGCGTTCCGCTTGCGCCGCCGCCTGGAATTCCTCGCTGGCGTACATGGCGATCCAGGCTTCGTAAGGGTTGGCCGGCCCCCGCACGGTGAACGCCTGGGCCTCGATCCAGCAGGCGATGTCCGCGTAGCCGACCAGACAGGGGGCCAATGCCACGTGCAGGTCCAGCAGATCGCCGCGGTGGCCGGCGTCAAGCACATAGCGGGTGTAGGCCATGGTTTCGCGCGCTTCGGGCAGCGCTTCCAGTTCGGCCTCGTCGATGCCCCAGCGGGCGCAGTAATCCATGTGCAGGCCCATCTCCAGATCCACGATGGCCTTCAGACTGTCCAGCCCCTGGCGCAGTTCTGCGATCGTGCGGCTCTTGTAGACCGCCAACCCCCAGGCGCGGGCGAAGTGCACCAGGAACAGATAGTCCTGTCGCAGATAGCGGCGGAAGGCCTCGGCCGGCAGGGTGCCGGCCGCCAGTCCACGCACGAATTCATGCTGGCGATAGGCCTCCCATTCGGGGGCGCAACGGGCCAGCAGCGCGGCGAAGGGTGTCGGATCGGTTGAAGTCTTCATGCGGGTCTCCATGGGCGTGCGGACCCGAGTGTAGCCCGTGGGCAGCATGTCGCCGTCCGGAGCCGGCCTACGGTACGATAGTGCGGACGGCGGGGACCGCCTTCCCGCTCGCGGACAAGATCCTTCATGCGTTCCAGCATCACCTTCAAACTCTTCCTGGCCATCCTGGCGACCTGCATCGTCGTGGCGTTCGCCATGGGCATGGCCGTACGCTACAGCTTCGACAGCGGGTTCGGCGACTACATCCGCGAGCGCGAGAACCGGCGGCTGGAAAGTCTGGCGGTGACGCTGGCGGCCGATTACGTCGAGACCGGTGGTTGGGGTTTCCTGGCCGGGCGTGGCGATCGTTGGGAACGCAGCCTGCGGCTGTCGCGCTACGCGCAGCCGGGCGAACGTGATCGTGATCGCCGCGGGGCGCCGCCGCCGGGGCCGCCGCCCCGCGTCACGCTGGTGGACGCCGAAGGCGGCTGGCTCGCGGGGCCGCGCGTACGCCCCGGAGCGGAACTGATCCGGCATCCCGTCACTGTGGACGGCCGGTCCGTGGGTTGGCTGCTCAGTCCCCCGCCCAGGCTCATGGCCGTCAACGACGAGATCGACCAACGCTTCAAGTCCCGGCAATTGCGGGCGACCTGGGTGATCGTCGGGCTGTCCGTCCTGCTGGCGGCCCTGGTCAGCCTGCTGCTGGCGCGCCTGCTGCTGGTGCCGGTGCGGCGTCTCGCCCAGGCCACCCGCCGCCTGGCCGACGGCGATTTCGACATCCGGGTGCGTGTCGGTGCGCCCGACGAACTCGGGCGGCTGGCGCGCGACTTCAACCGCCTGGCGCACAGTCTGGCGCGCAACGCCCGCCTGCGGCGGGAGCTGATGGCGGACATGTCCCACGAACTGCGGACGCCGCTGGCCGTGTTGCGCGGCGAGATCGAGGCTCTGCAAGACGGTCTGCGCGCGCCCGACGAGGCCGCGCTGGCCTCGCTGGCTCACGAGATCGGGCGGCTGAACCGGCTGGTGGACGACCTGCGCGAATTGTCGCTGGCCGATGCGGGCGCACTGGATTACCGCATGCGGCCGCTGGACCTGTCGGCGCTGGCCGCGCGGGCGCTTGACGCGGTAAGGGACCGATATGCCAGGGCCGGTCTGGCACTGGACCAGGACATCGAGCCCGGCCTGCGCTTGTCTGGCGACGAACGCCGCCTGGAGCAACTGCTGGCGAACCTGCTGGAAAACAGCCTGCGCTACACAGACAGTCCGGGACGCGTGCGCCTGCGGGCGGGGCGGCGCGACGGCCGCATCGTGCTGGAGGTCGCCGATACTGCGCCTTCGGTGGCCCCCGACCAATTGCCCCGCTTGTTCGACCGCCTGTACCGTGTGGAGTCTTCGCGCAGTCGCCTTCATGGCGGGTCGGGGCTGGGTCTGGCGATCTGCCGTTCCATCGTCCAGGCCCATGGCGGCGGGATTTCGGCGGCGCCGTCCGACCTGGGCGGACTGGCGATCCGCGTCGAATGGCCCCTGGCCGGCGGTCGGGTGGCGGATGCGGCGGACGGCTTTACCGCGATGGACAAGGAGTGAGGCATGCGGATTCTGGTGGTCGAGGACGAACCCAAGCTGGCCGAGGTGCTGCGGACCTACCTGCAGGCGGCCGGCTACGAGGTGCGCTGCGCGGACGACGGCCTGGCCGTCATGCCTCTGATCGTGGACTGGTCGCCCGACCTGGTCCTGCTGGACCTGATGCTGCCCGGGCGCGATGGCCTGGACTTGTGCCGCGATATCCGCGCCAATACGTCGATTCCGGTCATCATGGTCACCGCTCGGACCGAGGAGATCGACCGCCTGCTGGGCCTGGAGCTGGGCGCCGACGACTACATCTGCAAGCCCTACAGCCCTAGAGAAGTCGTGGCCCGCGTCAAGGCGGTCCTGCGGCGCAGCGCGGCGGACCCGGCGCCGGCCAGGACGCATGGAGCCGGGGGACTGGACATCGACGAGGGCGCCTGGAGCGCACGCCTGGATGGCGTGCCACTGGACCTGACACCGGTGGAATTCCGTCTGCTGGCGCTGCTGGCCAGCCAGCCGGGGCGCATTTTTTCCCGCGATCAGGTGCTGGACGGCCTGTACGACGACCGCCGCGTCGTCACCGACCGGGCCGTGGACAGCCATGTGAAAAACCTGCGCCGCAAGCTGGCCGCCGTGCGGCCGGACGGGGAATTGATCCGTTCCGTCTACGGCGTGGGGTACCGGCTGGACCTTGCAGGATCCGCTGACGCTTCTCCATGAAATCTTCACGATTCGCCCATTTTTTCGCCGCAGTCGGTCCGTAATCTGTCTTCATCGCAGCCCCATCGGGGGGCCGCCGGAAATGAAGAAAGGAAGACCGACATGCACTTCGATCACCTCACCCGCGCCCGCTCGCTCTCCGCCCTGGCCATGGCCACCGCCCTGGTCGCTGCGCCACTGGCCGCCTCGGCGGCTCCCGGCATGCCGGACGACGGCGGTCCCCGCCATCACCAGAAGGGCGGCTTCGGCCATCACGGCCCCGATTCCGGCCGCTTCGGCGCGGCCCATGGCCTGCGCGCCCTGGATCTCAGCCAGGACCAGCAGGACCGGATCTTCAAGATCCGCCATGACCAGGAGCAGGCTTTCTACGACAGTGAAAAGGCCTTGCGCGCCGCGCGCGAATCACTGCGTGACATCGGCCGCGCGGACACCTTCGACGAGGCCAAGGCCAGACAGGCGGCCGACGCCCTGGGCCAGGCCCAGTCCCGGATGGCCCTGCTGCGCGCCCAGACCGACGCGCAGATCCATGCGGTGCTGACCCCCGAACAGCGTCAGAAACTGGCGGACCTGCGCGCACCCAGGCGCGCCGGGCAGCCCGGAAAATCCTGATCGTTCCTGGTTCTCCCGGCGTCCGCCCTGATCCGGCGGACGTCCTTCAACGCGCGAACAGCGTCCCTACCGACTGGAAATGGCGCTGGTAGTAGGGGTTGTCCAGCCGGTCGATGCGGACCTGGCCGCCGGTGGACGGCGCGTTGATGAAACGCCCGTCGCCCAGATAGATGCCCATGTGCGAGTTCGGCCGGCCCAGCGTGTCGAAGAACACCAGGTCGCCCGCCCTCAGTTCACGGCGCGGCACGGGCCGGCTCATGCGGGCGATCTGTTCGGTGCTGTGGGGCAGGGTGGCGCCGGTGGCTGTGCCGAACACGTATTTCACCAGGCCGCTGCAGTCGAAACCCTGCTGGGCCTGCGATCCGCCGTAGCGGTAGCGAGTATCCAGCAGGCTCAGGGCCGTCATGATCACTTCGGTGCGCTGCGCCGGGTCGATGTCGGGATTGGACATGACCGGTCCCCGGCTGCCGGGGCCGGCGCAGGCCGCCAGCCACAGGCACAGCAGACCGCCCGCCAGGGCGCGCACGGCGGGCCATCCCGGACATGGCCCGGTTCGGAACGCGATGCGGGGCGCAATGGCGGCCATGGGCGGATGCGGGCAGGCCTTAGCCGGCCTTGCCTTCTGGCCAGTAATGGCTGTCGGACAGGGCGCGGGCGCCGAAGATCGCCTGGCCGACACGCACGGTGGTGGCGCCTTCTTCGATCGCCCATTCGAAATCCCCGGACATGCCCATGGACAGCTCGGCGTAGTCCGCGCCCTGCGGGGCGTCCTGGCGCAACTGGTCGCGCAGGTCGCGCAGCAGCCTGAAGCAGGGGCGCACACGAGTCTCGTCCGGAGAGAACAGGGCCAGCGTCATCAGGCCGCGCACCCTCAGCGCGCCATAGGCGGGCAGGGCGCGTGCGAAATCCAGCGCCTGTTCGGGCGCCAGACCGAACTTGCTGGCCTCGCCGGATGTGTTCACCTGCACGAAGACGTCCAGTCCGCGGCCTTCTTCCTGGAGGCGCCGGTCGAGGGCCTCGGCCACGCGCAGGTTGTCCAGGGCCTGGAATTCCCGGGCGAAGCGGGCGACGAATTTGGCCTTGTTGGTCTGCAAGTGGCCGATCACGGCCCAGCCCAGGTCGGCGAGGTCGGCCGTGGCTTCCCATTTGCCATAGGCTTCCTGGACTTTGTTCTCGCCCAGCAGGCGGCAACCGGCCGCGTAGGCCATGCGGATGCGGGGTTCGTCCACGGTCTTGCTGACGGGCAGCAAGCGGACTTCGGCCGGGTCGCGGCCGACCCGTGCGCAGGCGGCGTCGATGCGCGCGCGGATGTCGGTCAGGTTGGCCTTGATTTCCTCCGGGGTTTCGGCCGTCCGGTAGGCGGGCTGGACAGGGGATGGCGCAGCGTTCATTGCAACGGTCTCGGGCAAAGTCGATGGTGTGTCGAAGACAGTCCCTAGGATAACCCCAACGCGCGCCGAGCCCAATGCGGCGGGGCCGAAAGCCTTTTATGATGCTGTCTGATCAATCAAAGGAGCAGGCGTGGCGGAACTCACTCCGGGGCTGATGCTGGTCCACGGCAATCGCGCGGAACAACTGCGCGAGGTGCTGGTCGCGTGGCTGCGCCATTCGCCGCTCGACCCCCTGGAAAACGAGTGCCTGCTGGTGCACAGCAATGGCATCGCGCAGTGGTTGCGGCTGGCCCTGGCCGAGCGCGAACAGGGTTGCGGCATTGCGGCCGCGCTGGATTTCCTGCTGCCTTCGCGTTTCATGTGGCAGGCCTATCGCGCCGTGCTGGGCGCCGGTGCGGTGCCCGAGCAGTCTCCCCTGGACAAGGATCCGCTGGCCTGGCGCTTGATGCGCCTGCTGCCGTTGCTGGCCGGTCGGCCCGGCTTCGAGCCGGTGGCGCGCTTCCTGGCGGACGACGCCGGCGTGCGCAAACGCCACCAGCTGGCCCACCGGCTGGCGGACTTGTTCGACCAGTACCAGGTCTATCGGGCCGACTGGCTGGACGCCTGGAGCCGGGGTGAAATCGTCCTGCCCGACGCGCTTGGCCGGGACCAGCCCCTGCCCGAGACCGAGGCCTGGCAGGCCCGCCTGTGGCGCGCCCTGCTGGACGACCTGGGCGCGGACGTCGGCGAGCCGGTCGGCCGCGCCGCCGTGCACGCGGCCTTCATGGCGCGCGTCCGGGCGCCGGGCGACGCCCCGCGCCCTGCCGGGCTGCCGCGCCGTCTGCTGGTCTTCGGCATTTCCGCCATGCCGCGACAGACCCTGGAGGCCCTGTCCGGGCTGTCCCGCTGGGTCCAGATCCTGGTGTGCGTGAACAATCCCTGCGCCCATTACTGGGCCGACATCCTGGGCGACCGCGACCTGCTGCGGGCGCGATTCCGGCGCCAGGCGCGCCGACCCGGCATGCCGGAAGTCCTGGACGAGCACGCGCTGCACCAGCAGACCCATCCCCTGCTGGCCTCCTGGGGCCGCCAGGGGCGCGACTTCATCGGCCTGCTCGATGACATCGACGACCCGGCGCACCGGGCCCGCTGCGGCCTGGCCTTCGATGCCCTGCACCAGCGGATCGACGCCTTCGAGGCCTTGCCTGGGCGCACACTGCTGGAGCAGCTGCAGGACGACATCCGCGATCTGCGGCCCCTGGCCGAGACGCGCGAACGCTGGCCGGCGGTGGACCCGGCGCGCGACGATTCGCTGCGCTTCCACATCGCCCACGGCGCCCAGCGCGAGGTCGAGATCCTGCACGACCAGTTGCTGGCGGCCTTCGCCGCCGATCCCGGGCTGCAGCCCCGCGACGTGATCGTGATGGTGCCCGACATCGAGGCCTACGCGCCTCACGTCCAGGCGGTCTTCGGCCAGTACGGTCCCGGGGACCGGCGCCATGTGCCCTATGCGCTGGCGGATCGCGGGCAACGTCGCGCCGACCCGCTGGTCATCGTCCTGGAGCAGTTGCTGTCCCTGCCGCGCCTGCGGCTGGGCGTCCAGGAAGTACTGGAATGGCTGGATGTGCCGGCGCTGCGTGCCCGCTTCGGCATCGAGGCCGCGGACCTGCCGCTGCTGCAGACCTGGGCGCGGGACGCCGAGGTGCGTTGGGGGCTGCACGCCGAGCATCGCGACGCCTTCGGCCTGGAGCAGGCGCCGGAGGCTGCACATGGGCACACCTGGCGCTTCGGCCTGGAACGCATGTTGCTGGGCTACGCGGCCGGCCCCGACGCACCCGCCTGGGGCGGTATCGAGCCTTATGGCGAAACTGGCGGCCTGCAGGCCCAGGCGCTGGGCGCGCTGGCCCGGCTGCTCGACACACTGGATCACCACTGGCGGCTGCTGGGTCAGGACGCCGAGCCCGCGCAGTGGGTCGCGTCCCTGCGTAAGCTGCTCGACGATTGTTTCCTGTCGGTGTCGGACGCCGACGAGCACACGCTGGCGCGTTTCCAGGAAATCCTGCAGGACTGGGCGCAATTGTGCCAGGCCGCCGGGGTGGACGAACCCCTGCCAGTGTCCATCGTCGCCGAGCATTGTCTCGGCCGGTTGGACCAGGCCGGCCTTTCTCAGCGGTTCTTCGCGGGCGCGGTGACCTTCGCCACGCTCATGCCCATGCGCGCCATCCCGTTCCGGCGCGTGTGCCTGCTGGGCATGCAGGACGGCGCCTTTCCGCGCCAGCGGGTGCCGGTCGACTTCGATCTGATGGCGCTGCATCCGCGCCCCGGCGACCGCTCCCGGCGCGAGGACGACCGCTACCTGTTCCTGGAAGCCCTGCTGTCCGCGCGCGACCAGTTGTACCTGTCATGGGTCGGCCACAGCATTCACGACAATACACCGCAGCCGCCTTCCGTACTGGTATCACAGCTCATGGACCACCTGGACCGGGGCTGGCGTTCCGCGGACGGCGCCGGATCCCTGTCGCGCGCCCTGAGCCTGCATCATCCGCTGCAGCCGTTCAGCCAGCGCTATTTTCCTGAACGGGCGCAGACGGGCCCCGGCGCGCTGTTCACCTATGCCGCCGAATGGCGCGTCGCCCGCAACCCGGCGCCTGCCGCTGTGTCCGCGGTGGCGCCCTTGCCACCGCCGCGACGGGATGCCGCCGTGCGGCTGGAGGATCTGCGCCGGTTTCTGAAGCACCCGGTGCGCGCCTTCTTCCAGCAGCGCCTGCAGGTGTTCTTCGAGGCGCCGGATCCCGATCTCGACGAAGGAGAACCCTATGTCCGGGACGGGCTGGGGCAGTGGCATCTGCGCGCCGAACTGATCGAGGCACTGCGGCGGTCGCCCGATCCCGCCGATGCCGGGCCGGCGATCCAGGCATGCCTGGATCGCATGCGCCGGCGTGGCGCCCTGGTCGCCGGCGGACTGGGCGAGGCCGCGGCGCGGGCCTTGCATGAAAGTGTGCTGGAAGCGGTCGATCCCTATCGCCAGGCCTGCGAGGCCTGGCCCCTGGCAACCGATGCACCCTTGCGCATGGAAAGCGCCGTTCCGGACACCGGCCTGGTGTTCGAGGATACGCTTGCCGGCTGGCGCGGGGACGGGCGGGGCGGGTGGGGCCGGATCGTGCTGCTCGCCAGCCATCTGGTGCGCGACAGACATTACCGAATTGCGCCCATGATGCCGGCGTGGCTGGATCATCTGGCGGCGCACGCGCATGGCCGGTCTCTGACGACAGTGCTGGTCAGCCCCCAGGGCTGCGTGCGCTTCGGCCCGCTGGAACCGGACCATGCCGCCGTGCAATGGCAGGCCCTGTGGGCGGCCTGGCGGGAAGGCATGCGCGCGGCGCCGCCCGTGGAGATCGACACGGCGGGCGCCTGGCTGCGGGCGGGCGCGGGTACGGACCCCGGGGGCAAGGCCTGGCGGGCGGCCGAGGACACGTACCGCAAACGGGTGGATGACGACCTGTATCTGCGGCGCTGCTATCCCGATTTCCACAGCTTGTGCGCGGATGACGGTTTCTTCCATTGGGCCGAGACCCTGTATGGCGCGGTGTCGCGGGCGATCCTGCCGTGCCCGGCTGCGGACGAGGCCGAAGCATGAACCCGGTGCCGATGATTCCCCAGGTCGATCCGCTGCGCTTCCCTCTGCGCGGCAGCCACCTGATCGAAGCCAGTGCCGGGACGGGCAAGACCTGGACGATCGCCGCGCTGTACGTCCGGCTGGTGTTGGGACATGGCGGGCAACGGCCTTGCCTGCCCACCGAGATCCTCGTGCTCACCTTCACCGAGGCCGCCGCCCAGGAATTGCGCGACCGGATCCGGGGCCGTCTGGCCGAGGCCGCCGTCTGGTTCGCCCAGGACGCGGACGACGGCCCCGGCTCCGATCCGTTCCTGGCGTCCCTGCGCCGGGACTGGCCGCGGGAGCAATGGGCGGCGTGCGCCCGGACGCTGGATCTGGCGGCGCAGTCCATGGACGAGGCCGCCATTTCCACCATCCATGCCTGGTGCGCCCGGGTCCTGCAGGAACACGCCTTCGACAGCGGCAGCCTTTTCGAGCAGCGGCTGGAACCGGACCTGGGCGCCGAGATCCGGCAGGCAGCCTGGGACTACTGGCGCGCGCACGTGGCGCCGCTGGAGCCGGAACTGCTGGACGGCGTGCTGGCCATCTGGCCCGGGCCGGACGCCCTGATGAGCCTGTCGGCGCTGTTGACCCGTGAATCCCTGCCCGAGGCCGACGATGAGAGTCTGGCCGCCGTGCTGACGCGTCATCGGGCCTTGCGGCGGGAACGCCTGGCCATCCTGAAGGCGCCCTGGGTCGAGGGTGCGGACGCGCTGGAGGACTGGCTGGTCCCGTTGGGCAAGGACACGAAGATCCGGCCGGCCGACCTGCGCCGCTGGACGCAGGCGCTGCGGGACTGGGCGCGGGATCCCGACCAGGAGGCCCCCGATCTGAAGACCGGCTGGGACCGCCTGACGCCGCAAGGCATCCGGGACAAGTGGCAAGGCACCGGACCCGCGCCGGCGCACCCCGCCAGCGATGCGCTGGCGGGTCTGCGCGCCGATCTGGACGCGCTGCCCGCCGTGCGCGCGGTCCTGCTGCGCCATGCCCTGGCCTGGATGGCCAGGCGCCTGCGCCAGGCATTGTCCAGCGCCGCGCTGCTGGGCTTCGACGGCTTGCTGGCGAACCTGGACGCCGCTCTTGAGGGCGCCTCGGGCGCCCGGCTTGCTCAGACCCTGCGGCGACAGTTTCCCGTCGTGCTGATCGACGAGTTCCAGGATACCGACCCGGTGCAGTACCGGATTTTCGACCGCATCTACCGGGTGGCTGACGACGACCCCGACACCGCGCTGGTCTTCATCGGCGATCCAAAACAGTCCATCTACGGCTTCCGGGGCGCCGATGTGCACACCTACCTGCGGGCGAACCGGGCTTGCGCGGGGCGGGTGCGGACCCTGGGCCGCAACTATCGTTCCTCGGAAGCCATGGTCGAGGCGGTCAACCGGTGCTTCACCCTGGGAGGCGCCCGGGCCTTTCCCACCGGGGTGCCGGATGTGGACATTCCGTTCCATCCCGTCGAGGCCCGGGGCCGAGCCGAGCGCTGGGAGGTTCTCGGCCGCCCGGCACCGGCCATGAGCGCCTGCTGGATCGAGCCGGCGACGGAAGGCAAGCCTCTGTCATCGGCCCAGTACGAACAGGAAGCCGCCGAACGCTGCGCTCTGCGTGTGGCTTCGATCCTGGCGCGTGGCCGGCGAGGCGAGGCGGGTATGCGCGACGGGGACCGCTGGACGCCGGTGCGGCCCCTCGACATCGCCATCCTGGTCAACACCCATGCCGAGGCCCGCGCCGTGCGCCAGGCGCTGGCCCGGGCCGGGGTGCGCAGCGTGTACCTGTCTGAACGGGACTCCGTTTACGAATCGCCGCAGACGGCGGAAATCGCGCTGTGGCTGGATGCCTGCGCGCATCCCGAGGACGAACGTGCCGTGCGGGCGGCCCTGGCCGCCCCGGCGCTGGGCCTGGACTGGCGGGCGCTGGACCGGCTGGTGGAGGACGAGCGCGCCTGGGACGCGGAAGTCGAGCGTTTCCAGGCCTACCACCAGATCTGGCGGCGGCGCGGCGTGCTTCCCATGTTGCGCCGGCTGCTGCACGATTTCGACGTGCCGGCCAGGCTGCTGGCCGATGGCTACGAGGGCGAGCGGCGTCTGACCGATTTTCTGCACCTGGCCGAACTGTTGCAACAGGCCGCCGCCCACCTGGACGGCGAGCAGGCCGTGCTGCGCTACCTGCGCCGGCAGTTCCAGGCGCCTCAGGGCGAGGATGGCCGCCGTCTGCGCCTGGAAAGCGACGAGGGCCTGGTGCGGGTCGTGACCGTGCACAAATCCAAGGGCCTGGAGTATTCCCTGGTTTTCCTGCCGTTCGTCTGCAGGGCGCGTCCTGTCGAAGCGGGGCGGGGGCCTTACCTGCTGCCCGGGGAAACGGAGCGGGAATGGATCATGGAGGCGGACGCCGGTCAGCTGTTGCGCCTGGACGGCGAGCGCCTGGGCGAGGACGTGCGCAAGCTGTATGTGGCGCTGACGCGGGCGCGCCATGCCGTCTGGATGGCGCTGGGGCCGCTCAAGGCGGGCGGTGGCAGCGGTATCGGCCATCTGCTGGGCGAGGATCTGCGTGCTGGCTGGGACGGTCTGGCGACGGCCCATCCCGGCCTGATGGCCTGGGACGCGGCACCGGCGGATGACGCCGACCCGGCGCCGCCCGCCGACGGGACATCCGAGGCGCTGGGAACGGCCCGCCGTCTGAGCGCGCCGGCGGTCGGACAGCCCTGGTGGATCTCCAGCTATTCCGCCCTGTGCCTGGCCGACGCCGCCGCGCCCGAAACGGCCGCCGAGGACGTGCTGCGCGAAGGCCGTCAGGCCGAACCTGTGCCGGCGCGCCGGATAGCGGATACCGAGTCTCCTTTGATCGGTTCGGGTCTGCGGAATTTCCCGCGCGGCAGCGAGGCTGGGACGTTCCTGCACGGCCTGCTGGAATGGGCGGCGCGACGCGGCTTCCGCGATCTGGACGAGGCGCGCGACCTGATCGCCCGGCGTTGCGCCGTGCGCGGCTGGGAGGCGCACATCGATCCGCTGCATGACTGGCTGCTGCGTCTGGCGCGCACCGAGTGGCGGCCGGACTTGCCGGGCGGTCCCGTCCTGCGCCTGGACAGCCTGCAGGCCTGCCTGCCGGAAATGGAGTTCTGGTTGCCGGCGCATCGGGTGGACATCGGGCGTCTGGACGGGCTGTTGCGCCGGGGGACTTTCGGCGGCGGCGCCCGCCCGGCCCTGGCGGCAGGGCGGCTGAACGGCATGTTCAAAGGCTTCGTCGACCTGGTCCTGCAGGCCGATGGCCGTTATTACCTGGTCGATTACAAGTCGAACGACCTGGGCCCCCGCGAGGCCGACTACGCGCCCGGGGCGCTGGCGGCGGCCATGCTCGCGTCCCGCTACGACGCGCAGATGCTGATGTACGCGTTGGCGCTGCACCGGCAACTGCGCGCCCGCCTGGCGGACTACGATTATGCGCGCCACATGGGCGGCGCGCTGTATCTGTTCCTGCGCGGTCAGGACGCGCCCGGACAGGGCCTGGTGGCGCTGCGGCCCGCGCAGGACCTGATCGAGGCGCTGGACGCGCTGTTCGACGGCGAGGCCGGGGAGGCGGACGATGACTGAATTTCCTGGCTGGCTGGCGTTCGGGCAGCCTGAGGAAGGTCTGCGCGACCTGGACGTGGCTTTCGGCCGCCTGCTGATCCGCCAGGCGCCGCGGGCGCCCGAGCTCGCCTTGCGCCTGGCCGTTCTGTGCAGCGCCCGGCTGGCGCATGGCCATCCCTGTCTGGACCTGAAGGTCCTGTGCGATTCCGACGAGGGCTCGCCTGCGGGCGACGAGAACGCCGGGGACGGGTGGACGGGGCCGCCGGCCAGGGTGGAGGGCGGGCTGGACGGTTGCCTGGCGGCGCTGGCTGCGGCCGATTTCGTGGGCGACGGCGGCGGCCCTCAGCCGCTGGTTCTTCAAGGGCACCGGCTGTACCTGGGCCGTTACTGGCGCGCCGGGCGGCGCATCCGCGAGGACCTCGGCCGGCGGCTCGCGCTGGGGCCGCCGGAGGCGCGCGAGCCGTCCGCCGTCCGCGTCTGGCTGGACAAGGTCTTCGACGAGCCCGCCGCCGAGTCCCCGGACTGGCAGAAGATCGCCTGCGCCACGGCGCTGCTGCACGGCTTCGCCATCATCACGGGGGGGCCGGGGACAGGCAAGACCACCACGGTCGTCCGCCTGCTGGCAGTCCTGCAGGGCCTGGCCAGGGCGCGCGGGCTCGAACGCGGCCTGCGCATCCGTCTGGCGGCGCCGACGGGCAAGGCGGCGGCGCGCCTGAACGAATCCATCGCCGGCGCACTGGATCGCCTGGCGGTCAAGGCCGATGCCGATTTGCGCGCCGCGCTGGAGCGCGTGCCGGCCGAAGTCCTGACCCTGCATCGCCTCCTGGGCAGCCGGCCCGACACTCGGCGCCTGAAATTCCACGCCGACAATCCACTGGACCTGGACGTGCTGGTGGTGGATGAGGCTTCGATGATGGATATCGAAATGATGGACGCCGTGCTGGCCGCGCTGCCCGCCCATGCGCGCCTGGTGCTGCTGGGAGACAAGGACCAGTTGGCTTCGGTGGAGGCGGGCGCGGTGCTGGGCGAACTGTGCGGGCGGGCCGAGGACGGCCATTACACGCCGGCCCAGTGCGACCGCCTGCTTGAATGCAGCGGCGAGACAGTGCCCGTGGCATACCGGGATCCGGCCGGCGCCGCGCTGGATCAGGCCGTGGTCATGTTGCGTCGCAGCCACCGCTTCCAGGCCGACAGCGGCATCGGCCGGTTCGCCGCCGCCGTGAACCGGGGCGACGTCCCTGCCGTGGCCGGCTTGTTGCGCGATCCACCGGACGGCTTGAGCCTGGTGCGTGCCGGGCCGTCCGCCGCGTCCGGAGAGGCCTGGCTGCGCGACAGCGGCGCCCTGGGCGAGGCGGGCTACCCTGCGCTGTTCCGCGCCGTGCGGGACGATCGGCCCGAACGGACGGCGCCGTCTCCTGCCTGGGACCGCTGGGCCCGCGCCGTCCTGGCGAGCCAGGCCCGCTTCCAGGTGCTGTGCGCCTTGCGCGATGGCCCCTGGGGCGCGCGCGGGCTGAATCGCCGCATCGAATCCCATCTGCGTGCGGAAGGATGGATCGCGGCCTCGGAAGAGGCCTGGTATCCCGGCCGGCCGGTGCTGGTGCTGCGCAACCATGCCGCTCTGGGACTGGCCAACGGCGACATCGGTGTGGCTCTGCCCGTGCCCGACCCGGAACGGGAGGACGCCTGGAGGGTCCGGGTGGCCTTTGCCGGCGCCACCCGGGACGCCGTGCGCTGGGTATCGCCTGCGCGCCTGCCGGAGGTCGAGACCGTCTATGCGCTGACCGTGCACAAATCCCAAGGTTCGGAGTTCGACCGTGTCGCGCTGGTGCTGCCCGACCGGAGATCCCCCTTGCTGACGCGGGAACTGCTCTACACCGGCGCGACCCGCGCGCGCCGCGCCCTGGCCCTGGTGCTGCCGGGAGAGGATGCCCTGTTGAACGACGCCGTGCGACGCGGAACCCGGCGCGCGGGCGGCATCTGGACTCCCTGAGCCGGTGTCCGGGCCGGCACATTGACTTCGGACAGTATCCCGCGCCGAAAGCGCTCATGCCGACGCGGCTCCCCGCTAAAATGAAAATTGGCGGACGCTGGTGCCGTGGCCGGCCCGGAACGCCCCTGATTGACGGATGGAGACCCGCATGACCTCGATATATGACCAGGACCTGCCCCGGAACCCGGCCAACTTCGCGCCGCTCACGCCCTTGCTTTATCTGGAACGGGCCGCGGAAGTCTATCCCGACCGGATGGCGGTCGTGCATGGCCGGGGCGACGCCGTCATCCGCCATACCTGGGCCGATCTGTACCGGCGCTGCCGCCGCCTGGCGGGCGCCCTGGCCGCGCACGGTATCGGCCGGGGGGACACGGTGGCCGTGATGCTGCCCAATGTGCCCGCCATGGTCGAGGCGCATTTCGGCATTCCCATGAGCGGGGCCGTCCTCAATACGCTGAACACCCGGCTGGATCCCGCGACCATCGCCTTCATGCTCGACCACGGCGAGGCGCGCGCCATCCTCGTCGACAGGGAATTCTCCCGCGTCGTGGGCCAGGCGCTGGCGCTGCGCTCGCGCGCCGAACCCATCCTGGTGGTGGACGTGGACGACCCTCTTTACGACGGCCCGGGCGAAGCCGTCGGCACGCTGGACTACGAGGCGCTGCTGGCCTCGGGGGACCCGGCGTTCGCCTGGCGGATGCCTGACGACGAATGGGATGCGATCTCCCTGAACTACACCAGCGGCACCACAGGCAACCCCAAGGGCGTGGTCTACCACCACCGGGGGGCGGCGATCAACGCCGTGTCGAACATCCTCGAATGGGACATGCCCAAGCACGCGGTCTATCTGTGGACCCTGCCCATGTTCCACTGCAACGGCTGGTGCTTCCCCTGGACCGTGGCGGCGCGCGCCGGGGTGAACGTCTGCCTGCGGCGGGTCGACGCGGCGGCCATGGTCGCGTTGATGCGAGAGCACGGTGTCACCCATTATTGCGGCGCGCCCATCGTCCAGAGCATGCTGGTCAACGCGCCGCAGGCCCTGCGCGACACGATTCCGTCCGGCATCCGGGCCATGGTGGCGGGCGCAGCGCCCCCGGCCTCGATGATCGAGGGCATGGAGGCTCTGGGCATCGACCTGACGCACGTCTACGGACTGACCGAGGTCTACGGGCCGGCCACGGTGTGCGCCAAGGACGACGCCTGGGATGATCTCGACATCGGCAAGCGGGCCGAACTCAACGCCCGCCAGGGCGTGCGCTACCACCTGGAGAAAGCCGCGACGGTGCTGGATCCGGAAACCCTGCGGCCGGTGCCGGCCGATGGCGAGACCATGGGCGAGATCATGTTCCAGGGCAACATCTGCATGAAAGGCTACCTGAAGAACCCGCAGGCGACGCAGGCGGCCTTCGCGGGCGGCTGGTTTCATAGCGGCGATCTGGCGGTGATCTACCCGGATGGCTACATCAAGATCAAGGATCGCAGCAAGGACATCATCATCTCCGGCGGGGAAAACATTTCCTCGATCGAGGTCGAGGATGTCCTCTACCGCCATCCCGCCGTGCTGGCGGCCGCCGTGGTCGCCCGGCCCGACGAACGCTGGGGCGAGACGCCCTGCGCGTTCGTCGAACTCAAGCCCGATGCCCAGGTCGGCGCCGAGGACATCATTGCCCATTGCAAGGCTCACCTGGCCGGCTACAAGGTCCCGCGCCACGTCGTGTTCGGCGAGCTGCCCAAGACTTCCACCGGCAAGATCCAGAAATTCGAATTGCGCCAGCGGGCGGCGCAGTCCGACTGAGGCCGGACATGTCCGCCGGACGACCTTCCGTCGATGCGCGCGCCGGCCATGGCGCGCCGGTGAGCCTGTCGCCGCATGCACTGCTCAGTCCGGCGCAGATGGGCGCAGCCGATCGGGCCGCCCCGGCGGCCGGGGTATCCGGGGCGCGGCTCATGGAGGCGGCGGGCGCGGCCGTGGCCCGTGCGGTCCGTGAGCGCTGGGCGCCGACGCCGGTGCGCGTGTTGTGCGGGCCGGGCAACAATGGCGGCGATGGCTTTGTCGTCGCGCGTCGGCTGCGCGACGCCGGCTGGACGGTGCGGGTGGCTTTGTGGGGCGAACGCGGCGCCTTGCGCGGGGACGCGGCCCAGGCGGCCGAGGCCTGGGCCGGGCCGGTCGAGGCCGCCGTGCCCGCCTGTCTGGACGGCGCCGGCCTGATCGTCGACGCCCTGCTGGGCGCGGGCCTGAGCCGGGCGCCGGCTGGCGATCTGCGGACGCTGATCGACGCCGTGAACGCTGCCGCCGCACCGGTGTGCGCCGTCGATGTCCCCACGGGTCTGGACGGTGCCAGCGGACGCTGCCCGGGCGCCGCCGTCCAGGCCGACCTGACAGTCACCTTCTGCCGCCGCAAGCCCGGCCATCTGCTGATGCCGGGGCGCGCGCTGTGCGGTGCGCTGATCTGCGCCGACATCGGCATGCCCGACGCCGCGCTGGGCGCGATCGTCCCCGAAGCCCATGCCAACCACCCGGATCTCTGGTCGGCCCTGTTCCCCTGGCCGCGCGCCGACGGTCACAAATACCGCCGGGGCCATGCGCTGGTCGTGGGCGGCGAACGGATGTTGGGTGCCAGCCGCCTGGCCTGCCTGGCGGCGGCGCGCATCGGCGCCGGTCTGGTGACGCTGGCGACGCCGCCGGCCGCCTGGGCGATCCAGGCGGGCGCCCTGACTTCGGTTATGGTCGAGGCGCTGCCGCCGGACGGTGCGCTGGATCAGGCGCTGGCGGATCCGCGCCGCAACGCGCTGCTGATCGGCCCCGGGCTGGGTCGCGCGCCGCAGGCAAGACGGCAGGTTCTCGACCTGCTGGCGGCCGGACGCCCCTGCGTGCTGGATGCCGACGCGCTCAGCGTGTTCGCCGACCAGCCGGCCGCGCTGCTGGACGCCCTGCACGGGCAGTGCGTGCTGACGCCCCACGAGGGCGAATTCGCGCGCCTCTTCGGTCCCGCGCCGGACGCCGGGGACGATGCCGCGCCAGGGACGGAAGACGATAAACCGCAGCGCGCGCGGGACGCCGCCCGGCGTGGCGGCGCGGTCGTGGTGCTCAAGGGCGCCGACACCGTGATCGCGGCGCCTGATGGCCGGTGCGTCATCAACGACAATGCGCCGCCGACGCTGGCCACCGCCGGGTCCGGGGACGTGCTGGCGGGCTGTGTCGCCGGCCTGCTGGCGGCCGGCATGCCGGCCTTCGAGGCGGCCTGCGCCGCCGTCTGGCTGCACGGCCTGGCGGCCGACCGGCTGGGCCCGGGGCTGCTGGCCGAGGATCTGCCGGGCGCCTTGCCCGGGGCGCTGGCCGTTCTGGCCGGCATGGATTGAGACTCTACTGGATGCGTATATGGCGGATGTGATCGCACTGGTCTTCGATTTCGACGACACGCTGGCGCCGGACAGCACCTCGGGGTTCCTCCAGGAAATCGGCGCGGACGTGCCGGCCTTCTGGCACGGCCGGGTCGATCCCCTGCTGGATCACGAGGACTGGGATCCGGTTCCGGCCTATCTGTACCAGATGCTGGCCCTGTCCCGTTCGGGGCGCCACGGCCCCATCACCCGCGACCGCCTGCGCGACTGGGGGCGGCGGCTGCCGCTGCACGACGGCGTGCCGACCTTGTTCGAACGCCTGAGGGCGCGGTTGCGCCATGCCCACCCGACCGTGCAACTGGAGTTCTACCTGATTTCCAGCGGCATCGGCGACGTGCTGCGCGAGACTTCCATCGCGGGCTGGTTTTCCGACATATGGGCCTCGGAATTCCACTATGGCGCCGACGGCGCCATCGAATTCCCTCGCCGCGTGGTCAGTTTCACCGACAAGACCCGCTATCTGTTCCACATCCAGAAGGGCATCATCGGTCCCGAAGCGCGCAACAAGCCCTTCGAGGTCAACCGCAAGGTCGATGCCGACAGGCTGCGCGTACCCTTCGAGCAGATGATCTTCGTCGGCGACGGTTATACCGACATCCCCTGTTTTTCCCTGATCCGGCGCTCGGGTGGGGTCGCGTTCGGCGTCTGGGATCCGCGCCACAAGGAAAAACGCAGCCGCGCCTGGGGCTTCATCGAGGACGGGCGGGTGTCCAATCTGAACCAGGCGCGCTTCGGCGAAGACGCCGAACTCTACCAGTGGCTGGAGGCCGCCGTGGAAAGCCTGGCCTCCAAGATCGTGCTGCGCGCGCGGATGTACCGTGGCTGATCCCCGTCCGGTTCGACAGGCTGCGGCCGATCTCCTGGACGACGATGGCGCCATGGGGCTGGCGCTCGACCTGGCCCGCCGGGCCGCGGCTCTGGGCGAAGTGCCCGTGGGCGCCGTGGTGCTGGATGCCGCCGGC
The DNA here is from genome assembly GCA_002421865.1 of Castellaniella sp. UBA6218. Lineage (GTDB taxonomy): Bacteria > Pseudomonadota > Gammaproteobacteria > Burkholderiales > Burkholderiaceae_B > Castellaniella. Next base: position 36,539 of record DISE01000030.1, read on the forward strand.
CATCTGCTGGCGACCGGGCACAACCGCACGATCCTGGACCGCGACCCGACCGCGCACGCCGAGGTCGTGGCCCTGCGCGCCGCCGCCCGCAGCCTGGACAACTATCGCCTGACCGGCGCGCGCCTGTATGTCACGCTGGAACCCTGCGCCATGTGCCTGGGCGCCATGTTCCATGCGCGCCTGGCCGAAATCGTCTACGGCGCGCCCGACCCCAAGACCGGCGCCTGCGGCGGCGTGGTCGATCTGTCCGCCCAGCCGCGCCTGAACCATCACGCCCGGGTCCGGGGCGGGGTGCGGGCGCAAGCCTGCGGCGACCTGTTGCGTGATTTCTTCCGCGCCCGACGCGAAGCCGCCCGCGTGGCGCGGGGTCTGGCGGCACCCGAAACCGTTTCCGGCGGCCATCCGGCCGCACCCCCTTTTTTTCAGGATGATCCTTCCATGCCCAAGCAGAAATCCGATTCCGCCGCGCCTTCCCGGCCGGCCCCCGGCGGCGAACACACGCACCTGGTCTGCGATGACCCGGAGTGCGGTGTGCATCACGTGCACGAACAGCCCTCGGGGATCTATCTGATCTCTCCTTCCGGGGCCGTGGCCGATCCCGCTTCGCTGGACCTGGCCATGGAACGGCTGCGCGCCATGGGCTTTCGCGTCGCCGCCGACCGTACGGCCCTGGCCGTGCATGAACGCTTCGCCGGCACCGACAAGCAGCGCCTGGCGGGCATCCAGCGGGCGCTCAAGCAGAAGCACCCGGTCGTCATGGCGACCCGGGGCGGCTACGGCCTGAGCCGCCTGCTGCCGCACATCGACTGGCGGGCGGTGGCCGACAGCGGCAAGACTTTCCTCGGTCAGAGCGATTTCACCGTCTTCAATCTGGCGCTGCTGGCGCGCACCGGCGCGGTCAGCCTGGCCGGCCCCACCGCGATCTTCGATTTCGGCGGCAAGAAAGTGGATGACCTGACCCAGGCCCTGTTCCAGGAAACCCTGTCCGGCGAACTGGAAATCCTCAGTTTCGAGTCCCCCGGCGCCGATCCGGTGGACGCTCGCGGCATCCTGTGGGGCGGCAATCTGGCCATGGTGGCCTCGCTGGTCGGCACGCCCTATCTGCCCGACGTGAAGGGCGGCATCCTGTTTCTCGAGGACGTATCCGAACATCCGTTCCGCATCGAGCGCATGCTGACCCAGTTGTGGCATGCGGGCGTGCTTGAGAAGCAGCACGCCATCGTGCTGGGCCAGTTCACCGACTACCGTCTGGCGCCGCATGACAATGGTTACGACCTGGATTCCGTGGTGCGCTGGCTGCGCCAGACGGTGCGTGTACCGGTTGTCACGGGGCTGCCCTATGGCCATGTCAAGGTCAAGGCCACCCTGCCGGTGGGCGCGCGCGTGGGCATCGCCACCGAGGACGGCATGGCGCACCTGGTGCTGCGGGAGCACACGCACTGATCGGCTGCCGGCCCGACCGGTCGCAGGCGGGCGGGGCTGAAAATCAGCCCACCTGCTAAACTAGCAGGTTGTTTTGACTCTATTTTTTCCCGCCACCACCGTGATCTCCACCAACAACCTCACCATCCAGTTCGGCTCCAAGCCCTTGTTTGAAAACGTCAGCGTCAAGTTCGGCGATGGCAACCGCTACGGGCTGATCGGCGCCAACGGCTCGGGCAAGTCCACCCTGATGAAGATCATCGGCGGCGACCTGGAGCCGACCTCGGGCAACGTTGCGCTGGAACCCGGCCTGCGGCTGGGCAAGCTGCGTCAGGACCAGTTCGCCTTCGAGGATGTGCGCGTGCTGGACGTGGTGATGATGGGCCACGCCGAGATGTGGCAGGTCATGGCGGACCGGGACGCCATCTATGCCAACCCGGAGGCGACCGAGGACGATTACATGCGCGCCGCCGAACTGGAAGGCAAGTTCGCGGAATACGATGGCTACACGGCCGAGGCCCGCGCCGGGGAACTGCTGCTGGGCCTGGAAATCCCCGTTGAACAGCACCAGTTGCCGATGCGCGAGATCGCCCCGGGCTGGAAACTGCGCGTGCTGCTGGCCCAGGCGCTGTTCTCCAACCCCGATGTGCTGCTGCTCGACGAGCCCACCAACAACCTGGACATCAACACCATCCGCTGGCTGGAGACCGTGCTCAACGGCTACGACAGCACGATGATCATCATCAGCCACGATCGCCACTTCCTGAACGAAGTCTGCACCCACATGGCCGATCTGGACTACGGCGAACTGCGCGTGTATCCGGGCAACTACGACGACTACATGCTGGCCTCCACCCAGGCGCGCGAGCGTCAGGTGGCCGCCAACGCGCGCGCCAAGGAACGCGTCAGCGAACTGCAGGACTTCGTGCGCCGCTTCGCCGCCAACAAGTCCAAGTCGCGCCAGGCTACGTCCCGCCTGAAACAGATCGACCGCATCAAGGCCGATACCGTCCAGGTCAAGCCGTCCTCGCGCCAGAATCCCTATATCCGTTTCGAAGTCAACAAGATCCTGCACCGCCAGGCCGCGCACATCGAGGATCTGTCCAAATCCTACGACCGCCCCATCATCAAGGGGCTGTCCACCATGATCGAGGCCGGCCAGAAGGTCGCCATCATCGGCGCCAACGGCGTTGGGAAGACGACCCTGCTGCGCTTGCTGGCGGGCAATCTGCCGCCCGACGAGGGGACGGTGCGCTGGTCGGAAAACGCCGATATCGGCTACATGGCCCAGGACGTGTCCGATCAGTTCGACTCCGACCGCGACCTGTTCGACTGGATGACCGACTACCGCCAGCCGGGCGACGAGGATCAGTCGATCCGCTCGGTGCTGGGCCGGCTGCTGTTCTCGGGCGACGAAATCACCAAGGCCGTGCGCGTGCTGTCGGGCGGGGAAAAGAACCGCATGAGCTTCGGCCGCCTGATGCTGGGTCGCCACAACGTCATGCTGATGGACGAGCCTACCAACCACCTGGACATGGAATCCATCGAGTCGCTGCAATATGCGCTGGAGCAATACCAGGGGACGCTGGTGTTCGTTTCGCACGACCGCCAGTTCGTGTCGGGCGTGGCGACGCGGGTGATCGAAATCCTGCCCGATGGCCGTTTGAACGACTACCCTGGCACCTACGAGGAATACCTCGCGTCCCAGGGCATCGAGGCCTGAGCCATGGCGGGGCGCCGGGGGCGGGCGGACGCATGCCGCACACCCTGACCGTCCCGGCCCGGCACGAGGCCGACGTCCGCAAAAGCCGTTTCCTGGCCCTGGCGGCGCCCATCGAATCACCCGAGGCCGCCCAGTCCTTCCTGGACGCGTCCCGCGATCCCCAGGCGACGCACAACTGCTGGGCCTGGCGTTTCGGGGCGCAATACCGGTTCCATGACGATGGCGAGCCCGGCGGCACGGCGGGACGGCCGATCCTGCAGGCCATCGAGTCCCAAGGCTATGACCGCGTGGCGGTGATGGTGATTCGCTGGTTCGGCGGAATCAAGCTGGGCACGGGCGGCCTGGCGCGGGCCTATGGCGGCACGGCCGCCGAGTGCCTGCGTCTGGCGGACCGGACGGAGCTGCGCGAGGAATGCAGGGTGACGTGCGATTGTCCGTATGCGGACATGGACCGTGTGCAGGCGCGCCTGCTGGCGGCGGGCGTACGCATCGAGCACGCTGCCTTCGATGGCCGGGGCGTGAACTGGCGTCTGGTCGTGGCGCGCGCCGATGTGGCCGCGCTGGAGGCCCTGTACACCGATCAGACCCGGGGACAGGGCCGGTTCGAGATCGAACCCGGCGCTTAGTGCGTCGTCGCGCCGCCTTTTTCCTGGGCCGCGATTTCCGCGTGGACCTGGGCCATGTCCACGGCCTTCACCTGCGTGACGAGTTCTTCCAGTTGAGAGGCGGACAGCGCGCCGGCCTGCTGGAACAGCAGCACGTTCTCGCGGAAGACCATCAGGGTCGGGATGGAACGGATGCGCAGGGCCGCCGACAGTTCCTGTTGTTCCTCGGTGTTGATCTTGGCGAAGGTAACGTCCGGGTGCTTTTCGGCGGCGGCCTCGAAGGTCGGCCCGAACTGGCGGCAGGGGCCGCACCAGGGCGCCCAGAAATCGATGATCAGGGGTTGCTCGGCCTGGGTGGCGGTCTGGAAGGTGTCTTGGGTGAGTTCGATGACGCTCATGGAATCTCCGGATCGGGAGGGAGCGGCAGGATGCCGCCCGGATTTCTGTCATATGGGGCCGAGGCGCCGGTTTGCAAGCCGGGCTTGAAGCATGGCATCCCTCCACCTCGCCGCTTGCAAGCGGCTCGGATTCGACAGGCGCGGAACAGTCCGCAGGGACTGTTCCGCGTCCTGTCTCATCCAGGGAACAGCGCGTACTTGATCACGAACAGCATTGCGACCAGCAGGGTGGCCGGATGGATGTCGCGGAAGCGGCCGGACAGCGCCTTGATCGTCACGTAGCTGATGAAGCCGAAAGCCAGGCCGTTGGCGATGGAGTAAGTCAGGGGCATGGCGATGGCGGCGATGGCGGCGGGTACGGACTCCGTGACGTCGTCCCATTGCACGTCGACCAGTTCGCGCAGCATCAGGCAGGCCACGTACAGCAGGGCAGGGGCCGTGGCGTAAGGCGGAACGATGGCGGCCAGCGGAGACAGGAACAGCGCCAGCAGGAACAGCACGGCGATGGTCAGTGCCGTCAGGCCGGTGCGCCCGCCCGCCTGCACGCCCGAGGCGCTTTCGATGTAGGCGGTGGTGCTGCTGGTGCCGAGCATGGAACCGGCCACGATGGCGCAGCTGTCGGACAACAGGGCGCGGCCGAGGCGGCCGGGGTTGCCCGGGCGGATCAGGCCGGCGCGGGTGGCCACGCCGATCATGGTGCCGGTGGCGTCGAACACTTCGACCAGCACGAAGACCAGGATCACGTGGAAGAAGCCGGTGTTCAGCGCCCCCAGGATGTCCAGCTGGAAGAAGGTGGGGGCCAGGCTGGGCGGAGCCGAGAAGACGCCCTGGAACTGGGTGTGGCCGGTCACGATCGAGAGGACGGTGATTGCCAGGATGCCGATCAGGATGGCGCCGCGCACTTTCAGGGCGGCCAGGGCCGTGATGATGAAAAAGCCCAGGATGGCGAACAGGGTCGTGGCGTGGGTCAGGTCACCCAGGCCGACCTTGGTGGCCGGGTTGGCGACCACGATGCCCGCCGAACCCAGTGCGATGATGCCCAGGAACAGTCCGATGCCCGCCGCGATGGCCGATCGCAGTGAGGACGGGATGCCCGCCACCAGCCATTCGCGGACGCCGGTCACTGTCAGGATCACGAACACCACGCCGGAGATGAAGACCGCGCCCAGCGCCTGCTGCCAGGAATAGCCCATCTGCGCCACGACCGTGAAGGCGAAGAAAGCGTTCAGGCCCATGCCCGGGGCCATGCCGATGGGCCAGTTGGCCAGGAGGGCCATGATGATCGAGCCCAGGGCGGCGGCCAGGCAGGTGGCGACGAAGACCGAGCCCTTGTCCATGCCGGTGCTGGACAGGATGTCCGGATTGACGAAGACGATGTAGGACATCGTCAGGAAGGTGGTCAGGCCCGCCAGCAATTCCGTGCGGACCGAAGTGTCGTGTTCCTTGAGCTTGAAGAACTGTTCCAGCATGGTGTCTCCTCTCGGGTGAGCGTCGGTGTTCACTGCTTGTTTTTGACCCCGCCATTCTAAATCCCTTTCCGGGCCGGATGTGCGGAGATCGGTTGTAAACTGGCGCCCTATGCTGATCATCGGATTCGAAAGCTCCTGCGACGAGACCGGCGTGGCCGTGGCGTGCACTGAACGCGGCCTGCTGGCGCACGCCCTGCACAGCCAGGTCGCCATGCACCGGGACTACGGCGGCGTGGTGCCGGAACTGGCCTCGCGTGATCATATCCGCCGCATCGTGCCGCTCACGCGGCAGGTGCTGGACGAAGCCGGCGTGCGCCCGGACGATCTCGACGCGGTGGCTTATACGGCCGGTCCCGGTCTGGCCGGGGCCCTGCTGGTGGGTGCGGGCTTCGCCCGGGCCTTCGCCTGGGCCCGGGATTTGCCCGCGATCCCCATCCATCACCTCGAAGGCCATCTGCTGTCGCCCCTGCTGGCCGAAGAGACACCCGGCTTCCCGTTCGTGGCGTTGCTGGTGTCGGGCGGCCATACCCAGTTGATGCGGGTCGAGGGCGTGGGCCGCTACGAATTGCTGGGCGAGACGCTGGACGACGCAGCCGGCGAGGCCTTCGACAAGAGCGCCAAGCTGCTGGGGCTGGGCTATCCGGGCGGACCGGAACTGTCACGCCTGGCCGAGGACGGCGACCCGCGCGCGCAAGCGTTGCCGCGCCCCATGCTGCACAGCGGCGATCTGGATTTCAGCTTCAGCGGCCTGAAGACGGCCGTGCTGACCCGGATGCGGGCCCTGCGGGACGCGGGCCTCGATACCGACTACGCGGCTCGTGCCGATCTGGCTGCCTCGACCGAGGCGGCCATCGTCGATGTGTTGGCGGCCAAGTCGCTGGAGGCGCTGCGCCGTACGGGCCTGAAGACTCTGGTCGTGGCGGGCGGCGTGGGCGCCAACCGGCATTTGCGCGCCCGGCTGCGCGAAGCGCTGGACGTCTCGGGCGGGCAGGTGCACTTTCCGCCCTTGCACCTGTGCACCGACAATGGCGCGATGATCGCCTGGGCGGCCGTCCTGCGGGTGCGTGCCGGGCTGGTCGATCTGCCGTCCTTGCGCGGCGATGCCGCCTTCGCGGTGCGGCCCCGCTGGGATCTGCGGGACGTCTGCGTCGCCTGAGACACTCCCGGCGGGCCTGCCTGGGGCGCGCCTACTTTTTCTTCGCCCCGATCCTGCTTTCCTTGCCCGCCAGCAGCCGGGCGATGTTTTCGCGATGACGGGCCAGCAGCAGGACGCTGATCAGCACGATCACCGAGATGGTCAGCGCATCCGTGCGCCAGGCCACTTTGTCCCCCAGGATGTAGTAGAAGGGCGCGAAGACGGCCGCGAGGATCGCCGCCAGGGACGAATACCGTGTCACCCAGGCCACGATCAGCCAGGTGAGCGCGGTTGCCAGCGCCAGCCAGGGCTGCAGGGCCAGCAGCACGCCCAGGGCCGTGGCGACGCCCTTGCCGCCGCGAAAGCCCAGGAACAGCGGATACAAGTGGCCCAGAAAGGCGCCGAGGCCGGCCAGGGGGACCGCGGCTCCGGGCAGCAGGCCGCGCTGTGCGGCCCAGACGGCCAATGTCACGGCGAGCCAGCCCTTGGCCGCGTCGCCGAGCAAGGTCAGGACGGCCGCCGGCTTGTTGCCGCCACGCAGCACGTTGGTCGCTCCGGGATTGCCCGAGCCGAAGCTGCGCGGGTCTTTCAGGCCCATGACGCGGCTGACCACGACGGCGAAGGGGACGGAGCCCATCAGATAGCCGATGAGCAGGGCGGCGGCCACGCCGAGCACGGAAGCGAAAGGAGTCATGGCGAAGGGGAGTGGCGGGGCGGCCCGCGAGAGGTGGGTGATGCGCGCATTTTAAAGGAAGCGCGGCACAAGTCCTCGCGGCGGGGCGCGGGTACAATTCGCACCATCCGGTTTCAGGCGGGAACGAAGAAAATGCGCATCCTGGTGTCCAACGATGATGGCTACAATGCGGCGGGGATCGAGGCCCTGGCTGCGGCGCTGCGGCCCTTGGGCGACGTCACGGTGGTGGCACCGGAGACCAATTGCAGCGCCGCCTCCAATTCGCTGACGTTGCGCCGACCCCTGTCGGTGCGCCAGGCGGCCAACGGCTTCCATTTCATCAACGGCACGCCCTCGGACTGTGTCCATGTGGCGCTGACCGGCCTCCTGGGATTCAGACCCGACCTGCTGGTCTCGGGCATCAACAATGGGGCAAACATGGGGGACGACACCCTGTATTCGGGCACGGTGGCGGCCGCGATGGAGGGCTATCTGTTCGGCGTGCCGTCCATGGCCTTTTCCCTGGTGGACCGGGAATGGCGTCACCTGGACTGCGCCGCCCGGGTGGCTCACGATCTGGTGGCACGGTTCCGCGACCGGCCCTGGGACGAGCCGCTGCTGCTGAATGTCAACATTCCGGCTGTGCCCCATCGCGATCTGACGGGCCTGCGCACCACTAGGCTGGGGCGCCGCCATCCGGCCGAGCCCGTCATCCGCAGCACCACGCCCTACGGCGACACTGTCTACTGGATCGGCCCGGTGGGACGGGCGCTGGATGGGGGCGCCGAGACGGATTTCGGCGCCATCGAGGCACGCGCCGTGTCGATGACCCCCCTGCGCGTCGATCTCACGGATCATGCGCGGACCGATGCGATCGCCCGCTGGATGGAAGAGCAATGAGCAAGCCGCGACATCCGCTGGACAAGCCTTCCCGCAGCGCGCGGGTTTCCCCGACGGGTTCCGCGTTGGGGCCCGGCTATTCGGCCGCCAACAGCAACACGCGCATTCACGGACCGCGCCCGTTCACCCTGCCGTCATCCCCGACCCGGGCGTCCGAGGCGCCCGCCGCCAATCTGGGCCTGAATTCCGACCGGCTGCGCCTGCAGATGGTGCAGCGCCTGCGCGAACAAGGCATCGTCGACGAGCGTGTACTGTCGGCCATGCAGGCGGTGCCGCGCCACCTGTTCGTGGACCAGGGTCTGGCCAGCCGGGCCTACGAGGACGCCGCCCTGCCGATCGGCTATGGCCAGACGATTTCCCAGCCTTGGGTGGTGGCGCACATGCTGAGCGTCATGTGCGATGGCCGCACGCCGGGAAAGGTTCTGGAGATCGGCGCCGGCTGCGGCTACCAGGCCGCCGTGCTGGCCCAGTTCGTGCCCGAGGTCCATGCCATCGAACGGGTGCGCGGCCTGTACGAGCAGGCGCGCCTGAATCTCGCCCAGGGCCGGGCCCGTGGCCGCGTGCGCCTGACCTTCGGCGACGGGATGCAGGGGCTGGAACATCGTGCGCCCTTCGATGGCATTGTCGTCGCCGCCGCGGGGGTTAAAATCCCTGAAGCTTTGCTGCACCAGCTGGCCGTTGGGGCGCGTCTGATCGCTCCGGAAGGCACGGCGCATCAAAGGCTGATCCTGATCGAGCGCACCGGGCCGTCATCCTGGCACCGGCGCGAGCTCGAAGATGTCCGATTCGTACCGCTGCGTCCCGGCACGCAGACCTAAGTAGGAGAACCACATGCTCGATGGGACGCTGGTGACAGATGCTCCGTTCACCCAACCGCCGCACACCGGGCGGTTTTTGTCGCATCGCCGTCCCAAGGCGAAAACGGCCCTGCTGCTGGCCGTCCTGCTGTCGGCCGCCGTCCTTGCCGGCTGCGCCTCGCGCTCCGCGCGCGCGCCTGTTTCCGATCACTCCCGCGGCGGCGCCGCCTCCACGGCGGGCGCCCAGGCCAAGGGCACCTACGTCGTGCGGGCGGGCGACACGCTCTACAAGATCGCCCAGGATCATGGGATGGAGGTCTCGCGCCTGGCGCAGTTGAACAACATCAGCGATCCGACCCAGTTGGCCATTGGCCAGGTCCTGCGTCTCGACAGTGGCACGCCGATGCCCTCGGGCGGCTCGACGGCCACGACGGCGCCGGTCAAGACCACGGCGTCTCCGGCCGGCGGAGAAAGCGCCGGGACCGCCGGCAGCGCGCCCGCGCCGGTCGAAACCTCCGCTTCACGCGCCGGCGATGCGGGCCTGATTTCCTGGGGCTGGCCCAGCAACGGCAAGATCATCCAGGGCTTCAACGCCACCACCAAGGGCATCGACATCGAAGGCTCGGTGGGCGCGCCCGTGACGGCCGCCGCCGAGGGCAAAGTCATGTACGCGGGCAACGGCGTGCGCGGCCTGGGCAACCTGATCCTGCTGGGCCACAGCAACGGCTTCATCACGGCTTATGCCCACAACCAGTCCCTGCTGGTCAAGACCGGCGAATCCGTGAAAAAAGGCGCGAAGATCGCCACGCTGGGCCAGAGCGACACCACTTCGCCCCGCCTGCACTTCGAGATCCGCCGCCGCGGCACACCCGTGAACCCCCTGTCCTATCTGCCGTCACGATGATCCCGACGCTGGTCTTCGATCTGGAAACGATCCCGGATGCGGACGGTCTGCGGCGGCTGGATCCGCAGTGGGCCGACCTGTCCGACGCCGACCTGATCGAGGCTGCGCTGGCCCGGCGCCGCGAGACACACGGCAACGATTTCCTGCCACTGCACCTGCAGAAAATCGCCGTCATCGGCTGCGTGTTCCGCGACGACCAGGGTTTTCGCGTCCGCACCCTGGGTCAGGCCGACGATCCGGAGGAGACCCTGATCGCGGGTTTCTTCAAGACCATCGGCCATTACACGCCCACCCTGGTCAGCTGGAACGGCTCGGGCTTCGACCTGCCGGTCCTGCACTATCGAAGCCTGATCCACGGCGTGGCCGCGCCGCGCTATTGGGACACAGGCGAGGATGACCGCGATTTCCGTTTCAACAACTACCTGAACCGCTACCACACCCGCCACGTCGACCTGATGGACGTGCTGGCGAAGTTCAATGGCCGCGCCAACGCGCCGCTGGACCAGCTGGCAAAACTGTGCGGCTTTCCCGGCAAACTCGACATGGATGGCGGCCAGGTCTGGCAGGCCTGGCACGCGGGGGACCGGGATCACGTGCGCAACTACTGCGAGACGGATGTGGTCAACACCTGGCTGGTGTATTGCCGTTACCGCCTGATCAAGGGCGAACTCGACGCCGCAGCCTATGCGGCCGAACTCGCACTGGTGCGCGACACCCTGACGGCGATCGACGCACCGCACTGGAAAGCATTCCTCTCCGCCTGGCCTCATGTCTGAACCCATCCTGTTGTCCCTGGACGTCGAATCGCTGGATCTCGAAGGCCAGGGCATTGCCCATCACGAGGGCAAAGTCGTCTTCATCGAGGGCGCGCTGCCCGGCGAGCGGGTGCTGGCCCGCGTGACGCGGCGCAAGCCATCCTTCGACAAGGCCAAGGTCGAGCGTGTGCTGCGCGCTTCCTCGCAGCGCACCCGGCCCCCGTGTCCTCATTTCGGCGTCTGCGGGGGCTGTGCCATGCAGCACCTGGAGCCGGCCGCCCAGATGGCCGTCAAACAGCGTTCCCTGGAAGACGCCCTGGCGCACATCGGCAAGGTCAGGCCACGGCAGATCCTGCCGGCACTGCAGGGGCCGACTTTCGGCTACCGCCATCGTGCCCGCCTGTCCGTGCGCCTGGTGCCGAAAAAAGGCGGCGTGCTGGTGGGGTTCCGCGAGCGCGCCAGCAGCTATGTGGCCGACATGCAGTCCTGTCTGGTGCTGCCGCCGCATGTCTCGGCCCTGCTGATGCCGCTGCGGGAATTGATCGGCGGTCTGTCGCGTCCCGACCGCATGCCGCAGATCGAGGTGGCCGTCGGCGACGAGGCCACCGTCTTTTGCCTGCGTCACCTGGAACCCCTGACGCCTTCCGATCTGGACAGCCTGCGCGATTTCGGCGCGCGGCACCACATTGATTGGTGGCTGCAGCCGAAGGGGCCGGAAACGGCCCATCCCCTGGACCCGGCACGCGCCGATGTCCTGGCCTACGCGTTGCCGGCCTATGGCTTGCGCATGCATTACCGGCCGGCCGATTTCACCCAGGTCAATCCGCACATCAACCAGGCGCTGATCGGGCGCGCGCTGAGCCTGCTGGAAATCCAGCCCGGCGACCGCGTGGCCGACCTGTTCTGCGGTCTGGGCAATTTCAGTCTGCCGCTGGCTACGCAGTGCCGCGCGGTCGTCGGTGTCGAGGGCAGTGCCACGCTGGTGACCCGCGCCCGAGAGGATGCCGCCCGCCAGGGCCTGGCGGACAAGACCGAATTCACCGAGCTCAATCTGTTCGAGATCGACGCCGGCTGGCTGCGCGACCTGGGCTATTTCGATCGGATGCTGATCGATCCTCCGCGCGAGGGCGCCCTGGCCGTGGCGCAGGCCCTGGCGGATCTGGCGCCCCGGGAACGTCCGCGCCGTGTCGTGTATGTGTCCTGCAATCCCGCCACGCTGGCCCGCGATGCCGGCCTGCTGTGTCATGTGGGCGGATGGACACTGAAGGCCGCGGGCGCGGTCAATATGTTCCCGCACACGGCGCACGTGGAGTCGATCGCGGTCTTCGAACCCTGAAGGGCACCGCATGGGCCATGGGAATGCCGCTCCGGATGCTCAAGGCAAGCGCGCCATCCCGCGCACGGTCTGGATGCTGGGCCTGGTCAGCCTGTTCATGGATCTTTCGTCGGAACTGATCCACAGCTTGCTGCCGATCTTCCTGGTGTCGGGCCTGGGCGCCAGCATGTTGGCCGTCGGCGTCATCGAAGGCGTGGCCGAGGCGTCCGCGCTGATCGTCAAGGTTTTTTCCGGCGCGATCAGCGACTGGCTGGGCCGGCGCAAGGGCCTGCTGCTGGCCGGTTACGGTCTGGCGGCCTTGAGCAAGCCCCTGTTCCCGCTGGCGCATTCGGTGGGCACAGTGTTCGCCGCCCGTTTTGTCGACCGGATCGGCAAGGGCATCCGGGGCGCGCCGCGCGATGCCCTGGTGGCGGATGTGACACCGCCTGAAATCCGCGGCGCGGCCTTCGGGCTGCGCCAGTCCATGGACACGGTGGGCGCGGTCCTGGGACCGGGTCTGGCGGTCGTGCTGATGCTGGCCTTCACGGACATCCGGCATGTCCTGTGGTTCGCCGTGGCGCCCGGCATCGTCGCCATGGCCCTGCTGTTCTGGGGGGTGCGCGAGGCGCGTTCCGATCGGGGCGAGGCCAGGCCGTTCCGCTCGCCCATCCGCTGGAACGCGGCGCGCGGTTTCGGCGCCGCCTATTGGCGGGTCGTGGCGATCGGCGCCGTGTTCACGCTGGCGCGTTTCAGCGAGGCCTTCCTGATCCTGCGCGGTCAGGACATGGGCCTGAGCGCCGCCTGGGCGCCCGCCGTGCTGATCGTGATGTCGCTGTTCTTCATGTTGTCGGCCTATCCGGCCGGCTGGCTGTCGGACCGTGTGCCGCGTACCGCTGTCCTGGCGGTCGGCCTGGTCCTGCTGGTGCTGGCGGATCTGGCGTTGGCGGCCACGGGCGGCGGCGCCTGGGCGCTGCTGGCGGGCTCGGCGCTGTGGGGGCTGCACATGGGCTTCAGCCAGGGCATCCTGTCAGCCATGGTGGCGGACACGACGCCCAAGGATATGAAGGGCACGGCCTTCGGGGTCTTCAACCTGGCCAGTGGCGTCTGCATGCTGCTGGCCAGCGTCCTGGCCGGCTGGCTGTGGCAGGATTGGGGGCCGTCCGCGACCTTCCTGGCTGGCGCCGTTCTTGCGGCGGTGGCGCTGCTGGGACTGTGGATGCCTGCATGGCGTCTGAAAAGGGCCGGCTGATCCCTCTGTCTGTCCGGCGCAGGCCGCGTTTGGCTTATGCGCTCTATGTGTAGGCGTGCTCGCGGAGAAAATCCAAGAAGGCCATGACGCGCGCCGAGTGTCGCCGTTCAGGGCTGAGCACCGCGCTGACAGGCAGCGCAGTGGTCTGATAATCATCGAGCACGGTGAGCACCTTGCCCTGTGCGACATCGGTTGCAAACAGCCATTCTGGCGATAGTGAAATGCCCAATCCGGCGAGCACCATCTCGCGGATGGCTTCACTGCTGTTGCTGGTCAGGTTGCCTCTGATTGAAACATCAATTTCTTCCGAGGCGCGCTTGAAGCGCCATATGTCGTAGTGCTCCAGCAAAGTGAAACCAATGCAGTTGTGGTCTGCGAGTCCGCCGGGATCGAGCGGTGTGCCGTGACGACGCAGATAGGCGGGCGCCGCATAGACATACCGTGTGCTGGTGCCGAGCGGTACCGCCACCAAACCCTCGCTTCTGACCGCGCCGATCCGGATGGCCAGGTCGATATTTTCCTTGAGCAGGTCTTCGTTGTGATCGCTCAGGCGCAGGTCGATCACGACATCGGGATGACGCTTCAGGAATTCTCCTATCAGGGGTACCGCGCAGAGCCTCCCGTAGCTGACGGGTGCGGCAAGCCGGATGGGACCGGCGATCCGTTCATGGCCGCTGGAGAAACTGAGCGTCGCGGCCTCGATGTGGGCGAGAATTTCCTGGCATTGATCGTAGAAACGTCGTCCCTGGTCGGTCAGTGACAGCTGTCTGGTGCTGCGGGCGAACAACGGCCCGCCGAGATATTGCTCCAGCGCGCGAACCTGTTTGCTGACCGCCGGCTGCCCCAGGCCCAGCTCCCGTGCGGCCGCGGAAAAAGAACCGCGCTCCACGACGCGGACGAATGCGCCCATGCTTTCAAGCAGATCCATGGATATTCAAGTCTCTAAAGGAATAAATGATATGCCAACCATGCTTCTTATCAGAATATATAAAGCGCGGCAAGCTATCAGTGTTCATTTCACAGAGGTTCTACATCATGAATCACACCATGCTTGCCGCGATCGCGGAATCCGCCCAGACACCGCTGGCCTTGCGTCATATCGCCCGTCCCTCCGCGGCCAAAGGACAGGTGCTGGTCAAAGTCCATGCCGCAGGGGTCAATCCTCTCGACCTCAAGATCGCATCGGGCGCCGCCGCCCATGCCCGTCAGGCGTTGCCCGCAGTGCTTGGTCTGGATCTGGCCGGCACCGTCATCGAGTCTGGAGAAGCGGTCAATGACTTTTCCCCGGGCGACGAGGTCTTCGGGATGGCGGGCGGGATTGGCGGCGCCCAGGGCGCCATGGCCGAATACATTGCGGTCGACGCGCGGCTGCTCGCGCTGAAGCCTCGCACACTGGACATGCGCGAGGCGGCCGCATTGCCTCTGGCATTCATCACCGCGTGGGAAGGCCTGGTGGATCGCGCCAATGTCCGCGCCGGCCAGCGTGTGCTGGTTCATGGCGGGGCAGGAGGAGTCGGTCATGTCGCCGTGCAACTGGCCAAGGCCCGGGGTGCCGACGTCTATGCCACCGGGTCGGCGGACAGTCTCGACTTCATCCGCTCATTGGGGGCCACGGCAATCGACTATCAGCTGGAGAACCTGGATGACTACATCGAGCGGCATACGGCCGGAGAAGGTTTCGACATTGTCTACGATACGGTTGGAGGCAGTACGCTGGACGCGTCGTTCAAGGCCGTGAAGCCCTATTCGGGGCATGTCGTGAGCTGTCTGGGATGGGGGCAGCACAGTCTTGCGCCGCTGTCGTTCAAGGGCGCGACCTACTCGGGCGTATTCACTTTGATGCCATTGCTGACCGGCAAGGGACGTGGACATCATGGGGCGATATTACGCGCCGCGGCCGCGTTGGTGGATGCCGGGCAGCTTAAGATCAGGGTGGATCGGCATCCTTATCAACTGCACGAGGTCAACGAGGCATTTCGTCAGGTCGAGGAAGGCAGGGGCAAGGGCAAGACGGTCATTTCGATGCCGGTAGAACGTTCCGCAGTGCCGCAATAAACCGCGACCGGCCTGTCCGGCGCGCGCCCGGCAAGCGGACCCATCCGGGTCAGCCGGCCGTGGCGGTTCCCCGGCCTGGCTATTCCTTTCGCGCCGTCTGATCCAGCACCCGCTGCGCCTCGATGCGCACGCGTTCGGGCGCGGTGCCGCCGATGTGCTTGCGGGCGGCGACCGAACCTTCGAGCGTCAGCACCTGGAACACGTCATCCTGGATGTCGGCGTGGAAGCCGCGCAGTTCGTCCAGGGACAGGTCGGCCAGATCGCAGCCGCGCTGTTCGCAGGAACGCACCGCCAGCGCCACGGTCTCGTGCGCGTCGCGGAAGGGCACGCCGCGCTTGACCAGATAGTCGGCCAGATCGGTGGCGGTCGCGTAGCCCTGCAGCGCGGCGGCGCGCATGGCGTCTGCCTTGACGCGTACCCCGCCGATCATGTCGACGAAGATCGTCAGCGTGTCGCGGATGGTGTCGGCGGTGTCGAACAGGCCTTCCTTGTCTTCCTGGTTGTCCTTGTTGTAGGCCAGGGGCTGGCCCTTCATCAGGGTCAGCAGCGCGACCAGGTGGCCGTGTACTCGGCCGGTCTTGCCGCGCGCCAGTTCGGGGACGTCGGGGTTCTTTTTTTGCGGCATGATCGAACTGCCGGTGCAGAAGCGGTCGGCCAGATCGATGAAGCCCACGCGCGGGCTCATCC
>DISE01000030.1:52659-58096 GCA_002421865.1 Castellaniella sp. UBA6218
GAGTTGCGGCAGACCTCGTCGAAGCCCAGGGTGCGGGCGACCCGTTCGCGGTCGATGGGGTAGGACGTCCCGGCCAGCGCCGCGGCGCCCAGGGGCAGGCGGTTGGTGCGGCGGCGGCAGTCGGCCAGGCGCTCGGCGTCGCGGCCGAACATTTCCGCATAAGCGAGCAGGTGGTGGCCGAAGGTGACCGGCTGGGCGACCTGGAGGTGGGTGAAGCCCGGCAGGATGGTACCGGCGTGCTCCAGGGCCAGTGCGGCCAGCCGGTGGCGCAGTTGCCCGAGCAGGTCGATCGCCAGGTCGATCTCGTGGCGCAGCCACAGGCGGATGTCGGTGGCGACCTGGTCGTTGCGCGAACGGCCCGTGTGCAGGCGTTTGCCCGCGTCGCCGATCAGTTCGACCAGACGTTTTTCGATGTTGAGGTGGACGTCTTCCAGGTCCAGCGACCAGGTGAAGCCGCCGGCGCGGATTTCTTCCAGGATCTGCGTCATGCCGCGCTGGATGTCGGCCAGGTCGGCGGCGCTGATCACGCCCACGGCCGCCAGCATGTCGGCGTGGGCCAGCGAGCCCTGGATGTCGAAGGCCGCCATGCGCTGGTCGAAATTGACCGAGGCGGTGTAGCGCTTGACCAGGTCGGAGACGGGTTCGGAGAAACGGGCAGACCAGGCCTGCGACTTGTTGTCGAATTGATTGTGTGCGGACGGGGTATTGGACATAGTGGGCGCATTATAAAGGAGGGGAGCCATCGGGCCCGCGGCCGCGCCCTGGCCAGGGCGTGCGGCCAGATGCGCCCCGGGACCGGGCGGGCATCGTCTGCGCTATATTAAAAGCTTTTCAGCGGAATCCCGATACCATGGCGCAGCCCGAAATGAAGCAGATCACTGCGATCGTCAAGCCCTTCAAGCTCGACGAAGTGCGCGAAGCACTGACCGAGCTGGGCATCCAGGGCCTCACAGTGAGTGAAGTGAAGGGCTTTGGCCGTCAGAAGGGACAGACCGAAATCTATCGCGGTGCCGAATATGCCGTGAATTTCCTGCCGAAGGTGAAGATTGAGTTGGTGGTTTCCGACGATCTCGCCGAATCCGTCGTCGAATCGATCCAGAAAGCGGCCAATACCGGCCGGATCGGCGACGGCAAGATCTTCGTGCTGGACGTGGCGCGGGCGATCCGCATCCGCACCGGCGAAACCGACGCGGACGCGCTTTAAGGATTGCGAGGAGACAATGATGATGGGGTTCAATGGGCTCGCTGGAAAGCTGAGCAGAGGGGTCGGGCCGGCGGCTCTGGTCGCCATTCCGCTAACGCTGGCGGCGACGCCGGCCGCGGCCGAGGTTTCGGCGGAAACGGCATTCGTCTTCAACACCTTTTCGTTCCTGGTCTGCGGCGCCTTGGTCATGTGGATGGCCGCCGGCTTCGCGATGCTGGAATCGGGGCTGGTGCGGTCCAAGAACACGGCCGCGATCTGCCTGAAGAACATCACGCTCTATTCGGTGGCCGGCATCATGTATTACCTGGTCGGCTACAGCCTGATGTACACGGATGTCAGCGGGTGGATCGGTTCCTTCTCGCTGTTCTACAACTCATCCGAAGCGGAACTGGCGCTGCTGGGCGCTGACGAGGCGACGGCCGAACAGGTCGCCGCCGTGGTCGATAACGGCTATTCGGTGATGTCCGACTGGTTCTTTCAGATGGTGTTCGTCGCCACCGCCGCCTCGATCGTCTCGGGTACGCTGGCCGAGCGCATCAAGTTCTGGCCGTTCATTATCTTCGTCACCGTGCTGACGGCGATTCTCTACCCGATCCAGGGGTCCTGGACCTGGGGCGGCGGCTGGCTCAGCGAGATGGGTTTCAGCGATTTCGCCGGCTCCACCATCGTCCACTCCGTGGGCGGCTGGGCGGCGCTGACCGGTGCCATCATTCTGGGAGCGCGCAAGGGCAAGTACGCGGCCGATGGCCGGGTCACCCCGCTGCCGGGCGCCAATCTGCCGCTGGCCACGCTGGGCACTTTCGTGCTGTGGCTGGGCTGGTTCGGCTTCAATGGCGGCTCGCAGCTGGCGCTGGGCTCGGCGCTGGACGCCACGGCAATGGCCATCGTGTTCTCCAACACCAACCTTGCGGCCTGCGGCGGCGTGGTGGCGGCCTGCTTGCTGACGCAGATCCTGTACGGCAAGATCGACCTCACCATGGCGTTGAATGGCGCCATCGGCGGGCTGGTGTCGATCACCGCCGGTCCGGACCTGACGCATCACTTCCTGTCGGTCGTCATCGGCGCCATCGGCGGCATTCTGGTGGTGATTACCGTGCCGCTGCTCGACAAGCTGAAGATCGACGATGTGGTTGGCGCGATCCCGGCTCATCTTGTGTGCGGCATCTGGGGCACGCTGGCGGTCGGCATTTTCGGCGGCGGCAGTCTGGTGAC
Source organism: Castellaniella sp. UBA6218 (assembly GCA_002421865.1). Taxonomy (GTDB): domain Bacteria; phylum Pseudomonadota; class Gammaproteobacteria; order Burkholderiales; family Burkholderiaceae_B; genus Castellaniella. The sequence continues at coordinate 55,076 of DISE01000030.1, forward strand.
CCAGGTGATCGGCATCGTGGCGATCGCCGTGTTCATGATCGTGACCAGCGCCGTTCTGTGGCTGGTGCTGAAACTCACCATGGGCATCCGGGTCAGCGACGAGGAAGAGGCACTCGGCCTCGACAAGGCGGAGCTGGGCCTCGAAGCCTATCCGGAGTTCGGCCGGAGCTAAGCCCCGCTCGAGCCGAGAAGAAACAGGCCCGGACGGCGAACCGTCCGGGCTTTTTCTTGGCCGTCGCCAGAACCTAACATAAGGACTCAACGAACTGGCTTAGTCTTCTGTATTGTCTTTATCTTTTTCGCCGGTATAGTGCGTTTGGAGGGATTGCCGGACGGGCAACCCTTTTTGCCATTTTGTCAGGCACCGCTTTACTGGGCACCGCGATGATCAACGACCGGTTGGACGCTCTAGCCGATTATCCGTTCCGCAAGCTGAGCACGTTGCTCGACCCGATCAAGCCGGTCAGCAATGATGCGCCGCTGCTGCTGTCGGTGGGCGAGCCGCAGAATCAGCCGCCCGCCTTCATCAACGAGGTGATCGCCGAGAATGGCCATCTCTGGAACAAATATCCGCCGGCCCTGGCGACACCGGCCTATCGCCAGGCTGTCGCCGACTGGCTGACGATGCGCTACAAGCTGCCTGCCGGCTTTGTCGATCCCGACCGCAATGTGGTACCGGTGCCGGGCTCGCGCGAGCCGCTGTTCATGCTGGCGCTGGTGACGATCCCGGCGGCCAAGGGCGGTGGCAAGCCGGTGGTGCTGGTGCCCAGCCCGTCCTATCACGTCTATCGCGGCGCGGCGCTGGCGGCCAATGCCGAGACGGTCTATCTGCCGGCGACCGCGGCCACCAACTTCCTGCCCGACCCGGAGAGCGTGTCGAAGGATGTGCTGGAGCGCACCGCGCTCTGTTATCTGTGCACACCGTCCAACCCGCAGGGCACGGTGGCGGACATCGCCTATCTGAAGAGCTGGATCAAGCTGGCGCGCGAGCATGATTTCGTGCTGGCGGTCGATGAATGCTATGCGGAAATCTATGACGCGCTGCCGCCGGCGGGCGCGCTGGAGGCCTGCGCGGCGCTGGGCGACGGGCCGAACGGCTCGCCGATGGATAATGTCGTGGTGTTCCATTCGCTGTCCAAGCGCTCCTCGGCACCGGGCCTGCGCGCCGGTTTCATCGCCGGCGACGCCAAGGTGATGGCGCGCTATGGCGAACTCATCAGCTATGCCTGCACGCCGATGCCGCTGCCGCTGGTGGCCGCCGCAACGGCGCTGTGGCGCGACGAGGCGCATGTCCGCGAGAATCAGGCGATGTACCGCCGCAACTTCGACATCGCGACCCGGCTGCTGGACGGCAAGGCGGGCTATTTCCGGCCGCAGGCGGGGTTCTTCCTGTGGCTCGATGTCGGCGATGGCGAGGCGGCTTGCGCGCGGCTGTGGAAGGAGGCGGCGATCCGCACCCTGCCCGGCGGCTATATGGCGGTGCCGGACGCGAACGGGGTCAATCCCGGTGCGCCCTATCTGCGCATCGCCCTGGTTTATGACAATGACACGATGGAGGATGCGCTCGGCCGTTTGGCGCGCGCGCTCTGACCATCCCGGAGGGGCCGATGGCGACCACCAGCAACGCGACGACCCGCACCGCGCTTTTTCCGCCCGGTTTCGCGGCCTTCCTGAGGCGCCGCGCGCGTGAGGCCGCCGGCCTGGCGCTGATCGCGCTGGCCGTCGCGCTGGTGCTGTCGATGGTCAGCTATCATCCGGAGGATCCGTCCCTCAACACCGCCAATACCGGCCCCGTGCACAATTGGCTGGGCTATCCCGGCGCGCTGGCCGGTGACCTTCTGCTGCAGACGCTGGGCCTGTCGGGCGGCCTGCTGGCGCTGATCATCGCCGCCTGGGGCTATCGCATCCTGGCCCGGCTGGGCGTGGCGCGCGCTGTGCTGCGCGTCGCCCTGCTGCCGCTGGGGCTGCTGCTTGCGGCGATGGCGCTGGCGATCGTGACGCCGCCCACCGGCTGGCCGCTGGTCAGTGGCCTGGGCGGTTTCACCGGCACGCTGCTGCTGGCCAAGGCGGGCGGGCTGCTGCCGCTGCTGGGTGCCTCGGTCGAGCTGGCGCTGGTCGGTCTGGCGGCGGGGCTGCTGGCGGCCTTGCTGCTGCTCTACACGCTGGGTTTCTCGCTGCGCGAATGGTGGGGGCTGATGCGGCGCAGCGCACGCATGGCCTGGGCCGGTGGCGCATTGACCTATCGCGGCGCCGCCGCCAGCGGGCGTCTGGGCGGACGCTTGGGTGGGGCCGCCGCCAGGGCGGGCTACGACATGGCCCGCAAGGGGCTGCGGCAGGAGCCGTCGCTGAAGGGAACTGTGCTGTCGCGGGGCCGCGTTGCCGGGGATGGCGAGGACGCGGTGGAGGATAGGCCGCGTGCCGCCCGGAGCCCGCGCCTGGAACTGCCGCGCGAGCCGGCCGCCGTCGCGCCGAAGGAAACGCGGCTGGAACGCCGCAACCCGGCCAAGCCGTCATCCAAGCAGAAATCGCTCGATCTCGCGCCCAGCGGCGATTTCGAACTGCCGGAGATGGAGTTGCTGACGCCCGCGCCCACGCGGCGCAGTGGCCCGCAGCCGGAAGGGCTGGAGGCCAATGCGCGGCTGCTGGAAACCGTGCTGTCGGATTTCGGCGTGAAGGGCGAGATCGTGAAGATCCGGCCCGGCCCGGTGGTCACTTTGTACGAGCTGGAGCCGGCACCTGGCACCAAATCCTCGCGCGTCATCGGCCTGTCCGACGACATTGCGCGCTCGATGAGCGCGGTATCGGTGCGTGTCGCCGTGGTCCCCGGCCGCAGCGTCATCGGCATCGAACTGCCGAACCAGAACCGCGAGACCGTGTTCCTGCGCGAGACCTTCGAATCGGACGCCTATGAGCGCAGCGCCGCCAAGCTGCCGCTGGCGCTGGGCCACGACATCGGCGGCGTGCCGGTGATCGCCGACCTTGCCCGCATGCCGCATCTGCTGGTCGCCGGCACCACCGGCT
>DISE01000072.1 GCA_002421865.1 Castellaniella sp. UBA6218
GCGCCTTGCAAGGCGCGACGTGGACGATCAGCCCTGGAGCTTGTCCTGGGTCCGGGTGTCGAAGTCCGACGCGTCGTGGCGCTCCAGGAGCTGCTCGGAAGGATCGCCCGAGGTGCGGTTCACCATCCGCCCGCGCCGCACCGCCGGGCGCTCGCCGATTGCCCGGGCCCAGCGCAGCAGATGGCGGTAGTCGCCGGCCGACAGGAATTCCGCCGCGCCGTAGACCTGGTTCAGCACCAGGGCGCCGTACCAGGGCCAGATCGCCATATCGGCGATGGTGTAGTCATTGCCCGCGATGAATTCGTGCTCGGCCAGCCGCTTGTCGAGCACGTCCAGCTGGCGCTTGGCCTCCATGGCGAACCGGTTGATGGCGTATTCGATCTTCACGGGTGCATAAGCGTAGAAATGGCCGAAGCCGCCGCCCAGATAAGGCGCGCTGCCGACCTGCCAGAACAGCCAGGACAGGCATTCGGCGCGGGCGGCGGGTTCGGTCGGCAGAAAGGCGCCGAATTTCTCCGCCAGATACGTCAGAATCGCCCCGGACTCGAAGACCCGGATGGGGGCCGGACCGCTGCGGTCCACCAGCGCCGGGATCTTGGAATTGGGATTGACGCCGACGAAGCCGCTGCCGAACTGATCGCCTTCGCCGATGCGGATCAGCCAGGCGTCGTATTCCGCCCCCGGACAGCCTCGGGCCAGCAGTTCCTCCAGCATGATCGTGACCTTGACCCCGTTGGGTGTGCCCTGGGAATAAAGCTGCAGAGGATGCCTGCCGACCGGCAGCTCGCGCTCGTGCGTCGGCCCCGACACGGGACGATTGATGTTGGCGAACCGGCCACCGCTGGGCTGGTCCCAGGTCCACACCCTGGGCGGCTGGTATTCGGGCGTCTGACTCATGCTGCATGCTCCTGACACGAAGGCAAAAGCATTTACGTTAACAGCATCGGCCGCCGCTGTGAACCGGCCCCGGTCACGGCGCGCGACACATGCGTCCGCGCTGGACGAACCCCCTGCCCGGCCCTATGATGGACCGGCTTCATTCAACCTTCAAGGAGTAGTGGATGGGTATCATCAGCATGATTGTGGTCGGTTTCGTCGTCGGCTTGATCGCGCGGGCGATCATGCCCGGCGAACAGAAACTGGGCTGGATCCTGACCACGGTTCTGGGGATCGTCGGCTCTATCGTGGCCGGCTATCTGGGCGCCGCGCTGGGACTCTACGCGCCCGGACAAGGCGCGGGCTGGATCGGCTCGATCGTCGGCGCCTTGATCGTACTGTTCATCTACGGGCTGATCGCCCGCAAGGCCTGAACGGACGCACCGGCGGCCCGGCGGCCGGAAGGGCCCGGGCGGCGGCCCCCGCGATCAATAATGCGGCGGCCGCTCGTCGGCGGCCCCGCCCGCGCCCGGCGCGTTGCCGGCCGCGAATTGCTGTCGCATGGCCAGCAATTCGCGCGCCAGCGACTCGATCTGCTGCTGCTGACGAAAGATCGTACGGTTCAACTGATCCAGCAGGTCGTCCGCATAGGCCGCCTTGACCTCCAGGTCCATCAGGCGTTTTTCCAACAGAGCGTCGGCATCCGCTTCGTTCATCTTTTGTTTCCCACCGGGATTCCAGGGTTCAGGCGGCGGGGGCCAGGAAGTCGGCCAGCAAGCTGGCCGTCACCCAGGTGGCGCCGCGCAAGTCCTCCAGCATAACGTGTTCGTCGGCCTGCTTGGCGCGCGATTCCATGACGGTGCGCGGTCCCGCTCCGTACATGACGGTGGGCACACCGTGCTCGGCGTACAGCCGAGCGTCGGCGTAAAGCGGGGTACCCACGGCCGGAATGTCCTCGCCGAACACCGCGCGCGCGTGCCTGCGCAGGCTGGCGACCAGCTTTTCATGGCCAGGCAGCGGCCGCAGGGCCCGCGCCAGCAGGATGCGGCGCACTTCGACCGAAATGCCCGGCAGGCCGGCCACGGCGGCGTCGATGAAGGCGCGCACCCCGGCTTCGACGACGGCGGGGTCTTCCTCCGGGATCAGGCGACGGTCTATTTTCAGCACCACTTTGCCCGGCACCACGTTGGTGTTGGTGCCGCCGTCCACGCGGCCCACGATCATGGTGGGATGCGTGATGCCGTCGATCCGCGACTCAATGGCTTCGAGCGCGTCGGCCTGGCGGTAGATCTCGTCCAGGACGCGGCTGGCGGCCCGCAGGGCGTCATGCCCGGTCTTCGGCGCGGATCCGTGCGTGGCCCGGCCGTTGACGGTGATCTCGAACTGCAGACAGCCGTTATGCGCCGTGACCACGGCATGGCTGAAGCTGGCGCAGACCGCGTAATCCGGTTTCGTCAGGCCGTGTTCCAGCAGCCAGCCCGGCCCCTTGAGGCCGCCGAACTCTTCGTCGTAGGTGAAATGCAGCTCCACGCCGCCCTTAAGGGGAGCGCCGCAAGCCTCCAGCGCGCGCACCGCGTGCAGGTAGGTGGTGAAGTCGCTCTTGGACACGGCAGAGGCACGGCCGTAGAGCCGGCCGTCCACGACTTCGCCGCCATAGGGGTCCCGGGTCCAGCCTTCACCTGGCGGCACCACGTCGCCGTGGGCGTTGAGCGCCAGTACGGGGCCGCCCGCGCCATACCGCCGGCGCACGATCAGATTGGTGATGCTGCGCATGCCGTAGGCCCGCGTTTCCTCGTCGGGCACGCGGTGGCGTTCGACTTCCCAGCCCCAACCTTCGAGGAGGGCGGCCACGGTCTCGGCATGCGGGGCGTTGTCGCCCGGCGGCGTGTCGGTGGGCACGGCCACCAGTCGCCGCAGCAGCGCCACCTGCTCGTCGAAATGGGCGTCCACCCAGGCATGCAGGGCGGCGTGCAGCGCGGCGGCGGGCTTTTCCATCTTCAGCGGGCCAGGCGGCCCCAGATGCGCACGCGGCTGATGCCGCCGTCGGGGAACATGTTCACGCGCACGTGGGAAACGGGGCCGACCTTGCAGATGACGTCGCCTTCGTAGAAGTGCTGCTTGTCCATCTCGGTCTTCTGCTCGCCCAGCAGCTCGGGCCAGAACATGGCCTGGGTCACCAGGGACTGGTCGGTCGATTCGGCCACCAGAGCGCCCTGCACCGAAACGCGGTCGGGATAGTTGCCCTTGAAGTGCGCCGTATCGATCTCGATTTTCTCCACGACGACCGGGTGGCCCAGCTCCAGGATCAACCAATCGTAGCCGGGCTCGCGGCGGCGGCGGGTTTCCCAGCCGTCGCCCATGTTGACGCCGCGGCCCGCCTTGATGACGCTGGTGGGCATGCCGAAGTGGGCGTCGCTGTAGGCGACGACGCGCCCGCCGCTGGCCAGGGCCGACACTTCGACAAGGGCGTCCGGGTCGCGCCGGTCCCAGTCACAGGCCGGCTGGCCGTAGACGCGCAGGCGGGCCACGCCGCCGTCGGGAAAAATGTTCACGCGCAGATGCGTCCAGACCCGGCCGTCGTCGATCTCGACGAAGTGATGGGCATTGCCCTGCAGCGACCGGGCCGCGACGAGTTCGACCCACTCGGTCCCTGCGTCGGGGTCGCCTTCGCAGGACGCCGCCTGGACGGACGCGGCGGGCGGGAAATTGCCGGTGAAGTGGCTGGTGTTGATGTCCAGCCCCTTGATCGTGCCCGGCAGGCCCAGTTTGACGATGGCGTGGTCGTGGCCGCCGTTGCGGCGGCGGCGGGTTTCCCAGCCGTCCATCCACTTGCCGTGATCGTCGAACTTGCCGACGATGAAAACGGGCTCGGCGTCTTGCAGCATGCGCTGCGCGCAGGCGAAGAACTCGTCCGAACAGGACAGCACCTGTGCGCCCAGGCTTTCGCTGGCGAGGTTCGGATGGCGGGTGGCGAAGGCGGGCAGGTCGACCGCGGGTGCGTCGATGACAGTGCCGACGGGCAGGTTGGAAGAGGCCATGGAAATAAGCTCCGGAAAATGGGAAATCAGGCGGGCGTGTAGGGATGTTCCTTCACCCAGTGACGGGCGATGTCGGCGCGGGTCGCGATCCAGACCCGGTCATGCTTCTGGATGTGGTCCAGGAAGCGCTGCAGGCCGGCGAAACGTCCCGGCCTGCCGATCAGGCGGCAGTGCAGGCCGACCGACAGCATCTTCGGCGCGGTCTCGCCTTCGGCGTAGAGCACGTCGAAGGCATCGCGCAGGTAGGTGAAGAAATGATCTGCGGTATTGAAGCCCTGGGGCGAGGCGAAGCGCATGTCGTTCGTGTCCAGGGTGTAGGGCACGATGAGCTGGGGATGGACCTTGCCGCCACCCAGATCCACCTCGGTCCAGAAAGGCAGGTCGTCGCCATAGTAGTCGGCGTCGTACAGGAACTTGCCCTCCTCGGCGACGATGCGCAGGGTGTTGGGACTGTCGCGCCCGGTGTACCAGCCTTCCGGGTGGCGGCCCAGCAGCTTCGTGACGACTTCCACGCAGCGCAGGAAGTGTTCGCGCTCGATGTCCTCGGGCATGTCCTGGTAATGGATCCAGCGGTAGCCGTGGCAGGCGACCTCATGTCCCAGCTCGACGAAGGCGCGCGCGACCTCCGGATTGCGCTCCAGCGCCATGCCCACGCCGAAGACGGTCAGCGGCAGGCCGCGGCGCTCGAACTCGCGCAGGATCCGCCAGACACCCGCCCGCGAACCGTATTCGTAGATGGATTCCATCGACAGGTGGCGCGCGGGATAGGCCGCCGCGCCGATGATCTCGGAGAGGAACTGCTCCGATCCCGGATCGCCGTGCAGGACGCAGTTTTCCCCGCCCTCTTCGTAGTTGACGACGAACTGCACGGCCACGCGCGCCCGGCCCGGCCAGTTGGCGTGCGGGGGGGTGCGGCCATAGCCGGCCAGGTCGCGGGGGTAGGACTTGTCTGCCATGAGAGGGTTCTCCTGATGAATGGGGGTCAGATGGATGGGGTCAGGGGCTGGCGCTGCAACGCGGCCCAGGGATCGGCGTCGGAACCGGGCGCCGCGTCCATCCGCTGTTCGCAATCCTTGAGATGGTGATCCATGGCGGCGCGCGCGCCCTGGGCGTCGCGCCGCGCGATGCGTTCCAGAATGTCCTTGTGCTCCAGGTACGAGCAGGTGCTGTCCTCGGGGGCGTCCCCGAGCGCGATGATCAGCGTGGTGCGGGCGCACAGGCCGGCCAGCATTTCCGTCAGCACCTGGTTGTCCAGCAGACGGGCGAGCTCGACGTGAAAGGCGTTGGACAGACGCAGCCAGCTGATGCGATCGCCCTGCTCGAAGGCGCGCTGCTCGCGCTCGACCATCCCGTGCAGGGGCGCCAGCCTGTCGGCCACATCGTCGAGCGCCGTCAGCATGTCGATCACGACGCATTCCAGCGCGCGGCGCATGGCGAACACGTCGCGCACCTCCTTGGGCGCGGCCTGCCAGACGTAAGCGCCGCGATTGGGCTCGATCGCCACGATCTTGTCATGCGCCAGCCGCGCCAGCGCAGTCCGTACCGTGCCGCGTGAGCAGTCGAAGGCCGCGCACAGCGCGGATTCGGTCAGCTTGGCCCCCGGCAGCAGCCGGCGGTCCATGGCGGCATCGAAGATTTCCCCATAGACACGGTCGACGTCCGACGGTTCGCCGGCCGGCCTGGGGTCGCGCAAGGTCGAGGCGCGCGGCGCCTTCAGGTCCTGGGCGGCGCGGGAGGGCTTCAGTCGGAGCATGGCCATAGGTGAAAACGACAGGATGGATTGATGACAAAAATTGTTGACAATTATTGTGTATCCCTCCAGAATCGTCAACACAAATTGTTGACAATAATTCGTCTACAATCATTCGTACCCGTCCTGCCCCGAAATCCGCTGGCCCGCGCCGGCAATTCGCGAACCGGCGAACCAGTCGCCGGGTCCGGCCATACCGGGGGCCTATTGGCAGGATATTGACCGGCGTAAATCCCATGGGAAAACTCTCCACCCATGTCCTGGACACCGTGCACGGTGTGCCAGCCCAGGGCGTCGCCCTTGAACTCTATCGCCTCGATGGCGATTCCCGCACCCTGCTCGCGCAAACGGCCACCAACCAGGACGGCCGCTGCGACGCGCCCCTGCTCAGCGGTCCTGCGCTGACCCGGGGCGTGTACGAGCTGGTCTTCCATGCCGGCGACTACTTCGCCCGCAAGGGAGTGCCGCTGCCCGAACCCCGCTTCGTCGATCAGGTCGTGCTGCGCTTTGGCGTGGCCAACCCGGACGAAAACTATCACGTCCCCCTGGTCGTGACACCGTGGACCTGGTCCACCTATCGCGGCAGCTGAGCGCCACGCTCAACCCGGCAATCCCCACGATCGAAGAAACCAAGAGGAGACTCTCATGGAAGGCTTTTTCCTTGAGTACGGCAACCTGCTGCTGCGCTGGCTGCACGTCATCGCCGCCATCGCCTGGATCGGCGAATCTATTTATTTCGTCATGCTCGACCTGAGCCTGCACGCGCCCAAGGGCGAACACGCCAAAAAACTGGGCGTATACGGCGAAATGTGGGCCGTGCACGGCGGCGGCTTCTACCATAACCAGAAATACCTGACCAATCCGGCCGAACTGCCCGACGACCTGCACTGGTCGTTCTGGAAGTCCTACACCACCTGGCTGTCGGGCTTCGGCCTGTTCATGCTGCTGTACCTGCTGCGCGCCGACATCTACCTGGTCAATCCGGCCAGCCCCTGGGAATGGGCGCGCAACATGAACGGCACCGAGGCAGGCATCCTGGCCGTGGCGTTCCTGGTGATCGGCTACAACGTCTATTCGCGCCTGTGCCGCATCATCAGCCCCACCGTCGAGCGGGACGGACTGCTGAGCATGGCCGTGGGCGTGATGATGGTGCTGGTCGCCTGGCTGACCACGCAGATCTTCCCGGGCCGCGCCGCGTTCCTGATCACCGGCGCGCTGATGGCGACCTGCATGTCGGCCAGCGTGTTCTTCTGGATCATTCCCGGACAGCGCCGCATGGTCAAGGCACTGAAAGCCGGCGAAAAGCCGAACCCGCTGGACGGCCTGCTGGGCAAACAGCGCTCGGTGCACAACACCTACTTCACCCTGCCGGTGATTTTCCTGATGCTCAGCAACCACTATTCGTTCACTTACACGAACGAATACGCCTGGGTCATCATGAGCCTGTTCATCTTCGCCGGCGCGGTGATCCGCCAGTACTTCGTGCTGCGCCATACCGGCAAGAACGATCTGCGCTACCCGCTGGCAGGCGTCGCCATGCTGGCGATCATCGGCTGGATCGCCGCCCCGGCACCCACGCCCGCCCCCGCCGCGCAGACCAGCCAGACCGGTGCCGCGGCCGCCCCGGCACAGGCCGCCGTCACGCTGGAACAGGTCCACGGCATCATCACCGCGCGTTGCACGGAATGCCATTCCGCCAAGCCCACGCAGGCCGGCTTCGCCGCCGCGCCGGCCGGGATCATGCTGGACACCAACGAGCAGACCCTGCAGCACGCCGAGCAGATCAAGCAGGTCGTCGCCAGCAAGTACATGCCGCTGGCCAACCTGACGCAGATGACGGACGAGGAACGCGCCGTGATCGCCGCCTGGAACGGTAAATAAGGCGTGGCCCCGGCCGCCAGGATGCAGTCCCTGGCGTGGCCGGCGCCGCCGGATTCATTGCTGTGACAGACACACAAACCCCATGGTCAGACCTTCCGGGGCCGTGATGGATCCGCTTTCCGCCACCTGCGCCATGACGTAGCCCGCCGGGCATGCGCAGGCGCCCGTCACCGGATTGGCCGAAGTGCCGCCCATGGCGTTGAAGCATCCCCGGCGGCTGTTGAGCATATAGCCGCCCCCGGCGGGGCGCACCAGCAATGACCAGACTCCCTGCCGGCAGGCCAGCACACCCAAGCCTTCCCGGGCACGGCCCAGGGCGCCCTCCGGCGCGCAGGCCTCGCCGACCCCCCAGCCCCGCTCAAGGTGCAAGCTGTCGCGCGCGGCCAGGCGCACCCCGCCGCGGACCACGCCCTGGGCCGTGACATCGCCCTGGAAATCCGGATCGCGGGAGTCCCGCACCCGGAGATAGGCGTCGGTGTCTTCAGGCCCGGCGTCGCCCCTTTCCCCGGCAGGAACGCGGGCCGCAAGGGCCACGACGCCCGGCGCCCAATCGTCCGCGCCCTCCTCCGGAACCGGCACGCGCAGGCCGGCGCCGCCTAGAAAGCCGGGCCGATGCGGCCAGACTACCAGTCCGCGCCCCTCGGCGGCCTGAAGCCATTGCGCCACCAGCGCCTCGTCCACGCCGCCGGCGGACGTCCTCAGCGCGGGCCGCGCATGCACCAGCCCCCATACGCGGCAGGACGTCCCCGGGCAGTCGCCCTCCCGCACCACCCGCAGGCCCAGGGTCCGGCGCAGCGGCCCCCGGGCCTGCCAGCCCTGCGCCAGCAAGCCCGCCGACCGCAACTCGTCCCACTGCGGCGCCGCCCAGTCGGCGTAGCCCTGTCCGGCCAGGGCGTCGGCCGCGCCGGCATGCGCGAGTTCGGCCGCGTGGCGCGCCAGGAAGGACTCGGCCGCCTCGCGGGCGACGTCCATCCAGGCGGCCAGGGAACGGGCTTGAAGCGCCCGGGCGCGCTGCGCCCATTCATGTCCGGCCCAGACCGCCAGGAGCAGGCTCAGGACGGCGGCGACCATGAATTCCAGCAGCAGGGATCCCCGCTGAGCCCGGCGCGCGCGCCCGGCTGTGCGCTCAACCGACATGGAACACGAACTGGTTGACGTCCCCTTTGGCACATGCCGACTCCGCCGCCAGCGCGTTATAGGTCGTGGATTCGTCCTTGACCGTGCGGACGGCGGCACCATCGGCTTCCACCGTGATGCGGCCGGCCACGCGTTGCAACACCGACGCGATCGAAGGGCAGGCCACATGGTTCACCCGCTTCAGGCGCAGCTGGAACGCCGCGCCGGCGTCCGCCGGTTCGACCTCGACCGTGCCGCCTCCCCCCAGGCCGTGCAACACCGCGCCGTCATTCGCCAGGGTCAGCACGGTGGAGTCCGCCACCATGGCCGCCAGATTGGCCGTGCCGATGTGCTCATAGGGCGCGTCGCCCGCAGTCCCGGCGTTGACACGCGCGTGCATGACGAAGCGGGCCAGTTCCTGGCCGACCTTGGGAACCTTGTTCTCCATGACATAACCGCCGATCGCGGGAATGCCGATGACCGCGATCAGCAGCACGATGGCGGTGACGATCGAGACCTCGACCAAGGAGAACCCCGCTTGCCCCAGCCTGCGGCGCGCGGCGCGTGATTGTGCCAATACTTGCATGAAGCCTCCTTTGCCGGATATCCGGCGAGCGAATGGGCCGGCTCTCAGGAGCCGGCATGAAACATCATCCAGCCGCGCCGCAGTTCGTCGAGCGCGGCGTAGTGCCACAGACCGATTCCAAGCACGACGGTCACGCCCAGCAGCAGCGCCGACCAACGCAGCGTCAGGGCCTGATGCCGGACGCGGTCCAGCCAGCGGCCAGCCATCCGTCGGTGCGCGGCCTGCAGCCCGGCCTGAAGGCCGCGCGCGGCGGCCATGTCCTCCAGGTACCAATACAGTTCGCGGTCCAGCAGCCCCGTATCGAAAGCCGCCGCGCCGGCCAATCCCTGGTCGATGCGTTCCGCGATGCGTCCTAGGTGATCGCCCAGCCAGGGGCCGGCGTCTTCCAGGAACAGCAGGATCACAGGCCGCAGCTGGGTCGAACCGCCCGCCCCGGGTTGCAACAGGATCGACACCAAGGCCAGCAGGCGCAAGGCCTGGACCTGTCGGTACAGACGCCAGGGGCCATAGCGATCCAGACGGCGGCGCAGCGGTCCGCGCCAGCGCGGCAGGGAGTGCAGCCCCGCCGCCAGCAGCCCGGCGATTCCCGCCGGCAGCCAGGCGCCCCAGGCGCGCAGCCAGTCCGCACCGGTGAACAGCGTCCGCGACCAATCCCCCAGGTAAGCGGCCGGCAGCCCCTGGAAAGCCTGCCGCAGGGCCGGCACCGTCCATTGCGGCAAAGCCAGCAGCAACAGGCTGGCCATGATCAGGGCCGCGGCGGCCGCGCCCAGGGTGGCCCAGAGCATGCGGCGCGCCTGGATCAGCAGCCCCAGATGGTCGGAGAGGGCCTGGAAACAGTGCAGCAGCCGGGTACTGCCATAGGCCTGGGCCGCCCGCACCAGGGCCAGTTCGTCCGCCGGAAAGCAGCCCAGCCAGGTCACGCGCAGATCGCCGCCGCTGGCCTCGCAGGCCCGCGCCCAGATCCAGGACAGACGCCCGCGCACCGTGCCGGGGCCATGGCGCGCGGCATCCCGGTCAAACAGCTCGCGCACGGTCAGGCGTCCCTGCGCGCCCATCAACACCGCCTGGAGATAATCGAAGTAATCCGCGCGCCCGCCAGCGAAACGCCAGGCATCCAGACTCAGCCGCAGCCGCGCCAGCATCGTCGCCCCCAATCTCATCGGGGTGCCCCCGCACGGCGTGGCGCATCGCCGTCGGCCGGCAGCCTGCCCTGGCGCAGCAGCAGTGTCTCGAAGGCCATGAAACGCGCCTCGACGTCGCGCGGGTCCACCTGGCCGGCCAGGGCCTTTTCCATGGCGTGCGCCATGGCGCTGGCATGCGGATCCGGCACATGGCCATGGCCGCCGTCCGCGCCGGGCAGGCCCGGTTCCAGGCATTCTGCCGCCACGGTCCGTCCGTCGTAGCCGAAGAGTTCCGGCAGCGCGGCGCGGCGGCAGCGCGCGCAGCCGTCCGGGTTGCGCAGGCGCAAGGCCGCCGGGTCTGCGTCCCAGGCCAGCCCGATCCAGTCCAGCCACTGCCGCCAGTGCCCGGCGCCGCCGCCCGGCCCCTGGCACACGAGTTCGGCAGGTCCGGCCGGCACCGCGCAGTCCGGACACAACCTGGGCAGCAGCGCCTGGTAGACGAGCAGCTTCAGAATGCCGGGCGTGGCCAGGAAATCACGCGGCACGGCAATGAAGTCGGAGGCCAGCCGATCGACGATGGCGCGCGCGGAAGGCGCATGCACGGTGGTGTAGACGTTGACGCCGGACCCCGCCAGATCCATGAAGGCCAATCCGCTTTCGGCGTCGCGGATTTCCCCCAACAGCACGTCGGTCATCGCCGAACGCTTCAGGGTGCGCAGCTTGGCGGCGTAGCGGTCATGGGCCTGCTGATCCAGGTCGCGGCCGATGGTGTTCTGCACGGCCCGGTCGATCCGGTATTCCACCGGCTCTTCCAGGGTGATGATCTTGCGGTGCGCGGGCAGGCCGCGGATCAGGGTCGCCAGCGTCGTCGATTTGCCCGAGCCGACGGTGCCCGCGATCACCAGGGCGCCCCCCTCGGATTTCAGCACCCGTTCGAAGCGGGCCACCTGATCGCTCCGGTAACCCAGCCCATCCAGCGTCGCGGGCCCGGATCCGGCATCGCGCGACAGAAAGCGCAGGCAGACGCTGGGGCCCCGGTCCGCGGCAAGCGAGGCCCAGCGCAAGGTATAGGCCCGGCCATCCACACGGCGCAGCAGGCTGCCCTGCTGCTCCAGCAGCGGGTCGAAGACCGCCCCGTTGCCGCCCTGGATGTCCATCCAGGCCACCGCCAGCACATCCTGCAACAGGCCGGTGGGCATGTGGCGGAAGCGCGCCGGAGCGACATAGCGGCCGGCCACGGTGTAGCGGACTTCGGATTCCGCCGCATCGCGATGGATGTTCAGGTGCAGGTCCGTCGCCCCCTGGCGCACGCCCCATTCGATCAGATCCTGGAACACCCCGGCCAGGGCGGTCGGAGTGCGGTCCCCCGCCTGAGCCAGCGCCGCCGCGCCGCCCTCGCGCGACAGGGCCAGCAACAGCGCCGCAGGCAGAATGTAGCGTGCGGGCACGGACAGGGCGAGCCCGGCGGCACGCAGGCGCCGCTCCAGCGCATCGGCCTGATCGCTGCCGACATATTCGGCGCGGGCCAGCAGCGTGACGCTGCCGTCGGCACGCTCGACCGGACATATCCGATCCGCCAGCGACTGGACCTCCAGTTCCCTCGCCAGCACACGCCGCACTTCCGGCCTCAGCGCCGACAACTGGCCGGGATGGTCGATCACGCCGGCCCGCGCCGGATCGAAGGGAGGCTGGGGCTCGGCCAGCGACAGAGCGGAGGACCAGGGCATCATGGCCGTGCCTCGCCCAGGAGCATGCGCAGGCACAGCGAATGGCGATCCTCGCCGCGTTCAAGCTGAACACAGGCGCCGTTCATGCCACGCAATTGGTAGACGCCCCGATCTCCGGCATGCCCGGCGGGCCAAGCCTGACCCCGCACGTACAGATAGGCCCGGCGTCCCACCTGAACCTCGGCCATCAGGGTCCGGCCAACACCGTACAACGCCACCAGGCGAGGCTCCAGCACGGGACGCACGCCCATTCCCCGCCCCGCATCCGGACGTCCTGCCGGCCCGTCGGACGCGGCCCGCAGCGCATCGCGCAGATCCTGCTGCATCAGCTCACGCACCGACTGCGCCTCCCAATGGGCCTGCGGCTCTTCCGGCTCCGGACCAGCCGTGGCCGGCACACCGGCCCGAGCGGCATCGGGCGGCGTTTCCGCCAGTGACCGCGCCGGCAGGCCTACCGCCACGAGCATCGACGCCAGCGCCAGGCACGGCCACAGGGCCACCGCCCCGCGTGCGCATTCATGATCGGTCTTCATAGACGATTCCTTCGAGGTGGAGGATCAGTCGGCTGGCGCGCACGCCCGGCCGGGTGTGCGGCGCCAGGGTCAGGACGGCCTTGCGCCAGGAGACAGCCCCGGCCAGCGGCGCCAGCAGCGCGCCCGAACGCAACGGGCCTTCGACCCGCAAGGCGCGGATGGACAAGGCGGGGAAATCCTCGGGCACGGGAATCGCCCGTCCATGGGGGTCGTGCGGGGCCGGCACCACCAGCGGGCGTGCCGCATCGAGCCGCAGCACGGAAAAGGCCGACAGCACCGCCTGGAGCGCGCTGGCCCAGTCGCGGGCCACCAGTCCTGCGCGCGGCAGACCGCGCGGCCCGGGGTTCCGCCCCGGCAGGGACAGGGTCCAGACCGCACGGGCGACGTCCAGGGACGGAAAATCCAGACGCCAGCCGTCGGGGGCGGCCCGCAACAAGGCGCGGTTGTCGGCCCGAAGCCCCTGCCGGCGATATTCGCCCTCGCATTGCCAGAGCACGCCGTCCGGCCGGGGCTGACAGCGCAAATCGTGCAGGGACCAGCCCCCGAGCCGGGCCGGCTGACGGTATAGCGCGTCCAGCAGGGCCCGGGTTCCGGCTTCGCCGTGCAGCGGATGCCGCGCCAGCGTGCGCGCAAGCGCCGCATGCCAGGCGGCCCGCGCATCGGAACCGGACGCGACGGCCGCATCCACGCCACCGCCCCAGCGCAGCCAGGCGGCCACACCCAGACCGGCCGCCAGGACCAGCAGCGCCAGTCGCACTCCGCGCCGCCGCACCGGTTCCAGGGGACGACGGCCCGCCGCTTGCCGCGCCAGATCCGGCAGCAGCGCCGCCGCGTCCGGGCCGGAACGCTCCGCGAGCAGCGCAAGTTTCGGGTGCACCCGGCGCAGGGCCTCGATCGCATCGCGGGCCAGGCGCTCTTCGGGATAGCTCCGGTCGGCCCGCGCCAGGGCGACACCCTCGTGCGCCGCCAGCACATGCCAGATGCCGGTTCCGAGCGGCAGCACGCAGGCCACGGTGCCACGTGGGTGGTGGCGTGCCAGCAGGTCCGCCGCCGACCAGCACGCCATGCCGGCGGGCAACCCGCGCGCCAGGCCGAGCGCGGCGGGGGGATCGCCCGACACCACACGATGTGAAGCGCCCCGGCCGCCCGCCCTCGCCCGGGCGTCATCCGGGTCGCCCAGCAGCGGCACCCAGTCCAGCCCGAAAGCCAGCGGGATGCCATCCACCCGGACGAGACGCGTGACGCGCGCCATGTCAGAGACCCTCTTCGATCCGGGCGGTGATGATCAGCACCGTCGTGAACCGCTGGGCGTCGAGCCGGTCGCCGCCGCCGAGCAACGCGGGTGCCCCGGGGACCAGGCGGCGTTCGGCGGACTCGGAAACCTGCCGGTCGAACCCGGACACCACCAGCGGCTGCCCCGGCTGCAGGGCCAGCTGCTGCACGGTTCCGTTGCCCTCGATGGTCATCTGCTGCAACTGCAGCGGATGATCCTCGTCGCCGAAGGTGACGGTCTTGAGTGGTTGGGCCACCGTGTTGTCATAGGCCAAAGACAGCAGGATCTGGCCATCCTCCTGGGCATCGGGCACCAGGGTGATGAGGGATCCGACCGTTTCGGACTTCTGGCTGACGGACACGGCCGGCACCGCCAGTCCGTTGGCCCCGGAAAGGGGCGTGGTCTCGATCCTGGTCCCTGACATTAAAGTTCTGTTCTGAGATAACCCAGAAAATCAATAGGTTACAGGTTATCCACAAACAGCGATGACATTAAAGTTCTGTTCCAAGCGTGGCCTCTTCGCTGAGGTCAGTGACATTAAAGTTCTGTTCTGAAGGGAGCAGTGAAGACAGTGGAGTCCTGATAGGCCAACCGATGAGGCCCCTCCACGATCCATCGCAGCCAATCGTAGGGGGGTCTGGTCTAGTTTTGGTGGACACCTTGATAGGGGATAATTCCTCCCACTAAGAGTCCAGCAAAATTAGACCAAAGCGCCCCACACAGTTCCGGGAATACCCTTCAATTTCCTAGCTGGACTGCCTACTCAGGTAAGACCAAATGTAAACTGCTGATTTATGCCTACAAATTCATCTGACACGAGGTATTGCACAATGCCATCGCCCCACGAGCTTCTGAGCCGGCTGTTTGTTTACATCGAAGAGCAGCTCAAGATCATCGACCCTCGTGGATTTCAGATCACCAAGTCAGGAACACCACGTCTATTTCCGAAGGACTTGGCCAGTCTGCCCGGGGTGTCCTTTGATATCCAAGAGGAAGGCGACCATGTATGGCTCAAGATCGATAGGCTTGAAGAGGTTCCTCCACCCACTATTGGGACAGGGCCGTATGCAAGCTGTGTCAGCATCGATAAAAACCCGCATGGCACCCCCCCGCGACTCAATGAAGAAGTGATTCAGACCCTCCTCAAGGGGGTCGTCGGAACAGGACAAGCAGAGGATCTCGAGGCTTTTGAGACGCAGCTGCGCTCAGAGGCAGAAGCGGCGGTCGCTATGTACACAGGTCTATGGCTTGAGTGGGCTGCTGCTGAAAAACCGCGCCGTAAGACGATCTCGATATATGGTGACCTCTTTGCCCTGCAACACCAGTTGCACACTGAGCAAACGGCAAAACCAGTTGAATTTGTATGGGGGCTGGGTATTGCTGCATGGAGGCTAAGCCTCGATGGGACACCTTTTGACTTCCAGTATCCACTCCTGACGCAGCCTCTTGAAATCGACCTCGACAAAAACTCGATGTCGTTGGAGGTTCGGGCTCGCTCCACCGAGCCGCACTGTGAGATGGACGCATTCGTACACTGCGGCGTCCCCGGAGCAGCCGAATGCGAAAAGACGATGATCGAGCATCTCAGCCATCATCGTGAAGCCCCCCCGACACCGTTCACTCCATCAAGCTACGCAGACCTTCTTAAGCTAGCGGCCCGAAACCTAGACAGCAAAGGCAGCTACATGGAGGTGTTGGCGGAGGGTCAAGGCTTGCCAAGCGCAGGTGAGCATCTTGTTGTCAGCGATGCATGGGTGCTCTTTACACGCCCCAAGTCGAACAGTTTCCTTGTAGCAGACCTGAAGAACCTCCGAAAAAAACTCGATGCTGGATGCGATATTCCCGATGGACCACTGGCGCTAGTCACGCCTCCGTCGGATAAGCCCATCAGCTATCAGGCAGTAGGCTTCCGGGGCCTTTCTAGTCGGGGAGGCAAAGGGACAGGTGCAGCCAAGGAGCTCTATTTCCCCCTGCCTTACAACCAAGAACAAGTCACCATCGTGCAGCGTCTTGAGCATGCAGCTGGCGTCACAGTTCAAGGGCCTCCAGGCACTGGGAAGACTCACACGATTGCAAATATCATCTGCCACTACCTCGCCTCTGGGCTACGCGTGTTGGTGACATCCCGTGGCGAGCCCGCACTAGACGTTTTACAGTCGAAGATCCCTGAAGAGGTGCGCCCTCTGACCGTAGCTCTACTTGCCGGAGACCGAGAGGGTATCCGGCAATTTCAAGCCTCTATAGATGCCATTCAGCATCAGGTGTCACAAATCAATCCAGAGACGGCGCGCGAGGAAATCGATCGGCTGCACTACTCCATTGACCGAGCCCATAGTGACTTGGTGAACATCGACCGACGCGTCGATGAAATTGCAATGCAGCAGCTAACCGAAATCAAGGTGGAGGGGGCCTCCTATCGCGCCGAACAGCTGGCTGAGCTTGTGGTTAATGGCACTCCCTTATTCAGTTGGTTTGATGACGCCCTCTCTCTAGATGCACAACACGCACCGCCACTATCCAGTGAGGAGGCCGTGCAACTGCGGGAGGATCGGCGGCAGCTGGGTAAAGACCTTGTGTATGCCACGACGACGATCCCCAATCCGGACGAGCTGCCACTGGCTACTGACATTGGCCAGCTACACCTGAACCTTTGCAAAATCAAATCTCTGGATGCGGCGACAGAATCAGGGGAAATCCTTCCGCTACGGGCTATTACCCCTGAGGTTCTTCAGGCAGCCCGCTCACTCCTGAGTCAACTTGAATGTGCGCAGGCTGCAGTCAAGACTCTCTCCGATGTTGATGGTGAGTGGCCAGAAGCATTGCGCCAGAAATGCCAGCAACCGTCCTTCCACACGGAGGTTGACGCTCTAGCCGCACTCTTTGACGATGCTCAGGCGCTAGTAGACTCCCGGTCAGTATTCATGAAACGTCCAGTCGAGTTCCCCGAGGAAGGGCTGGGCCACGCAAAGACGACAGAAGCAGTTGAACGGGCCGCGAAGACAGGCAAACCCTTTGGTCTTGTCGCGCTAGGCGTGGGTGACGCGAAGGGGCACATTGCAAAGGTCAAGGTAAACGGCCTCGCCCCGGCCTCTTCAGATGACTGGGCTCACATACGGGAATACCTAGCACTACATCAGCGAGTGCTTTCCTTTGAAAGCCGATGGACCCCAGTTGCGGAGGTGCTCGGGTTGCCTGCGCTTACTGGCGGCGTCGCCAAGCTGCGATCCCTGGAACTTATCACCAACGCTGCACGTGCTGCCCATCTGGCAGCCACCACGTTTGACACGTTACTGCCACGCTCAGCGGAAATCGTATTCACCAATCCCCCTGCCTGTCTCTCTTTCGGTAGCCTGGAAGACTACGACCTCGTTCGTTCGCATATCATTCAACACCTGACTCGAGCCGAGTTAGCAGACGCGGCGATTGCTTTGGGCCATTTGCAGGAGCGTATTGCAGGTAAAACCGGACCAGTTGCTCTGCAGTTGCAGAACTTTGTAAATACTGACTTAGGCAACCCTCAAGAAGACAGCACACGCGTTGCGGCAGCATACACAAATATCATGGTCGAGCTGCGCCGTGCCGCTGGTTTGTCTCCCGTTCTTGGGCGGGTCAAGGAGTATGCAGAACGGCTCTCGAAGGCTGGCGGAGAGAAATTCGCACAGCGAGTGCTATGCGTCCCTGTTACCCAAACTGAAGAAGATCCTGTAGTGCCGACTACATGGCGGGAGGCCTGGAACTGGGCGCGCATGCGCACGCATCTTGAAAAAATTGAGGCGCGGGCAGAGTTGGTCGAACTGCACTCGCGCCGAACGACCCTGGAAACCGGCCTTGCCCAGATGTACAAGGACGTTGTAGGGAAGGCTGCGTGGCTTGCGACCAAACGCAATGCCAGTCCTAAGGTGCTCCAGGCCCTCGCTGGATACGCAACGGCTATCCGCCGTATTGGCCAGGGCAAGGGGCCCAACGCTGTGCGATACCGACGAGATGCTCAGGCATCCATGCTTGATGCGGCTGGAGCAGTACCATGCTGGATTATGTCCCATGCCCGCGTATCGGAAAGCATCCCTGCCGATATTGGCGCTTTTGATCTCGTTATTGTTGACGAAGCATCTCAAAGCGACCTGTGGGCGTTGCCGGCCATCGTTCGCGCCAAGAAAATTCTTGTTGTGGGCGATGATAAACAGGTATCGCCAGACGGGGGGTTCATCGCTAGCGCCCGCATTGATGAATTGCGCACCCGATTCTTAAGTGAACAACCGTTCGGCGCAGATATGACACCCGAGAAGTCCCTTTATGATCTTGCTGCACGGGTGTTCGCTGCAGAGCAGGTTATGTTGCGTGAGCACTTCCGCTGTGTGCCGCCCATTATTGCGTACTCCAACCGATTCTATGGAGGCTCAATCCAGCCTCTACGCATTCCTCGTGCGTCAGAACGTCTGGACCCTCCTCTCATTGACATATATATTCCTAAGGGCGTACGGGATCGCCGAGAGTGCAACAAACTCGAAGCCGACGCTATTGCAACAGAAATCCAAGCCATCCTCAAAGATGAACGCTATGCAGGACGGACGATAGGCGTAGTTTCTCTGCTGGGGATGGAGCAAGCAAAATATATCGATACTCTAGTCCGGGAACGATGCTCTGTGACCGAGTTACTTCAGCGCGATTTTGATTGTGGGGACGCCCGTACTTTCCAAGGTAGTGAGCGCGACATTATGTTCCTGTCATTGGTCGCAGACCGGGAGCATTGCCATGCACTCTCAGGAAATGCCGCAGAACAGCGCTTCAACGTAGCAGCTAGCCGGGCCCGAGATCGAATGTATCTCGTGCGTTCCGTAACGGCGGATCAGCTTTCAGAAAAGGATCTTCGGCTATCCCTGCTCGAGCATTTCAGCAACCCAAAAATCGATGCTGAGGTCGACCAAGAGGGGCTAATCAAGCTCTGCGAATCAGGGTTCGAACGAGAGGTCTTCACAATGTTGATCCAGCGCGGCTATCGCGTAGTCCCGCAGGTGAAGACTGGCGCGTATCGATTGGATATGGTCGTCGAGGGGGCAAACGATACTCGCCTGGCTATCGAGTGTGATGGAGATGCCTTCCACGGTCCGGACCGATGGGCTGCCGATATGGCCCGCCAACGCATCCTCGAGCGTGCTGGTTGGACGTTCTGGCGATGCTTTGCTTCCACGTGGTGCCTGCGTAAAGAGGAAGTCTTTGAGGAACTGGTCGAGCACCTCACCAATATGGGTATCGAGCCCCTGGGTGCTTTGAGCACATTGCCGCAGCTGGTCGAGAAGCGGACCTGGTCCCCATCTAAGGAAGAGGAAGACGCAAGCACGTCGGAGATGTCTACCTCCGCAGCAGAAGCAGAGTCCACAACGGCCTAAGGTCGATCTATATCTAGCCTTTGGTCAGAAATGCGAGAGTGTCGTTAATTTTGTGCTCAAGCCTCTATGATCGTCTTGAAGGAGACAACACATGGCACAAGAGCACAAGCACGACCCAAGAGTCATTCCCAAGGGGACATCACCGACGAGCGCCCAGTGATTGCTGGATGACATGGTGACTGGCCCCATGACACCCGAGGAGGTAAGCTGGAGGATCCTTTCTGGCAAACTGCCGGCAGGGCTGGGCCTCCCTCCGTCAAACTTGAAGCTGTAAGCTACTAGAATTCGAATCAGCATCGAGAGAATTTATGACACAGAAAATAGCTCTTCTAGTTAAGGTGTTTGATAAAGAGGAGTACGCTGACGCATTCATTCAGACAGGAGAAATGTTCTGCAAAACGATTGGGCAATTCAAGCGGATAGAAGACGATGCCGCGCGAGGCGACCAATATGAGGCGCCGTCGGCTTGGTACCAATCTGACCGCATATCTTTGACGATTTCACTTAAGGCGCCGGGCGTGGAGGATAAGCCCTTCCCAATAGAAGGGCTGATCGGTCCGGTAGTGATGGCGAGTACAGAGTTCGATCGTTTGAATGCCTTCTGTATGTATGCTGTTACCATACCAGACTTCAAGGAATCGTTTGAGACAGAGGAGGAGCGACTGCGCGTGGTCGAGAAAATCAATTTGATGTTGAAGGCACACACAGCGCTAGACGAAAGAGTACGTTCGCTTGGAGAGCATGCTGTTCTCATTTTTAAGGTGGCAGATTTCTTCGACAAAGTAAGCAACGCTGCCAAGTCGGAAGGCTATTCGTCTTGGCGAGGCCTTGTCGATTATTTTGACCCTGAGGCCTTCCACGGCAATTTCGGAGAGGTTGAGTCCGTTTTTAGGAAGCGAGACATCTACTCCTATCAAAATGAGTTCAGATTCGTCTTCGATTCGGGCAAGCCCGAAGGAGCGAAGACCCTTCATGTCGGCTCTCTAGATGGGGTTGCTTTCAAGCTAAGAACCAGCGAAATAAACAGAAAACTCGAACTGAAGCTCGCCGAAACCTAAGGAAGGTCTGCACAGGTCCAGCGGACTTGTTCAGACCTTCCTTAGGTTCTCATGCACACTGGCGATACCCCTCTATCAAACCCTGCAGGAGACGAGACAGCCCCTGATCGTTTGGCAGGCCATTACTCTTCACCTGGCCGTAAGGGCTATTGGAGCCATCCCTTACTCCATGACGAGCATGCGTGGATCCGCCAGCAAGACGAGCTCCTCCCGGACGGAACCCTGATTCTCCGACCCAGAACCTGCCACATCGAGGACCTGGGTATACTCCGCCGGCCAGGCCATCCCGGAGCGCCTATCGAAGCAATGCGCGTTGTCCTGCCCGACGGTAACTAGCCACTCAAAGGGGCAGTTTGGGCGAGCTTCCATATGATCGATCAGTCCGCCGTCCTATTGGCCGACTCTGAGCAGCATCGCCGCTAATTCGAGGCCACTACGTTTGCTATCGCCCAATATCACTCGGTCCAGCCATCGACATCAGCCACAGCGCCATCCGCAAATCCCTGGAAACCGGCATCAACCCGATCCGCTTGAGCCACTAGGCGGCATTGGCGCTGGCATTCAGCAACGAAGTCGGGGCTTTGTGTATCAGGCACCCAGATCTGGACTGGCCTTAGGCCAGCCCTGCGTAATTGCAGGGGAGCTCCCTTACCGCGCCGCTGCTTGATCCACCGCACGGTAGGGTTGGTACTACACCGGCGGATACGGTCATGCCTCGCTCTCGTGGCGGGTGTGCGTGTCCTTCTCCTAGGGCGCGCGGCCATCCAGATACCCCCGCCAACGACGAGCGCAAGAATCAGATTCGCGAACAGAAGCCCCACCATACCGCCGCCCCTTCAGGTTGGATCACAAGCAGCGAGCGTACGAAGCTTCTCAGGCATAAATCCCCTCGGCGACCTGCAAGAGCATCTCTTCAACCGCGTACATGCCCGGCATCGTGGTGAGCATGACAAAGGGAGTCTCACCCGCGAACCGCTCCTTCGGTTTGCTCAACCACCGCAGCGCCTTCTCGTGCTCACCGAAGATCCCCTGCGCCAACGCGATGAGACGCACCACACGGAAAAGCCTGTCACTTTCCTCTCCGGTAAGCCGCTGCCCGGCAACCGCCCGCCTCTTGTGCGTACGCGGGGAGATGATCCAGTCGCGCACACCCACGGGAACGCCTCCCTGCTCACATAGCCCCGCGACATCCCGTGCCGGGAATCCCGCCACAACCAGCTCGTGCATCTGTAACTCAGTGGCGTCCTCCGGAATTCCCAAAAGCGCGTGCAGCTGCCGGCGGTACGCGGCGCGAGCTTCCTCTCGCGGTGCGTCAGCAAACATGTCGGCTCTCCCGTACGTGCCCCCGCTATCGTTCAGGGTCAGTCGGCGCGTACGCCTCAGGTTGTTCCAGCAGGTCAGCTAACTGCCTCATGATCCACTCCTGCTCATCGGGGGTGAAATCCCACTCGCGACTTCTGACCTTCTCTTTAATGCCGTCTCGGACCCGCTGCAGGTTGAACTCCCGCGTCCAAGCCGGGTTCTCCCGCGCTTTCCGTCGGGCATACCCTACGAGCTGCGAGGCGAGGTCGAGCGCATTTTCATACGCCTCTTGATGTTCCTCGTCCGTCACGAACGTGGAAAGCCGGCCATCAGCAGCCTCCCTGGCCGAGAACTTCGGGACTGCTCCACCCAGGCCGCTCAGGATCGTTCGGCGGGGAAAGTCGTCTGGTGGTGGTACCGGCATGGTCGCGCTCCTCGTGTGCATGAGCGCGTACGGTATGCGATTGAGGGGGCTAGCGGAATCGGTAGAACCACTCGTCTCGCACGATACGCCAAATTGTCAACAAACGAGGCCAGTGAGCGCCTAAGGGTGAGGTCGCAGTGCATCACGCACGGGGGTCGCTTAGTGCGACCGTCCAGCGATAAGCAACCCAAGAGCAACACCCAGCCGCCCATCCATGGTCCACTGGCGAAACGCGAATTTGACGGCACTCAGCAACTTTCGATCTGTGGTGACTCTATTCCAGGGGGTGCCGCTTGAAATCTTGAGCAACACCAAATCAAGTATCCGACGACGCGAGTGCCTACCTGCCTGTCCGCCACACGAATCCCCAGCGGAAAGCTCTGGCTCCAACTGTTCCCACTCTGCATCAGACACCTCGTAGCCGCCATCTGGCCTTGCCGGGACAGATAGCCCTTTTGCAGAAGCAGCTCGCTTCCGATTCGGATCCACACTCGCGTGGAAGACGTACTGCTCGGAGCTCTTCGTGAGGCTATCCTCAGCAGGAACAAACACTTGGCTCAGCGCAGCCTGGGTGACAAACAGGTCCCCACCACGCCGTACGCCATGCAGAACAATCCTCGTTTGCCCCATCGGCAAGGTCATTCCCAGAGTCCCTTTCAGGGCATTGCGGTACACGTTCCAAGTCATCTTCCTCGCGGAGAGCGAAAGCTGGCACCACTGAATCGCGCGCTCCCGGTGAGTGCCCTTCTGTGTGCAGAATCGGCTGGCTTCAGGCACGCCGTCCAAGACAACCGTAGGAGGCTCCTGGCCGTAACCCACGAAGGAGATCATATCCAAGCCGGCAGGCCGGAAGATTGCAGGCAGCACACAATAGTGCGGCTTGAAGAACGCCCGCATGAGAACCAGCGCCGGAACGTGAGCGGTCAATGCTGGGTTCACATCGAAGGTGAAAACCAGGTGCCTGTGTACCTCCGACGGACTCTCCGGAAAACCCAAGCCGGCCAGATAGGTGTCAGCGGGCTCCGTGTGCCATGACGCGAAATCCCCCTCGTAAACGTACCTCCCTGCTTTCGCAGGCTTTGGCACGCCCAGTTGGGTAGCTTGCTCAATGGGGATAACACGGCGCACACCCGAATCGGTCACGATCTCGATCTCTCTCGGGTTCTCTGCGGTGGCTCCCAACGCCCAGGTCTGTTCCATAAATTCGCTCTCCAGTGGTGGCTAGAGAGGTATAGGCAGAACAGCGTGGCAACACGGGGCATTTTTTGTGAAGGCCGCTTGCCGGAGGCCTCACGGGCCGTGCCAGGAGAAGGCGGCGGGAATGAGATCTTTCAATTATGAAAGATTTTTGAAAATATCTTCAGTCGAAGTGGCCGATGAGGTGCGCGCGACGGGCGCACGGGATTGCAAGCATGCCCGCTCTTCCTCTGGCTCGGATTTCATCTGCACCCGCTGCATGAGCACATCAAATACGACGTTCTCTCCTCAAACCGCCCTCGATCGCGCACACCTGCTGCACCGCATCCGGGTGAGAGAGCGCATCCTCCACAGTAGCGTCCGCTTTCTCGCAGACCGCCTGAATCGCACGGAGCGCCGCTTCGGCATGGCCGGAGGAACCTGCTGCAAGGCCCAGCTGCGCGTGGATGGAGACAACGCGCATCGCACATTCAAATTCATCGAGAGCGACAAGCAGGGGCATGAAGCACCTCGCGGTAGTTGGCTGGGCTCCAGTGTGCCTGGGTCGCGCAGGATGCGCCACGTGGGGTGGGACACAAATGCGACGCATGGAAATTGAGAGCAGATCGGCAGAGCCATGACCTATACGGGGAGGCATAACATAAGAGAAAATGATCATGGATATGCCGGTGAAATCGCAAAAAGAGGTTACTGGTGAAAAACCACCACATGGAAGCCCTAGCACGCTCGCAGCGTCTGTATCACCGGCTCACTCCCTGGCACGGGAACGGCGGGCTTTATATCCTGCACTCCTACGAGGAAATGGCCGACAACGATCTCTCCTGGTGGGATGACTTCCAGTCCATCCTCTCCGGGCGCCGCATCAATGTCTCGTGGCATCATCCACGCCAAGCCTACCAGGACGAACTTGACTCACGCTCTTGGGATATCGTCGACCCGCAAGGCGAGTCTTCCTGGCTCAGCCTGCTCGACGGAAAACGCCACTACAAAAAAGTCGGCCGTTCACGCAAACGGCTCGTAGGTACGGCGATGCGCGAGAAAACTGCAGACGAACAAGCACGTTCCGACGCGACAGAGGCGGAACGCCAACGGCTTTACGCCCACGGGATTGATTACCGGGTCATCCCCGGCATGAAGCGAGAACGCACCTCCTGGTCCCTCTTTGTGGAGCTATGTGCGCCCATAGAGATCCGGCGGCCGGAGGATGTCCAGCAGGCAGCAAACCTCGTGCGCCGGCTGTTGCGGTTCGAGACTACCCTTGAACGGGAATTTCCTGGTTATTCCTACGGACAGGAGGATTGGTTAAGCGAGGCACCCCGCAGGTAGGCTGAAGAGGCGCGGCACAAAATCGGTGGGAACACAACTGAGGCGGCGGTAGCGAGCAGTCCGCTGGTTGTGATCGGCTGCGTTCAGAGCTAGATTCGCCTACGCTGCCACACAGCAGACAGTCCACCTTCTCCTTGCCATTGAACATACCGTTCAACTCGGACGCCTTGCGGCTTATGAACGCAAGTCGCCGGTCAGCTTCACATTGGAGTTCAGGATGCCGGTCTATTTCGTTCGGGAATTGCGCGACGGCCACATCAAGATTGGCGTGAGCCAAGAAATCCGACGGAGGCTTTCACAACTCCAGACGGGTTCGCCATGCGAGCTAGCACTTATGGGATGGCTGGAGTCACAAGATGATTTCGGCTTGGAACGAGATCTGCACAGAGAATACAGCGCGAAGCGCCTCCGCGGTGAATGGTTCTCGATCAATCAGGATGACGTGCTGAAGCAATTGGTGCGCCATCAAGGGTTCATTCCGAAGAACGACAACTCATTCGAAGTTATAGGCTACGACCGTGACGGTATTCCCGAGTACATGGGCATCTGCACATGGGCAGACTTTGAAATTTATGAGTGTTGTCCGTTCTGTGGTTGCTTTTGCGGGATGCATTTCCAAGAGACATCAGGCATGTATCACTGCGTCAATTGCGACACCCTGACGGACTTCTCGGACTTGCGACCTCGCCGCGGCGAGTTCTAACATGGCAGCCAACACCGATATCCTCATGGCGGACTATCGCCTGTCAAGGGTCTGCCAGACACTTCTACGGTGTGCCTCATGATTACGACGCTCCAAGAGTTTGAAGAGAGCACGGCTTTTGAGCTCTATGTGCTCGAAACCGTACGCCCCGCAATCGAACAACATGACGGTGCCTGCATAGATCTTCGAGGAGGGAAAACGGTTGCCGAAGTAAGCGTTATTTTCAACGATAGTCTCTATGCGGAAGCCGTCGACAGCCTAAAGGACAAGCTAGCACCCTTACTTTTCGGAGCAGCCTGGAAAGTGCTTGACCTTTTGCTGGAATTTGCACTAACCAGTGCAACGCTTGCCCCTGCTCGCCATGACTGGTCCATCGCAGAAAAACAGCAACATGCCCAGAGCGCCAGCGGCGATAAAGGTGTTTTGGGATGTTCGCAACAGGTTTGGACTGCGGTTCTCAGTGTTTATGCCGCCACGGTCGAACATCGGCATTGCCTAATCCACCGCACCGCAAAAGTCGACGCAACATCGGGCACCTTGGAAGGCGTCGATCGAGGCAACCAGCCGCTAAAGCCGCTTACTCGTGACGAACAAGTGGCATTGGCAAAGGCCTCTGGGCTAATCGCTCGCAGAGTTGTGGCAGGTGGGCTGGACCGACGCGCAGAGGATCACCTGAAGTACTACTTGGATCTCCTTGGTGCGCATTCAGGTTTACCACGGTTTGGAATTAGCGGAATAAACGCGCCTGTAGATATCCTGCTCACCCTTATGAATGACGGCGGGCGACTCATCCTCGACATGAGCGGCGTCGTAGAGAGAGCTCGTGAGGTCTTCCAGACGGTGGCCCATTTCAATCTGTTGATCGATGTCCCAGATGGCTCAGGCCGACGCTTGTTCGCCCAAGCCGAAGCTTGTCCGCCAGGACAAACGACTATCAACCTAAACGCGCTTCCTGCTTGGCTAGAGTTGAGGTAGTCAACATGAGGCACAACGGCGGCAAGCGACGGCCTCGTGGGTGGCGTCAACTATTTTGAGCG
>DISE01000014.1:0-24374 GCA_002421865.1 Castellaniella sp. UBA6218
AGTACTTCATGATCCAGGCCGGCACCAGCAGGACAGGTTCCGGGCGCACGGTCGCGGTCGTGGGGGCGTACTGGATCAGCTCGATCAGCCGGTTGCGCAGCACCACCTTGCCCGGGGTGGCCGCCACGTCCCGCCCGACACGGAATGCGTCCGCACCGGCGACCGGCATTCCGGCCTGGTGACGGACGATGTCCTCCAGCAGGTAACCGCCCCCCCGCAGCAGGTTCATGCCGCGTTGCCCGACCGTGCGGTCGAGGGCGACCGGGTTCGTCCAGAGCTGGTTGCCGGGCGACATCATGTCCAGCCACTGGCGTGCCCAGAACGAGACCTGCCGCACGTGGTGCGGGTCGACGCCGTGCAGGTCGGTCGTGGCTTCCTCCCACCAGGCCTGTGTCAGCAGAAAGCCCTGATGCAACAGGTTGAAAGGCCAGCGGCACCAGGCGGGGTCGCTGAATCGGCGGTCGGTTTCCGGCGGTGTGATGCAGACCCGCGAGGGCCCCCCGGACGCCTGCAGGCAATCGTGCAGATAGTGCGCCAGATCGATCTGGTGACTGACGGCCAGGCGCAGCAGTTCGGCCTGCTTGCCGGGCGAGGCCGTCAGGTGCGTGGCCCAGTCCAGCCACGCCAGGTTGAGCGAGGCGGGCGATAGCGACGCGAACGCGCGCGCCTGGCTGGCGTGGAAATACTGATCGGTGGCCCGGGCGGCGGCCCGGGCGTCGATGTCGCTGCGGCGGTTCGAGGATGGTGACATAACGTCCCCCTTATCGACTTTTTAGCCGATAGATCCCCAGTCTAACCTGATGGAGATCAAGGGCGCGGTGTTCCAGGTGCCTATGCGGCGCATGCCGCCGCCCCATTCCCCCGAGGCCGGAGGCTCAGGGCTTGCGCAGCCGCGCGAAGGCCTCGGCCATGGCGCCCTGGGGAGCGGCGGCCCGGTCGGGATGTCCGCCGCGTTGGCCGGCACGGCCGCCTGAGCGGCCCGCGCCGCTCGCGCCGGCCGAGGCGCGAGGTTCCGGATCATCCTTGCGCATGCTCAGGGCGATGCGCTTGCGCGCCACGTCCACTTCCAGCACGCGCACCTGCACCGTCTGGCCCACGCGCACCACATCGCGCGGATCCTTGATGAACCTGTCGGCCAGGGCGGATACGTGCACCAGGCCGTCCTGGTGCACACCGATGTCCACGAAGGCGCCGAAGTTGGCGACGTTGCTGACTACGCCCTCCAGGACCATGCCGGGCGCCAGATCCTTGATGTCCTGGATGCCTTCCTTGAATTTCGCCGTCTTGAATTCGGGGCGGGGGTCCCGGCCCGGTTTTTCCAGTTCGGCGAAGATATCGCGCACCGTGGGCAGGCCGAAGCGCTCGTCGGTGAAGTCCGCCGGGGACAGGCCTTTCAGGGAATCCGCATGGCCCATCACCGCCTCGGCGGGCCGGTCGATTTTCCGCAGGATCCGCTCGACCACGGGATAGGCCTCGGGGTGCACGGCCGAGGCGTCCAGGGGGTTGTCGGACCCCGGGACGCGCAGGAAGCCGGCCGCCTGCTCGAAGGCCTTGTCGCCGAAGCGCGGCACGTCGCGCAGCGCCTTGCGATTGCGGAAGGCGCCGTGGGCCTCGCGCCATTGCACGATATTGCGCGCCAGGGACTGGTTCAGTCCGGACACGCGCGTCAACAGAGGCGCCGAGGCCGTGTTCACATCCACGCCGACGGCATTGACGCAGTCCTCGACCACGGCGTCCAGGGAACGCGCCAGCTCGCGCTGATTGACGTCGTGCTGGTACTGGCCCACGCCGATCGCCTTGGGCTCGATCTTCACCAGTTCCGCCAGCGGATCCTGCAGGCGGCGGGCGATGGAGACCGCGCCGCGCAGGCTGACGTCCAGCTCGGGGAATTCCTGGGCAGCCATTTCGGAGGCCGAATAGACCGAAGCGCCGGCCTCGGACACGACGACGCGTTCGAAGGCCAGTTCCGGGTGGCGCTCGCTCAGCGTGGCGGCCAGGCGCTCGGTCTCGCGCGAGGCGGTGCCGTTGCCGATGGCCACCAGATCGATCTTGTGACGCGCGATCAATGCGGCCAGAGTCCGCAGGCTGCCTTCCACGTCGCGGCGCGGCTCGAAAGGGTAGATGGTGGCGGTTTCCAGCAGCTTGCCGGTGGCGTCGATGGCGGCGACCTTGACCCCCGTGCGGATGCCGGGATCCAGACCCAGAACGGCCTTCGGGCCCGCAGGGGCGGCCAGCAGCAGGTCCTTCAGGTTTGCGGCGAACACGCGGATGGCTTCGGCTTCGGCCGTTTCCCGCAACCGCCCGATCAGTTCGGTCTCGAAGCCTGTCAGCAGCTTGACCCGCCAGGTCCAGCGGCAGACTTCGGCCAGCCAGTGCTGGCGGGGCGTGGCGTGGGCATCGAAACGGGCGTCCACGCCCAGGATGCCGGCGATGCGCGCCACGAAGGGGTGCGGTGTTTCGGCCTCGCGCGCGGGATCCAGCCCCAGGCGCAGGTCAAGGACGCCTTGCTGTCGGCCGCGCAGCAGCGCCAGGATGCGGTGCGAGGGCAGGGTGCGCAGGGCCTCGCTGAAGTCGAACCAGTCGCGGAAGTTCGCGCCTTCGGTTTCCTTGCCTTCGACGACCTGGGCGGTGATCCGGCCGGTGTTCCAGAGTTCCGTGCGCAGCGTGTCCAGCAGCGCGGCGTCTTCCGCGAAGCGTTCGGCCAGGATGTCGCGCGCGCCGTTCAGGGCCGCGCGCGCGTCCTCGAAGCCGGCCTCGGCGTTCAGGTAGGCGGCCGCCAGAACTTCAGGATCGGCCGAGGCATCGGTCAGCAGGGCGTCGGCCAGGGGTTCCAGACCCGCCTCGCGGGCGATCTGGGCGCGCGTGCGCCGCTTCGGCTTATAGGGCGCGTACAGGTCCTCCAGTCGCTGCTTGCTGTCGGCTTCCAGGATCCGCGCCCGCAGGGCGTCGTCGAGTTTGCCCTGTCCGGCGATCGAGTCCAGGATCGCCACGCGACGGCCTTCCAGTTCGCGGATGTAGAGCAGACGCACTTCCAGCTGGCGCAGCACCGTGTCGTCCAGTCCGCCGGTGGCTTCCTTGCGGTAGCGGGCGATGAAAGGCACCGTGGCGCCGGAGTCCAGCAGGTCCACCGCCGCCGCGACCTGGGCGGGACGGGCGTCGAGTTCCGCCGTCAGCAGCCGCAGGACGCGGGCGGGATCGACGGCATGGGTCTGAGAGTCGGGGCTGGTCATGGTCATGGATGTCACGCAATACCGGTACAAGCGGCGCATTTTGCCATACCCGTCCCGCCACGCCGCGAGGCCTGGCGTATCATCCGGGGATCGATCCGCCTCCACGCCGCGTCCCGCATCATGTTTTCCGACGATCTCGCCGCACTTTTCGGCCCCGACGGCCCGCTGGCCAGCCAGTTGCCGGGCTACGTACCGCGCGCGGCCCAGCTCGAACTGTCGGAGGCCATCCGCGCCACGCTGGACAGCGGCGGTGTGCTGATCGCCGAGGCCGGTACGGGCACCGGCAAGACCTGGGCCTATCTGGCGCCCGCCTTTCTCTCGGGCGGCAAGGTGCTGGTCTCCACCGGCACCCGGACGCTGCAGGACCAATTATTTCGCCGCGACATTCCGCGCCTGCGCGCCGCGCTGGCCTTGCCCGTGGACGTGGCGCTGCTCAAGGGGCGCGGCAACTACGTTTGCCACTACCACCTGGAACGCCTGGAACAGGACGAGCGTGGCCTCAAATCGCGCGACGAAATGGCCCAGTTGCGCGCCATCCGCCGCTTCACGCGGGAAAGCGACAGCGGCGACCGCGCGGACCTGCCCGAGGTGCCGGAGACCGCCGACATCTGGAACCGGGTCACTTCGACCCGCGAGAACTGCCTGGGCCAGGACTGTCCTTTCGTGCGCGACTGTTTCTTGCTGAAAGCGCGCCGCCACGCCCAGGACGCCGACGTGGTGGTGGTCAACCACGCCCTGTTCATGGCCGATCTGGCGTTGCGGGAAGAGGGCATCACCGATCTGTTGCCGGAGACGCAAATGGTGGTGTTCGACGAGGCGCACCAGCTGCCCGACACCGCCACCCGCTTTCTGGGGCAGAGTCTGTCGTTGCACCAGGTGCTGGATTGCGCCCGCCAGGCCGAGGCGGCGGGGCTGGCCCATGCGCGCGAGGCCGTCCGCTGGAGCGAGCTGTGCCAGGCGCTGGATGCGGCGGCACGCGATCTGCGCCTGACAAGCGCCCCCGTGGGGCGTCTGCCGGGCGGCCGGGCGACCTTCGAGCAGATTCCCGAGGCCGACGCTTTCGATCAGTCGCTGGACCGCCTGGCGCAGGCGCTGGACGGATTGGCCGAATCCCTGGGTACCCAGGAGGAGCGCCACCCGGATCTGGCCGCCGCCGCCCGCGCGGCGCGCACGTTGCGCGCCCGGCTCTGGCAATGGGCGCATCCCGCCAGAGGGGAACCCGAGGCCGGGGGCGATGCCGCCGTGCGCTGGATAGAGCACAGTGCGCATTCCGTGCGGCTGCAGCGGGCGCCCTTGTCGGTGGCGCGGATCTTTTCGGGCTTCCGGCGGCCGGGCCAATCCTGGGTGCTGGCGTCGGCCACCTTGTCGGTGCGCGGCGATTTCCAGCATTTCCAGCGCCAGTTGGGATTGGGGGGCGCCGAGACACGCAGCTGGGCCTCGCCCTTCGATTATCCGGCCCAGGGGCTGCTGTATGTGCCCAAGGCGCTGCCATGGCCGAGCGACCCGGGCTTCACGGACGCATTCGCGCAGGCCCTGCTGCCGTTGGTGGATGCCTGCGCGGGCGGGGTACTGGTGCTGTGCACCACCTTGCGCGCGGTCGACCGGGTGGCCGATGTCCTGCTGCGCGGCATGCTGGCTTCGGACCGGCCGGTGATGCGCCAGGGCGAAGCCTCGCGCGGCGTGCTGCTGGATCGCTTCCGCGCGGCCGGCAATGCGGTGCTGGTGGGCAGCACCAGTTTCTGGGAAGGCATCGATGTGCCGGGAGACGCGCTGACCCTGGTGGCGATCGACAAACTGCCGTTTGCGCCGCCCGACGATCCGGTGCTGGAGGCGCGTCTGAACGCCTGCCGGGCCGAAGGCGGCAACCCTTTCATGGAATACCAGCTGCCTCAGGCGGCGCTGCTGCTCAAGCAGGGCGCGGGGCGTCTGATCCGGTCGGAGACCGACTGGGGCGTGCTGGTGGTGGGTGACGGGCGCCTGGTGGACAAACCCTATGGGCGGCTGCTGTGGCAGGGCCTGCCGCCTTTCGCCCGGACCCGGGATGCCTCTGTGGCGCTGGATTTTCTGGGCAATCCGCCCGGCGGGCGGGCACCGGCCCCCGAGAGCGCCGCCGAAGCCTGACTGGCGCGAACGGGGCCGGGAACGGCTCTAGAACCAGTTGATGGGGTTCCAGCGGTTGACGGGCTCGTCGAGGCCCTGTTTGTAGTACTTGCTGTCCGGGAAGTTCTTGTCGAGCACGCGCTTGGCGTCGTCGCGCAATTCCGGCAGGTTCAGCTTGTCGTAGCTGAGCATCATCAGGTAGAGGGCCTTTTCCGCGATGGGCACGCCTTCGAAGTCGGTGACCACGGTCTGGGCGCGGTTGGCCGCCGCCACATAGGCGCCGCGCTCATAGTAGTACTGGGCGATGTGGACTTCGTTTTCAGCGATGGTGTTGACCAGCCAGGCGACGCGCTTGCGGGCGTCGGGTGTGTAGCGGCTGTCGGGGTAGCGTTTGATCAGCTCGTTGAAGGCTTCATAGGACTCGCGCAGGCCCTTGGGATCGCGTTCGCTTGGGTCCTGGCGCGTGAAGTTGGACAGGATGGCGCTGGGCGGCGTGAAAGTGATCATTCCCTTCAGGTACAGCATGTAGTCCGTGCCGGGATGGTTCGGGTATTGCTGCATGAAACGGTCGATCGCGGCACGGGCCTGTTCGGGTTCCTCGTCTTTCCAGTTGACGTAGGCCTGGTCGATCAGGGCCTGCTGCGCGTAGATGCCGAAGGGATAGCGGGCTTCCAGGGCTTCGAGATTCTTGCGGGCGTCGGACCAGTTGCCCGAGCTGATGTCGGACTTGGCCTGGCTGTAGAGACGCTCCGCGCTCCAGCCGGCGGTCGGATCGATATTGCCCTTGGTCGAGCTGCAGCCCGCCGCCAGGGCCATGCACAGACAAACCAGGATCAGCCTGATACGGGTTGGCAGGGCTTTCAGTAAAACGAGGGCATGCGCGGCCACGGAGCGTCCTTGGTCAAGGTGTTAGCATTGTCGGCAGATTATATGATTTGTCGCCATGCCGTACACGGATATCGCCACCGAAGACACCGGGCCCGACGCGCCCGACGTGTTCCGCCTGCCGCCCGACGTCCTTCCGGACCGGCTGGACAAGACGCTCGCCCGCCTGATGCCGCGGCATTCGCGCAGCCGCCTGCAGTCATGGATCGAGGACGGTCACGTCGAGGTCGATGGCGCCGTGGGCAGGGTGCGGACCCGGGTGGGACCCGGAGCCCTCATCCGTGTCTGGCCCCAGCAGGCGCCCGAGGATCTGGCTTTTGTCCCCGAGGACATCGATTTCCGTGTGGTGGCCGACGCGCCGGAATGGATCGTGGTGGACAAGCCCGCCGGCCTGGTGACGCATCCGGGCGCGGGCAACTGGCACGGCACGCTGCTCAACGGCCTGCTGTTCCGCTACCCGGAGCTGGCGCGCGTCGCCCGGGCCGGCATCGTCCACCGGCTGGACAAGGACACTTCGGGGCTGCTGGTCGTGGCCCGCACGGAAACCGCCCAGACGCAACTGGTGCGCCAGCTCCAGGCGCGCACGGTCCGGCGTGAATACTGCGCGCTGGTGCATGGCGCGCTGTCGGGGCGGGGGACGGTGGACGCGCCGATCGGCCGCGACCCCCGGGTGCCGGTCCGCATGAGTTCCGACCGCCCGGTAGCGCCCAAGCCCGCTGTGACGCATTATGAATCCCTGGGCATCGGGCGCAGCGGCGACGTCGTCGTTTCCCGGGTGCTGTGCCGCCTGGAAACCGGCCGCACGCACCAGATCCGCGTCCACATGTCCCGTTTGCGGCACCCCTTGCTGGGCGACACGCTTTACGGGGGGCGCCACGAGGCCGGCGCCGGGCGCCAGATGCTGCATGCGCGCGCCCTGGGTTTCGACGACCCCGCCAGCGGTCGGCCGTGCGCCTTCACGGCGGAACCGCCGGACGATTTCCGACGCGTACTCGACGGCATTCTCTGGGAAGGCGATGGCCACGACGGTGTTTGAACCGGCTCCCGGCCTGCAGGGGGTGAGTGGATCGCCCTGGACCGGCGTGCGCTATTTCTCGACCTGGCGCGTCGGCGGCGTCAGCCGGGCGCCGCGCGACAGCCTGAATCTGGGCGGGCACGTCGGGGACGACCCGGCGGCCGTCCGGGAAAACCGGTTGCGGCTGCGGCGCGCACTGCCGGACGAGCCGCTCTGGCTCGAACAGGTGCACGGCACGGATGTGTTCGAGGGCGATGCCGAGTCAGGCGGATCCCGGCGGCATGCGGGCCTGGAATCGGGCATGAACGCCCCTTGCGCGGACGCGGCCGTGACGACCCTGCGCGGACGTCCCCTGGCGATCATGACCGCCGATTGCCTGCCGGTCGTGCTGGCCGACGAGGCAGGCACCGTGCTGGGTGTTGCCCATGCCGGCTGGCGCGGGCTGGCGGCCGGCGTGCTGGAAAAAACGCTGGGCGCCATGCGCCGGCGCGCGCCGGCCGCCCGCGGCTGGCGCGCCTGGATCGGCCCGGGCATCGGGCCCGGGGCCTTCCAGGTCGGGCCGGACGTACGCGAGGCGTTCATCGGCCCGGGAGGCGACCCGGCGTGGGCCGCGTTTTTCTCGGCCGAGCCTGATGGCACGCACTGGCGCGCGGATCTGGCGGGCCTGGCGCGCGCCCGGTTGCTGCAGGCCGGCGTGGATCGGGTGGAGTCCTGCGGGGAATGCACCTGGACGCGCGCGGACCGGTACTTTTCACATCGCCGCGATCCCGGATCCGGACGGCAGGCGACCCTGGCGTGGCTGACGCCTCCTTCAGGCTAGCGACTTACCCGAATTGACGTGTTTTGGCAGAATGACAGAATAGACAAACAAAAAGGTTCCGGGCTGTTTCGGGATCTGGCGGTACAAGGGATCGTGGAATGGCTGATCGGAATTCTTCACAAAAGCGGACGCCGCCCAGGGTCGCCCCCGCCCAATTGGCATCCATCCAGTCAGATTTCACTCAGGCTTGGCAGTCGCTGCTGGACACATTCCGCCAGGGCGCGTTGACGCCGCCCGCGGACCGGCGTTTCTCGTCCGAGGCCTGGGCCGGCAACCCCCACGCGCTGTTCTCGGCGCACGCCTACCTCCTCATGGCCGACGCGCTGCAGCGCCTGGCCCAGGCCGCCGATCTCGAGGCAGGCGCGCGCGAACGCCTGAAGTTCTCGATCATGCAGTGGGTCGAGGCCGCCGCGCCGAGCAATTTCCTCGCGTCCAATCCCGAGGCCCTGAAGGCCATGGTCGACAGCGGAGGCGAATCCCTGCAGCGGGGCTTGGCGAACCTGATGCGCGACCTGACGCGGGGCCGCATCACGCAGACCGACGAGTCCGCGTTCGAGCCTGGCAAGAACCTGGCCATGACGCCGGGTGCGGTGATCTACGAAAACGCCCTGATGCAGATCATCCAGTATCGGCCGCAGACGGCGAAGGTCCGCCGGCTTCCCCTGCTGATGGTGCCGCCCTGCATCAACAAGTACTACATCCTGGACCTGCAGCCGGCCAATTCCCTGGTGCTGCACGCCGTGCGTGCCGGCTTCGAAGTCTTCATGGTGTCCTGGCGCAATCCGCTGCCTGAGGACGAAGACGGCATCCAGCACAAGACCTGGGACGACTACGTCGAGGACGGCGTGCTGAAGGCCATCCGGGTCGTGCGGGATGTGACCCGCCAGCCGCAGATCAATGCCCTGGGCTTCTGCGTGGGGGGCACGCTGCTCTCCAGTGCCCTGGCCGTGGCGCGCGCCCGGAACGAAGACCCGGTGGCCGCACTGACGCTGCTGACCACCTTCCTGGATTTCCGCGAGACCGGCATCCTCGACGTCTTCGTCGACGAGCAGCATGCCCGCGCGCGGGAACAGCAACTGGGTGCGGGCGGCCTGATGACGGCGGGTGAGCTGTCGACCACCTTCTCGTTCCTGCGGCCCTCGGAACTCGTCTGGAACTACGTCGGCTCCAATTATCTGATGGGCGAATCGCCGCGGGCCTTCGACCTGCTGGCGTGGAACGCCGACGGCACCAACCTCCCGGGGCCGTTCTTCACCTGGTATTTCCGCAATACCTATCTGGAAAACCGTCTGGAAACCGGCCAGTTGCGCATTTGCGGCACGGTCGCCGACCTGCGCGCCCTGGACATGCCGGC
The DNA here is from genome assembly GCA_002421865.1 of Castellaniella sp. UBA6218. GTDB lineage: Bacteria > Pseudomonadota > Gammaproteobacteria > Burkholderiales > Burkholderiaceae_B > Castellaniella. The sequence goes on from DISE01000014.1 coordinate 9,405, forward strand.
CTACCTGTATGCTTCGCGCGAGGACCACATCGTGCCCTGGACCTCGGCCTATGCCTCGACGCGCCTGCTGCGCGGCCCGCTGCGCTTCGTGCTTGGCGAGTCCGGCCACATCGCGGGGGTCGTCAATCCCCCGGAACGGGGCCGTCGGGGCTACTGGTCCGGGGAACGGGACGCCGGCCTGCCGGGCGACCCGCAGACCTGGCTGGATCATGCGGATCACGTCAAGGGGAGCTGGTGGCCCGACTGGCTGGACTGGCTGGCCGGGCATTCGGGGGATTGGCGGCCGGCCCGCCGCTCCCTTGGCAATCGACAATATCCTGTCATAGAGCCCGCACCCGGGCGCTATGTCAAAGTCAAAGCAGTCTGAAAAGGAGAACACCATGAGCGGCAAACTGGCTTACGTGACGGGGGGCATGGGCGGTATCGGCACATCGATCTGCCAGCGTCTCGCAAAAGAAGGCTTCACGGTGGTGGCCGGTTGCGGTCCCAGTCGGGACTATGCCAAGTGGCTGGACGAGCAGGCCGCGCTGGGCTACCGGTTCAACGCCTCGGTCGGCAACGTGTCCGACTGGGATTCCACGGTCGAGGCCTTCGTCAAGGTCAAGGACCAGTTCGGACCGGTCGATGTGCTGGTGAACAACGCGGGCATCACGCGCGATGGCGTCTTCCGCAAGATGACCCAGGAAGACTGGCGTGCCGTCATCGACACCAACCTCAACAGCCTGTTCAATGTGACCAAGCAGGTCATCGACGACATGGTGGAACGGCAGTGGGGCCGGATCATCAACATCAGTTCGGTCAATGGCCAGAAAGGCCAGTTCGGCCAGACCAACTATTCCACGGCCAAGGCCGGCATCCATGGCTTCACCATGGCCCTGGCCCAGGAAGTCGCCAGCAAGGGCGTCACCGTGAACACCATCTCGCCGGGCTATATCGGCACCGACATGGTGCGGGCCATCCGGCCCGACGTGCTCGAAAAAATCGTCGCCACCATCCCGGTCAAGCGCCTGGGCACGCCCGAGGAAATCGGCTCCATCGTCGCCTGGCTCGCATCCGACGATTCTGGGTTTGCCACCGGGGCGGATTTCTCGCTGAACGGTGGCCTGCACATGGGTTGATCATGGCTCGGAACACCCAAACCCCCCAAGCGGAACGGTTGATCAAAAAATATCCCAACCGACGTCTTTACGACACCCAGTCCAGCGCCTACATCACGCTGGCCGACATCAAGCAGCTCGTCCTGGACACCGAGGTGTTCAGGGTCGTCGACGCCAAGACCGGCGACGACCTGACCCGCAGCATCCTGCTCCAGATCATCCTCGAAGAGGAATCCGGCGGCGTGCCCATGTTCTCGGCCGAGGCGCTGGCGCAGATCATCCGTTTCTACGGCCATGCCATGCAGGGCGTGATGGGCACGTTCCTGGAAAAGAACATCCAGGTGCTGATGGACATCCAGGACCGCATGGCCGAGCAGTCCCAGGGGCTGTACCAGCAGCATTTCGGCCCCGAGGCCTGGGCCCAGCTGATGAACATGCAGACCCCGGCCCTGCAGAACATGATGAACAACTACATCGAGCAAAGTCGCGGCCTGTTCGTCCAGATGCAGGATCAGATGCAGGATCAGACGCGCTCCATGTTCTCGGCCTTTCCTTTTCCCGGACAGCCGCCCGAAGGCGGGAAAAAGAAAAAATGACCGTGGGCCGGACGAAACGTCCGGCCCCGCGCCTTGCTGTTTCGATCCCGTTTCGTCCCATGGCGGTTTCGCGGCGCATCTTGTGGTGTTATAGTAACGAGAATCATTCTTCTTACTAGCACGGAGATCGTTCATGGTGAACAAGCTGTTCGTCGCACTGGCCGGCATCGGCCTGGCCTCTTCCGCCTTGGCGGCCGAATATCCCATCGGCGAGCCCAGCGAGCGCAACGGACTGGAAGTGGCGGCGGTCTATCTGCAGCCGGTCGAAATGGAACCGGAAGGCATGATGCGCGCCGCGAAGGATTCCGACATTCACCTGGAGGCCGACATCCACGCCACGGCCGACAACAAGAACGGTTTGCCCGAAGGCGCCTGGGCACCGTACCTGAACATCCAGTACGTGCTGCAGAAACAGGGCAGCGACAAGGTCCTGAAGGGCGACCTGATGCCCATGGTGGCCAACGACGGCCCGCACTATGGCGACAACGTCAAGCTCGAAGGCCCGGGCAAATACGCGCTCACCTTTGTCATCGGCTCGCCCGAAACCGCGCACAACAACCACTTCGGCCGCCATATCGACAAGGAAACCGGCGTCGCGCCGTGGTTCGAGACCTTCGAGGTCAAGTACGAGTTCGTCTATGCCGGCACCGGCAAGAAGGGCGGCTACTGAGATGCGCGCCTGGATCGCGTTCGCGGCCCTGGTGTGGGCTGGCTGGCTGGCGCCGATGTCGGTGGCCGGCGCAGCCGACATGCCGGTCTATACCTTGACTTTCAAGGCCGACGGCACCTTCGAGCCGGCCCGCCTGGAAGTGCCGGTCGGCCGTTTCAAGATCGTCCTCGTCAACGAAAGCACCGAAGCGGTGGAATTCGAGAGTCTGCCGCTGCGCAAGGAAAAAGTCCTGGGGCCGGGGGTCACCTCGTTCGTAGTGCTGTCCCTGTCGCGACCGGGCGAATACCCCTTCTTCGACGACTTTCATCCCCAAGTGAAGGGCACCCTGGTGGTGCTTCCCAAGCCCTGACATCCGCATCCCATCATGGAACAAGTCGCCTTCATCGTCTGGCGTGAAAGTGTCGAGGCCCTGCTGGTCGTCGGCATCCTCTATTCCTGGCTGCGCGCCTCGCCGGAAGGCCGGCGCGGGCTGCCCTGGCTGTGGGGCGGCGTCGGCGCCGGGCTGTTGCTGGCCGGCGCGCTGGCCCTGGTGCTGCTGGGAGTTTCTTCCTGGCTGTCCGACCAGGGCCAGGAGTGGTTCCAGGCCTTGATGGCGCTGGCGGCCTGCGGGCTGGTGGTCCAGATGGTCGTCTGGATGCGCGCCCACGGGCGCGGCCTGAAGCGCGAGCTGGAATCGGGCGCCTCCGAGCGGGTCGGCGACGACCACTGGTGGGGACTGCTCGCACTGGTCATGATCGCCGTGGCGCGCGAAGGCAGCGAGACCGTGGTCTTCCTGTATGGCACTGTCCTGTCCTCGCAGGCGTCCGGAGATGTCGGCGCCATGGCGCTGGCGGGCGCGGGCGGATTTTCCGCCGCGTTGCTGACTTTCTGGCTGCTGCAGTTGGGCGGTCGGATCATCACCTGGCGGCGTTTTTTCAAGCTGACGGAAATCCTGCTGTTGCTGCTGGCTGGCGCGTTGCTGGTGTCGGCCACGGACCGGCTGATTTCCCTGGACGTGTTGCCGACGCTGATGGATCCGGTCTGGGATACCTCCTGGCTGCTGGGCACCGAAAGCGGACTGGGCAAGATCCTGGCGGATTTCGCCGGATATCGCGCCTATCCCGCGCTGTCCCAGTTGTTGATCTGGCTGGCGTACTGGTGCGTCGTGGCATGGATGCTGCGGCGCGCCTCGCGCGCAGCAGTGCCGGCGTCCTCCGGTCGCGCCAAGACGCCCGTGGCAGCGTGACGGCCGGCCGGGGTGGGCGGCAAAGCCGCCGTGCCCGCCGGCCTCCGGCCCCGAAGCCTTCCGGTACGATCTCACTCCCGGTGCGTCCGCTCTCCAGCAGGGCGTGCGCCTTGCGTCTCGATGTCCGCGATTTCGACCATCGAACGATGTGTACATGAATTCCCAATGGATAGACACCGACTTGCGTTTGAACGGCTTGACGTCGATGGCGTCGGGATCGTCGATCAGGCCGACGATGCGCCCGTCGACCCGATGGCTTTAATGAGGCGCTCCCCTGTTTGCTTGGGAGAGGGGATGCGTGGAGAATACCTCCTTGGCCTCAAGACGTGGAATGGCATAGCCGCATGATTTCGTCGCATTCGTTCCGTTCCGCTGTCGCGCGCGCAGGGGATCTTCTGCGCGATCATCAGCGCGCGATCCGGCGTATTCAATGGATCATCGTCGTCGTCTACATCGCTTTGCTGGCGATCCCGGCGGCCATGCCCTTGCCGGACCGCACCGCGTCCGTCTTCAACAATCTCACCGTCCTGGCCCAGTTCGCCTTCTGGGGGATCTGGTGGCCGTTCGTGCTGGTGTCCATTCCTCTGTTCGGGCGCGCCTGGTGCGGCCTGTTCTGTCCCGAAGGCGCCCTGACCGAATGGGCCAGCCGGCACGGGCGCGGACGGGCCATACCGCGCTGGATGCGCTGGGGCGGCTGGCCTTTCGTGGCCTTCAGTCTGACCACGATCTACGGCCAACTGGTCAGCGTCTATCAATATCCCTGGGCGGTCGCCGCGGTGCTGGGCGGCTCGACCGTGGCGGCCATGATCGTCGGCTGGCTTTACGGACGTGACAAGCGCGTCTGGTGCAAGTATCTGTGCCCGGTCAACGGGGTATTCAACTTGCTGGCCAAACTCGCACCCTGGCATTACCGGGTGGACGCCGCCGCCTGGCGCGCGCCCGTGCGGCGCATCGAATCCATCAACTGCGCTCCCCTGCTGCCTTTGCGCAACATGCAGGGCGCGGCCGAATGCCACATGTGCGGGCGCTGCAGCGACTACCGGGGCGCCATCGCCCTGACGCCCCGTTCGCCCGAGGCCGAGGTCGTCCATGTGGCCCAGGGCGACGGCTGGCAGACGGCGCTGATCGTCTTCGGCCTGATGGGATTGGCCGTGGGCGCTTTCCTGTGGAGCGCCAGCCCCTGGTTCGTCTCGATCAAACAGGCCGCCGCGACCTGGCTGGTGGCGCGGGATATCTACTGGCCGCTGGCGGACAACGCCCCCTGGTTCATCCTGACCCATTACCCGGACGTCAACGACAGCTTCAGCTGGCTGGATGGCGCCGTGATCCTGCTTTTCATCGGCGGCGCGGCCGTCATCGTGGGGGGCGCCGCCTTCTGTGGGCTGTGGCTGGCGGATCGCCTGCTTCCGGTCGCGGACGCACCGGGAGTGCGGGATGCGGCCGGCCGGCTGCTGCGCGGTCGCCTGGCGGGCGTGCACAAGCTTGCCCAGGGCCTGATTCCGGCGGCGGGCGCGGGCGTGTTCCTGGGGCTCTCGGCCACGACACTGACCTTGCTGCAGCACGAGGGCGTGCCCATTGGCTGGGCGAACGCGGTGCGTTTCACGCTGCTGGCGCTGGCGCTGGCCTGGAGTCTGCGTTTCGAATGGCGGCTGGCGGGGTTGCGCACGCCTCGGCCGCTGCGCAGGCTGGGTGCCGTGGCTCTCGTGGCGGCGGGGTTGCTGCCGTTTTGCTGGGCCTGGGTGTTGTTCTTCGTCCGCTGGTGACACGGGGCGCGGCGAGCCCGCGCCGCCGGCCGTCCAATGTGGCCACGCCGTTTCAGCGCGATGGCCTCCGGCGTTCGAAACGATTCACAACAGTCATCGAAAAACCGCTATTCTTATCCCGGGACTCTCGCCGTCTGGCGGAGCGCGCATGCAATCACCCCGCGTCTTTGCCTGCCTTTTCAATCGAGGAGTCTGATGGCGGGATTTTCCGCAAGACGAACGCTCAGCCTCTGGTTTCCCGGCCTCGCGGTGGCCCTGTTCGGACTCGGCCTGACATACGGACTGGCGCGACAGCAGCAGGATGCGGGGCAGGCGATCGCCCAGTTGCGGTTTTCCGAGGAAGTCCGCTCCTCCAGCGACGCGATCGCCCAGCGCATCGTGGCCTATTCGGAAGTCGTGGCCGGTCTGCGGGACCTGTTCATGGTGAACCCGGACCTGGACGACGCCCTGTTCGACCGCGTGGTGGCGCAGCACGACGTGCGCCAGAACTATCCCGAACTGGTCAATCTGTCCTTTGTGCGCCAGGTGTTCGCCGAAGACCTGTCCGCGTATGAATCGCGGCTGCGCGCGCGCATGCGGGTACCGGGCGCCGCGGCACCCGTCATCCACCCGCTCGTCGAGCGCCCCGATCACTATATCGTCGAGTATCTCTGGCCCAGGGAAGGCAACGGGGGGGTCTTGGGGCTGGACATCGCTTCCCAGCCCGCCAACCTGGCCTGCCTGCTGGTAGGGCGGGCAACGGGCCGTCCCGCCGCCTCGGCGCCTTTCTCGCTGCTCCAGGACAAGGAAGACGGCACCGCCTTCGTCCTGCGTTATCCCGTGTTCCATCGGGGCGAAGACGACCGTTTCATCGGCGCCGTGGCCGCCGTGGTGCGGGTTGCCGACATGTTGCAGGCCGTGCGCGTGTCCGGGTTTCTGCGCGGTCTGTCGCTGCGGCTGCAGGATGTCGGTCCCGCGGGCGCGCCCGGCGTGCCGGCCACGCTGGGGGTCTCGGCGCTGCCGCCGGACGATTCCATGTCCGGCGAAATGCTTGAGGAAACCCGCCTGATGGATGTGATGGGCCGGACCTGGCGCCTGGTATTCACGCCCAGCCGCGCGCTGCTGTCCTCGACCGAGCGGATGATGCCCTGGTGGATCGGCGCCGCGGGTGTGATGCTGACCCTGCTGCTGGTGACGCTGACCTGCCTGCTGACCCGTCAGCGCACACGCGCCTACACGGAAGTCGCCTCCACCCACGAGGCCTTGCGCCGCAGCGAGGAACGTTTCCGCGCCGTCTTCAACCAGGCGGCAGTCGGCGTGTCCCTGACCGACGTCAAGACCGGCGCCCTGGTCCGCGTCAATCAGAAATACTGCGACATCCTGGGCTATGCGCGCGAAGAGCTGCTGCGGCTCGACTTCCAGCAGTTGACCCATCCCGATGATCTGGAGCGGGATCTTGAGCAGATGCGGCGCGTCCAGGCCGGGGAAATCCGTGAATTCCGGCTCGAAAAGCGTGTCATGCGCAAGAGCGGCGAGTCGATCTGGGTGGACCTGACCGTCTCGCCCATCTGGCAGCCGGGCGAAGCGCCCGATTATCACATCGCTGTCATCCAGGATGTCGACGAACGGCACCGGATGCAGGATGCGATGCGGGACCGGGAACGGCACCTGCGCAGCATCCTCGATCACCTGCCGGTGGGTGTGTGTCTGGTGCGGCAAGATGAGCGCATCACGTTCCGCAACCAGCAGTTCGTGCGGATTTTCGGCTATACCGAGCAGGATGTCCCCGACGTGCGGACCTGGTGGACGAAAATCTGCCCTGATCCCGAAGTCCGCGAACGGGCGACCAGGCATTGGGCGCAGCGATGCGATGCGGCCCGCCAGTCGGGCGAGGGCGTCATCGCGGCGGGCGAGTACCGGATCCTGTGCGGCGACGGCGTCCATCGGACAGTCGAGGTCGCCGGCGTGCTGCTGGGCGAAGACTATCTCCTGACCCTGGAAGACCTCACGTCGCGCCGGGCGGCCGAGGAGGAGATCAATTACCTGGCCTTCTACGATTCCCTGACCGGGTTGCCCAACCGCCGTCTGCTGCTGGACCGTTTGCAGCAGACCATGGCGTCCACGGCGCGCCATCAGCGCTCTGGGGCGTTGCTGATGCTGGACCTGGATCATTTCAAGACCTTGAATGAAACCCGGGGCCATGAAAGTGGAGACCTGGTGCTGCGCCAGGTGGCCGAACGCCTGCGGACCTGTCTGGCCGATTCACAGACCGCGGCCCGGCACGGAGACGATGAATTCGTGGTCGTCCTGGAGGATCTGGGCGCCTCGCCCGAGGAAGCCGCCGCACAGGCCGAGGAGATCGGCCAGCGCATCCTGGCCTTGCTGAGCGAGCCTTACCAGTTGGGGGCGGAACATTATCATGCGACGGTCAGCATGGGGGCGGCGGTGTTTTATGGCCTGGAACAGGGGGTGGACGAACACCTCAAGCGGGCCGATCTGGCCATGTACCAGGCCAAGGCGGCGGGCCGCAACACGCTGCGTTTCTACGATCCGTTGATGCAGGCCGCGGTGCATCGGCGCGCCACGCTGGAACTGGACATGCGCATCGGCCTGGAGCGGGGACAGTTCGAGCTCTTCTACCAGCCCCAGATGGACCGGGACCGCGTCATCGGCTGCGAGGCGCTGTTGCGCTGGCACCATCCCCGGGACGGATTCGTTTCGCCTGCCGCCTTCATCCCGCTGGCGGAGGAGACCGGCCTGATCCTGCCGCTGGGCGAGTGGGTTCTGAAGGCCGCATGCGAGCAATTGGCCCGCTGGGCCCAGGATTCCGCGTTCGCGCATCTGAGTCTGGCCGTCAATGTCAGTCCCCGCCAGTTCCACCAGCCCGCCTTCGTCGAGCAGACTCTGGCGGCCCTGGCGGGCGCCGGCGCGGACGCCAGCCGGCTCGAGCTCGAGCTGACCGAAGGTCTCTTGCTGCAGGACGTCGAGGACACGATCCGCAAGATGGTGCGGCTCAAGGGCTACGGCGTGGGTTTTTCCCTGGATGATTTCGGTACCGGCTACTCGTCGCTGGCCTACCTGAAGCGTCTGCCGCTGGACCAGCTGAAGATCGACCAGAGCTTCGTGCGCGATGTGCTGACCGACCCCAATGATGCGGCGATCGCGCGCACCATCGTCGCCCTGGGGATCAGCCTGGGGCTGCGCGTCATCGCCGAAGGGGTGGAAACCGAGGCTCAGCGCGCCTTCCTGGAGCGCCACCACTGCCATGCGTGGCAAGGCTACTTGCTGAGCCGTCCGTTGCCGGTGGCCGAATTCGAGGCGCTGGTGCGGGAACGGACGGTGCAGGCGGGCGGCCCCGGCGTCCGGGCCTAGCGTGCCGGCCTGCTTTCAGGCGGCGCGCAAGCCGCGCGCAAATGAAAACAGGCCGGATTCCATGGGAATCCGGCCTGCGTTCTTGAACTGGTTGCGGGGACAGGATTTGNNCTGCTCCACCCCGCGTCTGGAGAACAGAACTATAGCAAGTCTGCGAAAATAATGCAAGCAACCGATCGGAGTTCAAGCTAAAATGACGGAAACGGAAATCCTGCGCGTATTGGAAACGGCTTTGTTGTGCGCCGATGCGCCTCTCGCGGTCACCGATCTGCGCAGCCTCTTCGAAGACACGATTTCCGGGGACGACATCCGTCGCCATCTGGCCGCCTTGCAGCTGGACTGGCAGGAACGGGGGCTCGAACTGGTGCAGCTCGCCAGTGGCTGGCGCTTCCAGAGCCGTCCCGACATGCAGCGTTACCTGGGGCGACTGAACCCCGAAAAACCGCCTCGCTATTCTCGCGCCGTGCTCGAAACGCTCGCCATCATCGCTTGGCGGCAGCCCGTGACGCGTGGGGACATCGAGGACATCCGCGGCGTCACGGTCTCGGCCCAGATCATCCGCACCCTGGAAGACCGGGGCTGGATCGAGACCCTGGGCTATCGCGACGCGCCGGGGCGTCCGGCCCTGCTGGGGACGACGCGCCGCTTTCTCGAAGACCTCGGTCTGCGGGCGCTGGACGAACTGCCGGCGCTCGATGCGGAAGATCCTGCGGAAGCGCTGGGCGTGCTGGCCTTCGACGAGGTGGCCGGAACCGGTCCCGCCGCGCCGAATGTTGGCGCGGGCGGTCCCCCGGCCGCGGAGCCGCGCCTCCCGGAAGAATGAAGAACGGAATTTTGTGTAGGAGTCACCGAACCCCATGACAGCAGAAACAGAGACGATGCCGCGCGCCGAAACGGCCGCGTCCGAAACGCCGTCCGCCGAGCACCGGCAGGAAAACGGCAAGCCGCGCGGACGCAAGCTGCGTACGCCGTTTCGCCGCCGCCGTGGGGATGCGCAGCAGGCCGGTGTCCAGGGCGCCGAGGCCCGCGAAGCCGAGCCCGGCGAAGCCATCGACGCGGGGACGGCGGAAGAGGCCGACCGCGCCTTGACCTATCTGAACGACGCCCACCCGACCGCCAAGCGGCTGGATCGCTATCTGAACAGCGACGTCCTGATGCCCAAGCTGCACAAGGTGCTGGCCGAGGCGGGCGTGGGTTCCCGGCGCGAAATGGAAGAACTGATCATCGCCGGCCGCGTCTCGGTCAACGGCGAGCCCGCCCACGTGGGCCAGCGCATCGGTCCCGACGACAAGGTCCGCGTCAATGGCCGGCTGGTGACGCGCCCCAAGGCGGGCAAACTGCCCCGCGTCATCCTCTACCACAAGCCGGCCGGCGAAATCGTCAGCCACGACGACCCCGAGGGCCGGGCTTCCGTGTTCGCCCGTCTGCCGCGCATCCGGACCGGCAAATGGCTGTCCGTGGGCCGGCTGGACCTGAATACGGAGGGCCTGCTGATCCTGACGACCTCGGGCGAACTGGCCAACCGGCTGTCGCACCCGCGCTACGGATCGGAACGCGAATACGCGGTCCGAGTCCTGGGCGAGCTGGGTGAACAGGAGCAGGCCCGTCTCACCAGCGGCATCGAACTGGAGGACGGGCCGGCGCAATTCAATTCGCTGGATTACATCGGTGGCGAGGGCAGCAATCGCTGGTACCGGGTCACACTGAGCGAAGGCCGCAACCGCGAGGTGCGGCGCATGTTCGAGGCGGCGGGGGTGACGGTCAGTCGCCTGATCCGCACGCGTTTCGGCGATGTGATGCTGCCCACCACCCTGCGCCGGGGGCGTTGGGACGAACTGGATTCCGACCTGGTCGGGGCGTTGATGGTTCAGTTGGGGCTGCTGCGCGGCGGAGACGAGGACGACAGTCAGTCCGAACGCCAGCCTCTGTCGCATGCCAGCGCCCTGCCGCCGGGCTTCGGCACGCCGGGCCAGAACGGCCAGAATGGCGCCCGCCTGAACCGCAGAGGGAAGGTGTCGGGTGGCCGCAAGGGCGGCATCGATCCGTTCACGACGGGGTTGCTGATCAGCGGCGGGTTGGCCAACGGCCATCCTGACGGGGGCAAGCCGGAAGGCGGCAAGCCCCGCCAGCCCGCCAGGCACGGTCGCAAGCCGGCCAAACCTCAGGCCCACGGTCACGCCCGAAGCGCCGAAGTCCAGGAGGGGCATGCCGAAGGTCGGCCCGCGTCGAGTCGGCCAGCCCGGCCGGCAAAGCAGGGCAAGGCCGGCGGCAAGCCAGCGGGGAAACCCGCCGGCAAGCCGGTCCGTTCAGGCAAACCAGGAGCCGGCAAGCCTGGCAAGCATGCTCAGGCCCAGGGTGGGACGGGGCAGCCTCAGGCCGAAGGTGCCGCCGTGTCGGCGCGCCCGCCCAAGACAGCCCAGAAGTCCGGCCGCAAGCCGGGCAACAAGGCGCCCCGCAAGCAGGCGGGTGGCGGGGGCGAGAGCCAGCCACGCGGCGCGCATGCGCACGAATCCCGCCTGGGTTTTCTGGGGCGGAACCGCTGACCATCGCCAAGCCTCGGCCGTGTGTCGGGATTTGGCGGAAAAAGGTCTGCAGGTAAAGAAACGCTGTTATAATGTAAGGCTTTACAGCACCTTTGTGCTGTGTCCACCGGGGGTTGGCTCTTCGCATTGCGCATCGGCATGCGGGGGTCCGGCGCCGCGCATGCCGATCAGGCGTGCACGGGCCGGAACAAGCTGGCCGCCGGCGGTTCCTGAACGGGCTTCGGGTATCCCGGAGCGAACAAAGGGCTGCGGGACAGCCCCTTTTTTTTGGATTTTATGGCGGATATCTTGACGGTCGCCCAGCAGGCCCTGCTGGGTTTCGATGTGGAATTGATCGATGTGGAACGCGCGCCCCTGGGGCTTCTGCGTGTAGTGATCGATCGTCCCGAAGGGGTGCGCATCGAGGACTGCGAGCAGGTTTCCCGCCAGTTGTCGCATGTGTTCGAAGTCGAAAACATCGACTATAAGCGCCTGGAGGTCAGCTCCCCAGGCGTCGATCGGCCCCTGCGCCGTCCTGCGGACTTCGTCCGCTTCGCCGGCGAACGCATCGAACTGCGTTTGCACGAGCCGGTCGAATCCCGCAAGACATTCACCGGTATCCTGCGGGCCAGCGGGGATGAGCCGCCCGTGTTCAGCCTGGACTGGGAAGACCAGTCCGGTGAGCTACGGACGCTGCCGTTTTCTTTTGACGATGTGGACCGGGCCCGGCTGGACCCCGTCCTCGATTTCAAGGGTAAGAAGCGATGAGTCGCGAAATTCTGCTGTTGGTCGACGCCCTGGCGCGTGAAAAAAACGTCGAACGCGATGTTGTGTTCGGCGCTCTCGAAAACGCGCTGGCTTCGGCCATGAAAAAGCGGTTCAAGGAAGACGTGGACATCCGCGTGGCCATCGACCGCCAGTCCGGCGAGCACGAGGGCTTCCGCCGCTGGCTGGTCGTGCCCGACGAGGCCGGCCTGCAGGAACCCGACGCCCAGGAACTCTATACCGACGCCCAGGACATCGTGCCGGGCATCGAGATCGGTGAATACATCGAAGAACCCCTCGAGCCCATCGAGTTCGGCCGCATCGGCGCGCAGGCCGCCAAGCAGGCGATCCTCCAGCGGATCCGCGACGCCGAACGCGAACAGGTGCTCAACGACTTTCTGGACCGGGGCGAGACCATCGTGTCCGGCACCGTCAAGCGGCTGGACAAGGGCGACGCGATCATCGAGATCGGCAAGGTCGAAGCCCGTCTGCCGCGCACCGAGATGATCCCCAAGGAAAACATCCGCGCCGGCGACCGCGTGCGCGCCTACGTCCTCAAGGTCGACCACGCCGCGCGCGGCCAGCAGGTCATCCTGTCGCGCACCTCGCCCGACTTCATCCGCGAACTGTTCGAGAACGAAGTCCCCGAGATCGAGCAGGGCCTGCTCGAAATCAAGGCGGCGGCCCGCGACCCGGGGGTGCGTGCCAAGATCGCCGTGGTGGCGTACGATAAGCGGATCGATCCGATCGGCACGTGTGTCGGGATGCGCGGTTCGCGCGTCACGGCCGTGCGCAATGAACTGGGCGGCGAACAGGTGGACATCGTCCTGTGGGCCGACGATCCGGCGGAATTCGTGATCGGCGCGCTGGCGCCGGCGCACGTCGAATCCATCCTCGTGGACGAGGACAAACACGCCATGGACGTGGTGGTCGACGAAGAAAACCTGCCCAAGGCCATCGGCGCGCGCGGGCAGAACGTCCGCCTGGCGTCCGAGCTGACCGGCTGGCAAATCAACATCATGACGCCCGAGGAAAGCCAGAGCCGTCAGGATGCCGAGCGCACCGCGCTGCGTCACACCTTCATCACGAAGCTGGACGTGGACGAGGAAGTCGCCGACATCCTGATCGACGAGGGTTTCACGGGTCTCGAGGAAATCGCCTACGTACCCATGCAAGAACTGCTGGACATCGAGGCCTTCGACGAGGATACAGTCAATGAATTGCGCACCCGTGCGCGCAATGCCTTGCTGACCGAAGCCATCGCCCAGGAAGAACGCGTGCAGACCGCCCGCGACCTGCTGGAAATCCAGGGCATGGACCCGGCCCTGGTGGCCAAACTGGCCGAAAACGGCATCACCACGCTGGACGATCTGGCCGAGCTGGCCGCCGACGAACTCGCCGATCTGACCGGGTTGTCCGAGGAAGTCGCCAGCGACATGATCATGCAGGCGCGGGCCCACTGGTTCGAGGACGACGAAGCCTGACCGCTTCGTCGCATCGAATCGCACCGCCCTTCAACGTAGTCAAAGAGAGAGTCGAATGCCGAGTAACACCGTCGCCCAATTCGCCGAAGAACTGAACATGCCCGCCAACGTCCTGCTGGATCATTTCCGCTCGGCCGGCGTCGAGCTGGATTCGGTGAACGCCGACGTGACCGAAGCAGACAAGAGCGCCTTGCTCGAATCCCTGCGGCGTTCGCACGGCTCCGACATGGGCAAGAAGGTCGTGCTGACGCGCCGCAAGACGTCGGAAATCCACCAGGCCGACAGTTCCGGGCGTTCGCGCACGATCCAGGTCGAAGTCCGCAAAAAGCGCGTGCTGGTCAAGCGTGACCGCTCCGAACTGATCGAGGCCGCCCGTGCCGAGGCCGCCGTGACCGCTCCGGCGGCCCCGGAGCCGGCCGCGCCCCAGGCCGAACCGGCCCAGGCGACGGTGGCCGCGGCCGAGCCGGCCGCCGAGGTCCGCGCCGAGGCCACGCGCGCCGACGCCGCTGCGCCCGAGACGGCACCGGTCGAGCCCCAGGCTCCGGTGGCCGAGGCCGCAGCGGACGAAACCCACGCGCAGCAAGAACCCGCCGAGGCCGCCGCCCCGGCCGAAACCAGTACCAATCAGGACACCGTGAGCGAAACCCCTGTCGCCGAACCCGTGGCCGAGGCGCCCGCCGCGTCCGAGCCGGTTCAGGCCGCCGAACCGGCGCCACGCGCCGAACCCGCGCCCGCGTCCTCCGCGCCCGTTTCCGCCCCTCAGGCCACGCCGGGCAAGGCCCGTCGCGCTCCGGCCGATGCCGACCGCGAACGTGCCCGTCGCGCCGCCGAAGCCGAGGCCGCCGCGTTGCGCGAAATGATGCGGCAGCCGCGCAAGGTCCTGCGCGCTCCCGAACCCGAGGAAACGCCCACCACCGGCACACTGCACAAGCCCGCTGGCACCAAGGCGGCCGTCAAGAAGGAATCCGAGGGCAAGAAGGTCATCAAGGCCGCCGATGTGTCCTCGAGCTGGTCCAACGACGGCCGCAAGAAGCCTTCCAAGGCTGAAACCCTGTCGCCGGGCGCCGGGCGCGACGCCTGGCGCGCGGGCGGCAAGGCTGGCGGCCGGGGCGGCAAGGGCGCGCGCGGCAAGGGCCGCCGCCAGGCTGACCACCAGGAACCGATGCAGGCGGAATTCATCGCGCGTGAAATTCACGTGCCGGAAACGATTTCCGTCGCCGACCTGGCCCACAAGATGTCCGTGAAGGCGGCCGAGGTCATCAAGCACCTGATGAAGCTGGGCCAGATGGTCACCATCAACCAGATCCTGGACCAGGAAACGGCCATGATCGTGGTCGAGGAACTCGGCCATGCCGCCATCGCCGCCAAGCTGGATGATCCGGAAGCCTTCCTGGCCGACACCGAGACGACCGACGAGGCCGAAGCCCTGCCTCGCGCCCCTGTCGTCACGGTGATGGGCCACGTCGACCATGGCAAGACCTCGCTGCTGGACTACAT
>DISE01000014.1:24497-27141 GCA_002421865.1 Castellaniella sp. UBA6218
AAGATCGACAAGCCGGACGCCAATCTCGACCGCGTCAAGCAGGAACTCGTGGCCGAGGAAGTGGTGCCGGAAGAATACGGCGGCGATGTGCCCTTCATTCCCGTGTCCGCAAAGACCGGTCAGGGCATCGACGATCTGCTGGAAAACGTCCTGCTGCAGGCTGAAATCCTGGAGCTCAAGGCGCCCGTCGACGCGCCGGCCAAGGGCATTGTCATCGAGGCCCGGCTGGACAAGGGCCGCGGCCCTGTGGCCACCATCCTGGTCCAGAGCGGCACCCTGCATCGCGGTGATGCCGTGCTGGCAGGAGTCGCCTATGGCCGGGTGCGCGCCATGCTGAACGACACCGGCAAGCCCACCGCCGAGGCTGGTCCCTCGACTCCGGTCGAGATCCAGGGCCTGGCAGAGGTTCCGTCCGCCGGCGACGAGGTCCTGGTCCTGAACGACGAGCGCAAGGCCCGTGAAATCGCCTTGTTCCGCCAAGGCAAGTTCCGTGACGTCAAGCTCGCCCGCCAGCAGGCGGCCAAGCTGGAATCCATGTTCGACAACCTGGGCGAAGGCGTGCGCACGCTGCCGCTGATCGTCAAGACCGACGTTCAGGGTTCCCAGGAAGCCCTGGTGCAATCGCTGCTCAAACTGTCCACCGACGAGGTCCGGGTGCAGGTCGTGCACGCGGCCGTGGGCGGCATCTCTGAAAGCGACGTCAACCTGGCGATCGCGTCGGGCGCCGTGGTGATCGGCTTCAACGTGCGGGCCGACGCTTCGGCCAAGAAACTGGCCGAGGGCAACGACGTCGACCTGCGTTACTACAACATCATCTATGACGCGATCGACGAGGTGCGCAATGCCATGTCGGGGATGCTGGCGCCGGAAAAGCGCGAGGAAGTCATCGGCATGGTCGAGATCCGCGAGATCTTCACCGTGTCCAAGGTCGGCAACATCGCCGGCTGCATGGTGCTCGAAGGCTTGATCCGTCGCGATTCCCAGGTCCGCCTGCTGCGCAACAACGTGGTGCACTGGACCGGCTCCCTGGATTCCCTGCGGCGTTTCAAGGACGACGTCAAGGAAGTCAAATCCGGCTTCGATTGCGGGATCACGCTCAAGGGCAACAACGACATCCAGGTCGGCGATCAGCTCGAAGCCTTCGAAATCAAGGAAGTCGCCCGCACGCTCTGAGCGCGCGGCATGCACCATGGGTCGTCATAAATCCAAGCCGAATCCCGGACGCAACACGCGCCTGGCCGACCAGATCCAGAAGGATCTGGCGGCCCTGGTGCAGCGTGAACTCGACGTCGCGCGCGCCGGCCTGATCACGCTCACCGGCGTCGATCTGTCGGCCGACTACGCCCATGCCAAGGTCTACTTCTCGGTGCTGGGCGCCGAACCCGATGTCGCCGCCCAGGCCCTGAACGACAAGGCGGGCTGGCTGCATTCGCAGCTGTTCCGCATGCTGCACATCCATACTGTGCCCACCCTGCGGTTCGTCCACGACGCACAGCTGGCGCGCGGCATCGAACTCACTCAACTGATCGATCGGGCCAACCGTCCCCAGGCGGGCGCTTCGGATATCCCCGAACTCGAAGACCCGGACGGCCAGCCCTGAAGGGGCGGTCGTCACTCATCTGGACGGATTGAACGATGGCTTCCCGACGCGGGCAGATGCTCGACGGAGTCCTGTTGCTGGACAAACCGGAGGGCCTGTCGAGCAACCATGCGCTGCAGCGCGCCAAACGCACGGTGGACGCCCGCAAGGCGGGTCACACCGGCACGCTGGACCCGTTCGCCACGGGCCTGCTGATCTGCTGCTTCGGCCGGGCGACGAAGATTTCCGCCGCCATGCTGGAGGCCGACAAGGTCTATGAGGCGACTCTGGCCTTCGGCGAGGAGACCGACAGCGGCGACCTGACGGGTCATGTCACGGCGCGCGCGCCGGAGGACTTCACTTGCGTGGACCCCGAGGCGCTGGAAACCGCGCTGGCCGGATTCAGGGGCGAGATCGAGCAGATCCCGCCCATGGTGTCGGCGCTCAAGCGCGACGGCAAGCCCCTGTATGAATACGCGCGGCAGGGAATCGAGCTGGAGCGCCCGCCGCGCCGGATCGTGATCCACGCGCTGGAGCTTCTGGCCTGCGAGGGCCGCAGCGCCCGGGTGCGGGTGCATTGCAGCAAGGGCACCTACGTGCGCACCCTGGCCCAGGACATCGGCCGCCGGCTGGGCTGCCTGGCGCACCTGTCGGCCCTGCGACGCACCGCCGTCGGGCCGTTTTCGATCGAACAGGCCGTGGGGCTGGAAGCCCTGCAGGCCATGGAAGCGCCGGTAACGGCGCTGATCCCTTTACACGCCTTGCCGGACGGTCTGCGTCCGGCAAGCGTTTCCACCGAGGAAAACATTCTATGAAACGAGCTTTGCGCAACGTGGCCATCATCGCCCACGTGGACCATGGCAAGACCACGCTTGTCGACCAGCTGCTGCGGCAGTCCGGCACCTTCCGCGACAACCAGCAGGTGTCCGAGCGGGTCATGGATTCGGGCGACATCGAGCGCGAGCGCGGCATCACCATCCTGGCCAAGAACTGTGCCGTCGAATACGAAGGCACGCACATCAACATCATCGACACCCCGGGCCACGCCGACTTCGGCGGCGAAGT